>CAITYM010000018.1 GCA_903896615.1 uncultured Burkholderiales bacterium
AAGTTTAAATCAAAGCTTTGGATAAATAGCTAGCATTCGCTCATGGCTTTTTTATACGACAGCGGGATAATTCATAAGCAACACATTTACTCTCCAAAGTTCACTTTATGACTCGATCATGTACCCCACCTTTTTTCAAGAACCAAGCAATGCGCCTCACACCTTGACCCGGAGTAATCTCAAAAAATGCCACCTTATTTTTTTACCAAACCTCCATTTTTCTTCCATTTCAGTTTTAATTTCCTTCGTTTCTAAGATTTTGTAGGAATCAGATTTTTTGGATTAAATACTCAAAAATTAATTTCTGTATTTTTTTCTCTGTTAAACAGTACTAAATAATAAATAAAATATCATAAAATCATTTTATTTAATTAATTTGTATTAAAAATAATGCATTACAAGTGAATATATTACTTCTTAAATCTGCGCACTTATTAGAAGTTTCACATTTGTCCTCTTGAAATATTCAAAAACGACACTATCATTAGCACTCGTCCTCGAAGAGTGCTAATAGAACAATTATCACTCCAGGCCGCATTGATTCACAAATAAGAACCCTTTAGTTCTCATTTTGTTTCTACTTTTTATTTACTAGGAGATCTCATGAAACTTCGTCCTCTTCACGATCGAGTGATCGTAAAGCGTTTGGAAAACGAAACTAAAACAGCATCCGGAATTGTTATTCCTGATAATGCAGCAGAAAAGCCAGATCAAGGTGAAATCCTTGCTGTTGGTCCTGGCAAGAAAAACGACAAAGGTGATTTGATTGCTGTTGGCGTCAAAGTAGGCGATCGCGTTCTCTTTGGCAAATACAGTGGCCAAACTGTCAAAGTTGACGGCGATGAACTCCTCGTTATGAAAGAGGAAGATTTATTTGCAGTTGTAGACGCTAAGTAATCAACATTAATTCGGAGATATTTAAATGGCAGCAAAAGACGTAATTTTTGGCGGTGAAGCCCGCGCACGCATGGTTGAGGGTGTAAACATCCTCGCCAACGCAGTTAAAGTAACACTTGGACCAAAGGGTCGCAACGTGGTTTTAGAGCGTTCATTTGGCGCTCCAACAGTCACAAAAGACGGTGTATCTGTAGCAAAAGAAATCGAACTCAAAGACAAGCTCCAAAACATGGGAGCTCAAATGGTTAAGGAAGTTGCCTCCAAGACTAGCGATATCGCTGGTGACGGAACTACAACTGCGACTGTACTTGCTCAAGCTATCGTCCGCGAAGGCATGAAATATGTTGCAGCAGGCATGAATCCAATGGATTTAAAGCGCGGAATCGACAAGGCAGTAAGTGCACTCGTTGAGCAACTCAAAAAAGCAACTAAGACAACAACAACTTCTAAGGAAATAGCACAAGTCGGTTCTATTTCAGCAAACAGCGATGAGTCCATCGGCAAAATTATTGCTGAAGCAATGGATAAAGTTGGTAAAGAAGGCGTGATCACTGTCGAAGACGGCAAGTCGCTCAACAACGAACTCGATATCGTTGAGGGTATGCAATTTGACCGCGGCTACCTATCACCTTACTTCATTAACAACCAAGAGAAACAAGTTGCGATTCTTGAAAATCCCTTTGTCCTTTTGTATGACAAGAAAATCTCCAACATCCGCGACCTACTTCCAACACTTGAGCAAGTTGCTAAAGCTGGCCGTCCCCTCTTGATCATTGCAGAAGAAGTTGAGGGCGAGGCGCTTGCAACTTTAGTTGTGAACACCATTCGCGGTATATTAAAAGTAGTTGCTGTTAAAGCTCCTGGCTTTGGTGATCGTCGTAAAGCAATGTTAGAAGACATCGCAATTTTGACTGGCGGTAAAGTTATTGCCGAAGAAGTTGGTTTGACGCTTGAAAAAGTTGGACTTACAGATCTCGGACAAGCTAAGCGCGTTGAAGTTGGCAAAGAAAACACAACTTTAATTGACGGCGCTGGCGCAGCTGCTGATATCGAAGCACGTGTAAAACAAATCCGTGTTCAAATCGAGGAAGCAACCTCTGACTACGACCGTGAAAAGCTCCAAGAGCGTGTTGCAAAACTCGCCGGCGGTGTTGCTCTAATCAAAGTTGGCGCGGCTACTGAAGTTGAAATGAAAGAGAAGAAAGCCCGCGTTGAAGACGCATTGCACGCAACTCGCGCCGCAGTTGAAGAAGGTATCGTGGCCGGTGGTGGCGTAGCTTTACTGCGCGCTAAACAAGCTGCCGGTGCCATCAAGGGTGACAACGCTGACCAAGATGCTGGTATCAAACTCGTTTTGAAAGCCATCGAAGCTCCACTGCGCGAAATCGTATACAACGCCGGCGGCGAAGCCAGTGTTGTAGTTAATGCAGTGCTTGCCGGTAAAGGCAACTACGGATTTAACGCCGCAAATGATACTTACGGCGATATGATCGAAATGGGTATTTTGGATCCAACCAAAGTTACTCGTACAGCACTGCAAAATGCAGCCTCCGTTGCTGCGTTAATGCTCACAACAGAGTGCATGGTCGCAGAAGCACCCAAAGAAGATGCACCTGCAATGCCTGGTGGTGGAATGGGTGGCATGGGCGGTATGGGCGACATGGGCATGTAATTACCCAAAACGCTTAGCGTTATTTAGTGCAGAGATTCTTTTTGCACTAAATAGCCCTAAATCAAAACCCGTAAGTCAAAAGCTTGCGGGTTTTTTGTTGCTTGTAAGATTCAACGATCTTTATAAAAACCTTAAAATTTTCTCTGAAAGCTCAAATGGGCTCTCTAAATGCACGACCCTCCACCCAAGAGACTGTGCGGCTTGGATATTGAGTAATTGATCATCGACGAAGAGGGTGTTCTCTGCGGTTAAGTGGTACTGTTGAGCCAAAAGTTTATAAATCTTAATATCTGGCTTAGCGAGCTTAACATCTGCAGAAAAAATACCAGCATCAAACCAACTCAAAAATGAATGTTTGCGCTCCAGCACTCTCGCATACGGCTCAGGCATATTAGAGAGGAAAAAAAGTCGACAAGACTCCCCTTTATCCCTTCGAGCTCGTAACATTTCCAAAATTTGTACTGATGATTCTATTGGCGCCAGATCATCTCCTATGGGCGCTATCAACTCAGCTAAGAGACGCCTCTCAATGCCCAGTCTTTTTGACGTCTGCTCAATGACTGCATGCATACTTATTAGGCCCTCATCAAAGGCATGCCAACTCGAATGTCCAAAAATATTTTGAGCAAGTGCGCGAGCGCTATCACTACCAAACCAATCGCCTTGAAAATGGTTCTCAACCCGCTTGACCGGATTCCACTCGAAGATGACTGCACCAAAATCAAACACAAAATTAGTTACTGCGTCTTGCATAAATTAACTTGCAGCTCATTTGACTCCCTAAGGAACTGACTTGAGTTTCAACTTGATCATGAGTCCTTGTGTTGAAGGATCTATATTCATAGGGTGTTCTACGTCAAATTGATTGACAATATTTTGAGTGAGTTTTTTGCCCAACTCTACCCCGAATTGATCAAAGGAGTTGATCCCCCATACGGCACCGGCGACAAAAGTGCGGTGTTCAGAGAGCGCGATCAATGCGCCCAATGATTCGGGTGTTAAACGCTCTAATGCAAAGAACAGGCTTGGCCTATTCCCAGGAAAACGACGCGCAGCATGCTGGGAGCTATCTGCTTGATGAGAGGCCCAATCTCCCACTTTAACCGTCGGCGCGGTTTGAAGGTCTTTTGCGTCCTTTGATTCTCCGATCATGAAAGCCTGTGCCTGTGCAAGTGCATTGGCTAATAACAATTCATGATTTTTTACATGCGTATGGCTCGGATCTTTAACCACCAAAAACTCTACAGGGATGACATCCGTTCCCTGATGTAGCATTTGAAAAAAAGCGTGTTGCCCATTCGTACCTGGCTCCCCCCACAACACAGGCGCAGTGCCGTACTTGACCTGAAGCCCAAACTTATCAACCGATTTACCGTTACTCTCCATTTCGAGTTGTTGCAGATATGCAGGCAATCGGCTCAAACCGCTGTGATAAGGGGCGATACTCCTAGATCCATAATTCAAGAAATTGCGGTACCAAATATCCAACAAGCCGAGCTTTAAGGGTAGGTTATCTCTTGCTCCAGCGGTCTTGAAATGATGATCCATCTCAAATGCGCCCCTTAAGAACGACTTGAACCCATCCTCTCCAATTGCAATCGCTATGGATAAACCAATAGAGGACCACATCGAATATCGTCCTCCTACCCAGTCCCAAAATCCAAAAGTCGTAGTAATACCAAATGCGTTCGCGCCCTTGGTGTTTGAAGTCAAGCCTACAAAATGGTTTTCAATATGTTTTCCTCCTGCTTGTAAGAACCACTCCTTGGCCAACGCTGCATTGGTCATCGTCTCCAAGGTTGAGAAAGACTTGGAGGCAATCAGGAAAAGGGTGCTCTCTGGTTTAAGTGTTCTAAACAAGCGAAGACTTTCGTGTGCATCTATGTTTGAGAGGAAGTGAAATCTCTTAGTCGGTATAACAAATTCGTCAAGCGCTTTTACAGCCATTTGCGGCCCCAGATCAGAGCCCCCAATGCCAATATTGACAACATCTGTGATGGTGTTATCAGCTCGGATCAGCTCGGCGAATGACAAAAACCTCTCCAGTGTTTCAATAACTTCTTTGTGACTTTGCTCTAATCCTAGGGGCAACCTTGTGCCATTAGGGACCCTTAGTAACCAATGCATAACGGCTCGTTGTTCGGTAGTATTGATCAACTCGCCCGCAAACATTGCATCTCTTAATTGTTCGGTATCCGTCTGACCAGCCAACTCTAGGAGAGCGTCCTCAACCTGCTCATCCCACATACATTTGGAAAAATCAACAAATACGTGTGGCGCAGATAAACTGAAATGTTCAAACCGATTTTCCTGGGATGCAAAAATATTTCGCAGATCAAGCGTCTGCTTTTCAACCTTAAGTTGTTGCAAAACCTGCCAGGCCTTAACTTGATCACAACGCTTTGTCATATTAGAAAAATAGTTTACGCTTTCAAAAGAGCTTCAAGCTTGATGGTATCAAGACAAAAGGCGCGGATACCCTCAGCTAACTTATCGCTTGCCATTGCATCTTCATTTAAAGACAATCTAAATTCGGATTCAGTCAAGCCTAAAGCTAGGCCCTGCTCTGCTGACTTTCCTATCCCTAGCAGACGATGAGGCAACACAAGTTCATCAATTGTCTCCTTAGAGGGACCAATTGGACGCAAAACTCTTTGCGGCTCTGGTGACGACTTTATTTGCGACATTTTCTGGAGTAAATCCGGACTAATCGTTAATAAATCACAACCTGCTAAGGCTTTTATTTGCTCAACGCTCCTAAAGCTAGCGCCCATTACTTCAGTTTTAACATCGTGGGCTTTAAAAAAACGATAGATAGAAGTAACTGATTTAACACCTGGATCATTTACACCACTACTGGCAACTTCATCCCATGCTGTACCAGCTGATTTTTTATACCAATCATAAATCCTACCAACAAATGGGGAAATCAGTTGTACTTTCGCGTGAGCGCAGCTCAAAGCCTGTGAGAAATTGAAGAGCAAAGTCAAATTGGTATGAATACCGCTCTGCTCTAGTACCCTTGCTGCTTGAATACCTTCCCAGGTTGCGGCAATCTTAATTAAAACTCTAGACGCATCAACCCCTGAGCTCGAATACAAGTCAATAATTCTTTGCGCGCGAGCAACCGTACCTGCTGTATCAAAACTGAGCCTAGAATCCACCTCAGTTGATACGCGTCCTGGTATTAAGGAAAGTATCTCGCAACCAAGTTTGACCAATAATCGATCTACCAATTCATCAATAGGTCGCGAGGCAAAGTGGGTAAGGATGTCCTTAATCAAGGGTGCACTCTCGGGCTTTTGCGCCGCTTTCAATACCAACGACGGATTGGTTGTTGCGTCCTGGGGTCTGTAGACCGCAACTTGGCTCAAATCGCCTGTGTCAGCGACCACTACAGTCCATTGCTTTAAAGTGTCAAGATCATTCATATCAATATTATCGCAAGACTGTTTAGTAAGTTCCACGAATAAATGTCTAGAAATAGCGAAAAAACCCTTTCAAGTCACAAATGTGACGCAATCAGCGACTAAGTCTAAACCTCAGATCGCGCCAAGCTTGGGCGTAGCGGGGAATACAAAATTCGCCGCTTGCTTGTAAAAATGATTCCTACCCCTAATCTCTCTTGCTAAATCTAGGTACAAGCGTACACTGGCGTATTAAGGAAACACTATTGAGTTCGAAAAAAAGACGAGAAAAAGCACGTGCTATGCGCAGAATTTGTCGGATATGATCCCTTAGATAAAAAAAGTAAAGTTATCCCAACTTCTATTGGGCACTTAAGGGGCACTTAAAGGGCACTTTAGGGGTGTATTGGGAGTGCATTAGAGGCGCTTTAATGAAACCAAAGTAGTTCTAGAACCTTAGGACGAGAGCAAGGCCGGGATTCAAAATAAAACCATGCCTGGTTAGCCGTAATCGCTTAGTCAATCCAACTCTTAATTAAAATGTACTTAATGACCTGTCTAGAAATACTAAGCCTGGGGGAGCCTAAATAAATGAGTTTTCAACTCGTTCTCTTTGGTGGGACCGGGGATTTAGCCTGGCGCAAAATCTTGCCCGCACTCTTCCAAGCGTACCGACATCAAACTTTGCCCAAAAATGGCCGCATCATCGGCGTAGCCCGCGACAAAATGAGTGATGCCGAGTTTCGCGCTCTGATAGGCGAGCGACTTCAAACCATAGATGGAGAGAAGAGACCTCAATCAGCAGAGTTTAATGAATTTGCACAGCAACTCTTTTATCAACCCTGCGACTTAAACCGCTCTAGCGACTACGCGGCACTTAAACAAAAGCTTAATGAGCATACCGCAGATATTTGTGTCATGTACTTGGCAACTGCGCCTCACTTATTTACTTCGATTTGTGAGCACTTAGGCGCATGCGGCCTCAATACAAAAAACACACGTATTGTTTTAGAAAAACCACTGGGGCAGAACCTACAAACCAACCGAGAAATTAACGCAGCAGTTAAGGGTCATTTCTCTGAATGGCAGATCTTTCGAATAGATCACTACCTTGGCAAACCATCCGTACAAAACCTTTTTGCCTTGCGCTTTGGGAACTCTCTTTTTGAACCGCTTTGGCGGCGAGACACAGTCTCAAGCATTCAAATCACGCTCGCTGAGCAAATCGGCATCAGCACGCGCGGGCCCTTTTATGAGCAAACAGGTGCGCTCAGGGACATGATTCAAAATCACGCGTTGCAATTGCTTTGTGCAATCGCCATGGAGCCCCCTATCAATGCGCATGCAGATGCGATCCGAGATGAAAAATTAAAAGTACTTCGCTCCCTGAAACCTTGGAGTACTCAGACTCTTCGTAGGGATATCGTACGCGGTCAATATAGTGCAGGCCTAGTTGAAGGAGTCCCTGTTAAAGGCTATACCGAAGAAGCGGGAGTCGACTCGCGCAGTAAAACAGAGACCTTTGTTGCGCTTAAGACGGAGGTGAACAACTGGCGTTGGGCGGGTGTACCCTTTTATCTTAGAACCGGCAAAAGAATGGCCGAGCAAGATGCACGTATCGTTATCAACTTTAGACCGACTCCTCACCCCATATTTCAAACTCCCAACGGCTCGGCCAATCAACTTGTGATTCACTTACAACCCAAGGACGGAATGTCTTTGCACCTTTTTGCTCAAGGACAAGCACCCTCGCAAGTTGGTCAACTAACACCAACGCACTCTAAGAGTCTAGGAGGACCACTGGGACCTCTTTTATCCCCAGTTCATCTTGATTTAGACTTTGACAAGCGTTTTGGCACTGACAGGGTAGGGGCTTATGAGCGGTTATTGCTAGATGCAATTGCTGGTCGCTTAAATTTATTCGTGCGCAGTGATGAACAAGAGGCTGCCTGGTCCTGGGTGGAGCCTATTTTGCAGGACTGGCTGACAGGAGACGCGCCCCTTTACACTTACCCAAGTGGTACCTGGGGTCCAAGTCAATCCAAGGTCATGATCGCAAGCGCCGGTCATCAGTGGGATGAAGACTTAGAAATTTAATATTGTTTGGAATAATTATGAATGCACCTAAAGTGTTGATTCTCGGTGGATCTGGTTTTGTTGGCAGACATGTCTGTGAACGTTTGAACCAATTAGGCATAAAAATGACCGTTATGACGCGACGTGGTGATGCGAAATCTGTCAAGCATCTGCCATTCGTTGACGTTGTGCAAGGTAACCCACATGATCCCAAGGCACTCAAAATAGCACTTACCGGACATAGTGCCGTTATTAATTTAATTGCTGTGCTTCACGGTAGCGAAGATGAATTTGAAAAGGTACATGAGCGCCTGCCCACATCACTTGCAAATATCTGCGGGGAACTAGGCGTCAAGCGCTTAATCCACATTAGTGCGCTGGGCGCAGATCAAAGCGCGCCTTCAATGTATTTAAGGAGCAAAGCAAGGGGTGAGCAAGTACTTCATAGCATCGCCAAAACAAAAAGCCTCAACTTAACTCTCATCAGGCCCAGTGTAATATTTGGACTTGATGATCAGTTCATCAACGTATTTGCGGAACTACAAAAATATTTTCCAGTCATACCCTTAGCTGGTGCACAATCAAAGTTTCAGCCTGTGTGGGTGGTTGATGTGGCTCATGCAATAGCTCAGTGTTTGATAAATCCCCATACAACTCATCAAACATTTGAGCTTGGTGGTCCAAGTGTATTTACCTTGCGTGAGTTGGTTCAGTTTGCAGGTCAATGGAGTCATCACCACAGACCCATTTTTGGACTCCCCCCTTTCACCGCTTATCTTCAGGCGCTTGTCATGGAACATCTTCCTGGTCGTACGCTAATGAGCCGGGATAACCTACTCTCCATGCGCGTTGACAATGTACTCCACGGCAAATTCCCAGGCTTAGAAGCGCTGGACATTAAAGTGCCCCAGTCTATTTACGGTGTCTTCGGCGTCAATGAATCAAACAGTCCACGTTGACTAAAAGACATTTCTCAACATCCAATGAAGATCTACTTAGTTGGCGGCGCAGTAAGAGATGAGCTCATGGGGGTTAGTGACTCCGACAAAGACTGGGTCGTTGTTGGAGCAACGCCAGAGGACCTTATTTTTGAGGGCTACACACCTGTAGGAAAAGACTTTCCCGTTTTCTTACATCCCCAAACAGGTGAAGAATATGCACTTGCACGCACCGAGCGCAAAACTGCCCCCGGCTACCACGGCTTTGTATTTCATGCAGATTCACACATTACATTAGAGGAAGATCTGGCAAGAAGGGATCTCACCATAAATGCTATTGCTAAAGATTTAGACGGGAATTTAATAGATCCCTTTCACGGCAAGGAAGATATTAAAAACAAGATATTTAGACACGTTTCACCGGCATTTAAGGAAGATCCAGTTCGAGTGCTAAGGCTCTCACGTTTTGCGGCCCGCTATCCAGCATTCACAATTGCCGCAGAAACCCAAACGCTACTTCAGCAAATGTGTGAGGACGGTGAAGTTGATGCATTAGTTGGTGAAAGAGTTTGGCAAGAATTATCTAAAGGTCTGATGACGACCGATCCCTTTCGTATGCTGGAGGTTTTGATAGATTGTGGGGCGTTAACAAGACTCTTCCCACAAATCCAAACCTCAGACCTTGATAAATCACAATTAACCCGTGTGAAACAGGCGCTTACTCAGGCCGCAAAATTAAGAACTCCACTTTCAGTACGCTTCGCTATTTTAAATTTCTTGTGGCCGATAACTCATCTAAAAGCTCCAAAAGACTGCACGGAGCTTGCTCAGTTATTAATCAAATCATTTGAAAGCATTTCAAACGCATCAACATTATGTGCGAAAGAGTTATTGCTTCTACTTCAGTCTTGTGATGCACTTAGAAGACCTGAACGCTTTGTCGAGTTACTTACTGCAAGTGAATGCTTGGAGACGCATAATAGTTTATCTGCGAAAGACTCAAACCACCTTCTTGGTACGAAGGCAGCCATAGTATCAACAGTACATTCACCTAAAGAATTTTTACTACAAATGCAGCAATCCGCACTAAGCATTGATCACAAAGTGGTTGCAGATCGCGCAATTCGCGATGGGCTAGCTGCAGCTCAAATCGGAGAAGCAATCAATCAAGCGCGTCAAAGTGCATTGGAAGTGGCAATTCTAGAATATCAAAATTCAAAACTTGCAATTTAAACTCCAAGCATACTTCAGTGTTACTTAAACTTTGCAAACAATAGTTTGGGAATCTCAATTTTTATCGGCATCAAATAAACCTTGAAATTACCCCAAGCAGCGCACTCACCAAGAAAGCAGTTGTGATGGGCAAATACCAAACTCTATTAAAGAGGTAAAAGGTAATATCTCCAGGCAACTTGCCAAATCTGAAACGCCTCAACCAAGGCCCAAAATATTGAGCAAGTATTATTAATATTAAAACTGCTAAAACTGACCTAAACATTAGTGAACCTTTAAAGAGTGTGCGTGCGATCTCCGCGCTGACAACCTAGAGGATCAAAACTAACCCCTACACCCAACACTAGCACTTTAAATAGCTCCCCCATCTCATGCTCGTTGATGAGTTTGAGCGCCGCCGCTCTTTGCTCACGGTCCGCACGGTCTAGGCCCTCTAACAGACCCGAATTAATTAAAAAGTGGGCCTGACTTGTGTATCCGAGCACTTCGGCGCCTGCCTCTTGCGCCGCCAAAGCCACCGCTGTAAAGTTGACGTGCGCCGTTATATCCTTGTGACCAACCAACACAAGTGGATTATCGTCTGCGGTATGGCGAAAATGACACATGATCGTACCCATGTGCCTTTGGGGATGGTAATACTCCCTCTCCGGAAATCCATAGTCGATAAAGAAAAAAGCTCCCTTGCTAAATTTCTTTACGAGCGTGCTTATAAATGCCTGCGCTTGAGGGTGAATCTCAGTTAAATAGTCTCCCACTAACCCGTCCTCAGTAGGGGGGCGAAGCGATGTCTCTTTAAAAGCCCATGTAAATGAGTCTGACGGTGCACTAGCGCTATCACTCAAATTTGAATAGCTCACGCCTTGCTCAAACCAGGTACCTGATATACGTTTTAAGATATTAACTGGGATAGCGTCTAAGACTTCGTTCCCAATTAAAACACCTTGCATGTGAGGTGGCAGCTCACTCACCCAACTCACCTTGTCTTTATAAACTTCAAGCGTTGCGCTTTGACGCGCTCTTAACTCCCCAGAGACATCTACGAGTGTGTATTTTTTGACCTTATCACCTAAGTAATCAAGTAATTGAAATGCCAATGCGCCCGTACCAGGCCCAAACTCCCAGATCTCATCGGTTTGAGTTTGTATTAAGGCCTGTGCCACGCTGTTTCCAAGTGCGCGCCCGAAGGCAGGGGTCAGTTCTGGAGCTGTTACGAAATCACTTCCCAAAGAGGGCTTACCCCCAATTTGTCTATTTTGAGAGCTGTAATAACCCCATTTAGGCTCATAAAGTGCGGTAGACATGAACCGAGCAAAGTCTATCCAACCAGCACCTTCATCAATAAGACCACGGATTAAGCCTTCTAAATCTGTTTTAGGCTCAACTTTCGCGTCCGGTTGAGGCAAAGAATCCAAAAATTTGTGAAAATGCAAGTTGTTTCAATCCTTTTATTTTTAATTTATGTCTGCTTGGGTTCTCGTCACCGGTGGTGCAACTCGTCTAGGACGGGAGATTGGTCTTTCTTTTGCAAAAGCGGGATGGAATCTCCTCTGCCATTATCGCAATTCTGAGGTCGAAGCAAATTCGCTTTGCAAAGAGGCGGCAGTGCTGGGTGTGCAGGCTCACGCCCTTTATGCAGAACTGGAGAGCGAACAAAGTTGTCATGAACTCTTTAAGCGTACACTTGATATTACTGACCAAAACCTCTCTTGTCTTGTCAACAATGCATCTCTCTTCATCCCTGACAATGCGCATGATTTTGAGGAACGACAGGCTCTCCAACAACTGAGCGTTAATTTAATGGCCCCCATGCGTTTTGGCAAGTGGTTTTACGAATCAATTGTAAATTTGTCCAAGCCACAACCCGAGCGTAGCTTTGCCAGTATTGTTCACATTTTGGATCAAAAAGTTTTCAACCTTAACCCTGACTATTTCTCCTACACCGTCTCCAAACTAGCGCTAGAGCGTATAGTAGCCCTTCAAGCTCAGTCCTTTGGCCCTCACCTTCGCGTCAACGCTGTCTCACCAGGACTTATCTATCCAAGCGGCCCTCAAAATTTGGAGAACTTCAAATTAGCGAGTCGCGCCAATTTATTAAGTACTCCCATTGAACCTGAAAAAGTTGCTCAAAGCGTGCTCTTTCTCGCTCAAAATTCCTGCATTACTGGCACAACCCTTAAAGTAGACAACGGTCAACATTTATTACCAAGCGCGCGTGACATTATGTTCATTACTGATCAACTCACCAATACACATCCATGAAAAACCATACACATGAGTGGGCCCTCATGAACGAGTGCCGCAAATTATTCCTAAAGGGATTAGAGGTTAAAGCAAGTATTGGCATCCATGAGTTTGAACTAAACACCGCTCAACGACTCATCATTGATGTAGAACTCTTTGTCCCGCTCACCTTGAGTACGCCCACTTCTGACTCTTTACATGAAGTGATTGACTATGATTTTATTCGTGAGGTAGTATTTGCAAGAATTGAGCGTGGGCACATCAATCTACAAGAGAGCTTAGTCGATGATTTACTAGACTCACTCTTGGCCAATCCGGGCGTTAAAGCAGCCCGAGTAAGCTCTCATAAGCCGGACGTTTACCCAGATTGCGCTGCAGTCGGGGTAGAGGTCTTTAGGTGCAAATTAAGCAAATAAGAAATGCAATCAATATGTTAAGCAAAGGCAATCAAATTCTCACTCTCAATGGTCTGCGCTTTGACGCGAATCTAGGCATCTTAGATCATGAGAAAATAAGACCCCAGCCGATTCAAGTCGATGCAGAGCTTAATTTCGGAACACAACCCCTATTACCCCGTGATGATGAGATATTACATGTGCTTGATTACAGAAAGGTTAGACAAATCATAATCACAGAGTGCACAGCGGTACACGTGAATTTGTTGGAGAGTTTAATTGGTAAGTTGGCACTTCGTCTGATGCAACTAAACGGCGTTATTGGAGTCAGAGTAAAAATTGCAAAACTTGAAATCTTTAGCGACTGCGAAGTCGCTATTCGTATTGAAACAGGACAATGGTGAGCTAAATTGGAAACGCATTCTTGGACAGATTCGGGCTTAGAGTCTCACCACGCAGACGAAATCTTGCTTGACAAGAGTACAGCTGAGCAAAATCACTCTGCAAGGTTTATGAAAGAGCGCGAGACTCACAAGCTTGAAAAACGCCTTTGTCGCTTAATGGGACAAGCGATTGTTGATTACAACATGATCAGCGAAGGGGATAAAGTCATGGTTTGCCTCTCAGGGGGCAAAGACAGTTATGCAATGCTAGATATTTTGCTGAAACTGCGCGCTCGAGCGCCCATTGATTTTGATATCGTTGCGGTCAATTTAGACCAAAAGCAACCCGGCTTTCCAGCAGATATATTGCCTACCTATTTAACTAAACTGGGAATTGATTTTCATATTGAAAATCAAGATACATATTCTATTGTTAAGGATAAAATTCCTGAAGGCAAAACTATGTGCAGCCTATGCAGCCGACTGCGTAGAGGCATCTTGTACAGAGTCGCAGACGAACTCGGGGCAACTAAAATTGCGCTTGGTCATCACCGAGATGATATTTTGCAGACATTTTTCTTAAACATGTTTTTTGGTGCAAAGCTTAAGACGATGCCCCCAAAACTTGTCAGCGACGATGGGCGACACATCGTCATTCGCCCTCTTTCTTATGTCACTGAAAATGATCTAATTGACTGGGCCACGCACCGGGCCTTTCCTATTATTCCTTGTACGCTTTGCGGTAGCCAGGAAAATTTGCAACGCCGCGTAGTTGGTAATATGCTTAGAGAATGGGATAGAAAATCGCCGGGGCGAGTTCAAAATATATTTCGCTCATTACAAAACATTGCGCCATCACACCTGATGGACTCAAAGCTTTATGATTTTCAAAATATTTCAGCAAATGGCGTTCCCAACCCGACAGGGGATAAACTCTTTGATGACGAAGATTTTAAAGTAGCAAGTTCACTTGATATGATTGGCATAAAGCTCGATGGGCGCGTTGAATCTCATAAACTAACCGATTTAAATACTTAAGCAACCTGTACATTACCCCATTCAATTAACCCGGCACTCTATGCCTATAAACTCACAAGCTAGTGCATTACCACGCTTGTCAGCTGAAAATTTCCATGAGACTCTAGATTATTTCCGCCTTCATAAAAAAAGCTACTCCTCGTGCACCCCCATTAAATGAGGGGGGTTTGCATAAGTCGTAGCTTTTGATGTTTAAAAAATTATTTTTGCTTTTTATAAGCTATAACTTTTTGTGTTTGCTCTCCCAACCCTTCAACACCCAGAGTCATTACATCTCCAGGTTTTAAAAATACAGGGGCAGACTTCCCGTTCACCTTAACACCCATTCCAACGCCTGGAGGCGTGCCGGTTGTAATAATGTCACCGGGGTATAAGGTCATAAATTGGCTGGTATAGCTAATAAGCTTCGCAACATTAAACACCATAGTTTTGGTGTTACCCGTTTGCATGCGCTTTCCGTTCAACTCCATCCACATATCTAGTTTTTGTGGGTTTGTAATTTCATCCCGCGTTACAAGCCAAGGACCAATAGGACCAAAGGTGTCACATCCCTTTCCCTTATCCCATGTGCCGCCGCGCTCAATTTGATATTCACGCTCACTCACGTCATTTATCGTGCAATAACCTGCAACGTGGTCTAAGGCGCTTTTGAGTGAAACATACGAAGCTTTGGTTCCAATCACAACACCTAATTCAACTTCCCAATCGCTTTTTACTGATCCTTTGGGCAACATGACTTCGTCATCTGGCCCTTGGATACAGCTTGTTGGCTTCATGAAGATGATGGGCTCTTTAGGCAAAGGCATTCCAGCCTCTGCAGCGTGATCCGCATAATTCAAACCAATCGCGATAAATTTTCCAGATCCGATTACAGGGCATCCCATACGTGGATTGCCGCGCACCAAAGGCAGTTTGGCGGGATTTAATTTAGCGAGTTTGTGCAGCACTTTGTCACTCAAATTGTCCGGCGTGATATCGGAGATGATGTGACTGAGATCCCTCACCTTGCCATTTGCATCAATCAAACCAGGTTTTTCTTTTCCTACTTTCCCATAACGTACTAATTTCATTTTGACTCCATAAAAAAAAGATTACTTAAATTTAAATAAACATACCTAGCTTTTGCTAATAAGTAGCTCGTCCACCAGATAGATCAAACACCGCGCCTGTTGAGAATGAGCAATCCTCTGTACACAACCAACACACCAAAGCGGCCACTTCCTCAGGCAACCCAAAACGCCCCATGGGTATCTTACTCAACATGAATTGTATGTGCTCTGCTGACATTTGATCAAAAAGTGCAGTCTTCACTGCTGCAGGAGTGACGCAGTTCACAAGCACCCCCGTTTCTGCCAACTCTTTACCCAAAGATTTGGTCAATCCAATGACGGCCGCCTTACTTGCGCTATAGGCACTAGCATTGGGATTGCCGTCCTTGCCGGCTACAGAGGCGACATTCACAATCCGACCAAACCCCCTATCCTTCATATGCGAGGACAACTCTTTACAACAGTAAAAGAGTCCGTTCACGTTTACATCCATCACATCCCGCCAGGCCTGAATAGGATAATCCCACATTGTCGTGTTTGGACCCGTTATGCCAGCACAGTTAACCAAAATATCTACAACCTTAAGGGCTAGCGTTTTCACACTTGCCTGTGCCACACTCTCATACGAAGCCACATCTACACTCATGATGTCAACCTGCGATGCCGGGAATTCAACCAACAAGCTCTCACGGGCCTTTATGAGCCTCGCTGCGTCTTTATCCCAAAGGGTAACCTGTCCCTGCGAGGCAAGAATACGATTTGCTATTGCAAGTCCAAGACCGGCGGCTCCACCCGTTACAACTGCATGTCGTCCAGTTAAATCCAATTGATTCATACAATCCGTTTCAATTTCATTTCTTACACGAGCTCAGTACGCTTGGTGTTCAAAGATAAATCATGCATAAAACTTGAAGACAAGAAAATATGAAATGAGTACTTTGGTGCATCCTTTGATCTCTTTAGATCAAAGTGGCTTTAAAACAACTTTAACGTTTCTTCTAAATACTCTGTGGGCATTCGCTTAAAACCAGAGCGTGTGTAGCGCAACAACCTTCCGATAATGTAAGTGACTAAAGCGCTAGCCTGCATTTGCGAATCTACTGTGGGGGTGGCTGATTTGGTGTACTGCGCCACATCTTTATAAACAATTCGCAAGCTAGACTCTATACGGTCAAAGAATTGATTCATTCGAGTTTGTAAACGATCATTTTCAAACACCAAAGCATCTCCTACCATCACTCGCGTCATACCGGGATTTTTTTCACCAAACTGCAAAATAACTGTTGCAATTTGATGTGCTTTTAATTGGAACGGCAATTCTTTATCGGCAATTTGGTTGATGAGTGTGAAAAGGCTTTGCTCAATAAACTCTATTAATCCCTCAAACATTTGCGCTTTACTTGCAAAGTGTCTGTAAAGAGCGGCTTCGCTTACCTCTAATTTTGCAGCCAATGCGGCAGTGGTAATCCTGTCAAACCCGGGCTGCTCCAACATCAGGGCAAGCGCTTGAAGGATTTGAAGTCTGCGCTCTCCCGGCTTGGGGCGTTTGCGGCTCGCTGAGGGGGCTGAGCCCTCGATTGCATCTGGCGCACCCGACAAAGTCTCATCAACCATTCATAACCCCCATGCAAATTGATTAGTGGGACCGAATCATTGTCCCAAAGGCTTGCTCCGTTAAAACCTCCAACAGCAATACATGCGGCACACGACCGTCAATGATATGGACTGAGTTTACGCCACTCTTTGCCGCATCTAGCGCACCACTAATCTTAGGGAGCATTCCCCCACTGATCGTACCGTCTTCAAACAAATCGTCAATCTCTCTGGCTGATAAATTTGTCAGTAATTTCCCGCTTTTATCCAGTACGCCCTCAGTATTTGTCAGCAACACCAACTTCTCAGCTTGTAATACGGTTGCGAGCTTTGCCGCAACGACATCCGCGTTAATGTTGTACGACTCATTGTTCTCGCCAAAGCCGATCGGACTGATCACAGGTATAAAGGCATCATCTTGCAAGGCTTTAACGACACCTGGATCAATGCCCACAATCTCCCCCACTAAACCCACGTCAATTTCCTTAGAAGGGTCTTTGTTATCTAGCATTTTCAACTTGCGTGCATGAATTAAACCGCCGTCCCGACCTGTTAAACCAACCGCTTTACCTCCCGCTTGGTTTATCAATCCAACGATATCTTGTTGCACCTCGCCAGCCAAAACCCATTCAACCACTTCCATTGTTTCTGCGTCTGTAACTCTCATGCCCTGGACAAACTCGCCTTTTTTTCCAAGCCTCTTCAGTACAGTTTCAATTTGTGGTCCACCCCCGTGAACGACTACGGGATTCATACCGACCAACTTTAAGAGCACCACATCTGCAGCAAAATCTGCCTGCAACTTGGGGTCCGTCATTGCATTTCCGCCGTACTTGATAACCAGTGTTTTGCCGTGAAATTTGCGAATATAAGGCAAAGCTTGGGCCAAGATTTCAGCTTGGTTGTGTATATCTTTATGGGGGGTATCGCTCATAATTTGTGAAATTTAGAATTCAATTTGAGATATCGTTTTTTAGGGACGCTGAGAGAGCCGTATTCGCCCCCAAATTAAAGGATAGTGTACGAAAGAATAACTGCAAAATAACACATTGCGGCATCCTGCGATGTAATAAAGCTGTAAGCGCAATCACGACTGCTTTGCTTGGGAGTCCATGTCTATAGGCAAAAAGCCCAGAACTTTGAAAAAATCAAAATCCTGGGCTTCATCCATTACCTTTGCTGGCTCAAAATAGCCCAGTCAAGGGGCCTTCTTGATGTCCATAAATTGAAAAGTTCTTATGCGGGCATAACTGGTTCAGCAGGAGGCGCAATAACCGCTGTATCTTGAGCAATGCCCAAAACGGTGTTTCGAACCATCTCCCTAAGCATTTTTTTCTCAGGAAAACTTAAAGGCCGTTCCAGCACTTTTCTAACTCTTAAAAGTAAATGTCGATCGACCTCTTGCGGAATGCCTTGATTGTTTAAAAGCTCATCCCTTAGATCATCTTGAATATCTTGCGGCTCATCAGACCACCACCCATTCACGACCTCTAATAATTTGATACGCATGGCCTCTGGATCCAAGGGCGTTGCGGGAGCAGTGGGCGTTGCCGCAGCAGCCTTAACTGTATGCGTTAAGTCACGAATACCCGCTGATTGCAAAAAGATTCTTCGATCTGCATGCGCCAAAAGTCTGCACCAATCGGGATCAGCGGTAGCCAATTGATCCATATGCCTAGCTGATTCATCTGCTAACAAATGAACGCCGATACCCCTTAACTGTGCATCATCAACGAGACCCAGTATTCTCTCGTCATCGCTCGCTATTAATAAGTGATCGCAGGCCTTGTTCTCTGCTAATCGCTTTAGGTCGCCACTCATAAGTTGCAATAAAGCATCACTCCCCTCAGCTTGCTCGGACCTGACAAGGCGGATAATTTGATCATTCAGGTATTGCTCTTCTTCGGTATCGGTGTACCAATACACACGCTGAATATCAACAGCGAGACCCGCTGTTTTTAAAGCTTGAGACAAAGCAGGTATTAAAGCTTGTCTATTAATTGATTCGTTGTCTTCTTCAGACTCTTGTTTGAGTAACCAAGCCATGTAATGACTGTCAATCATTGCTATGCACTTGCCAGTACGCTGCACAGAATGGTCTTTTCGGGGATGACCCGTACGATTTTCACTCTTCATGAGGTTTAACCTTAATAAAACTTAATAAAAATTTGACAGGAATATGTCTGTCCTAAACATTGGCAAGCCCGTCGTTGATGGCGGGTAATCACCGGCATGAACCATAAAGGGTCAGTGCTCTCTTTTATAAGAGAAGCCGTATTTTTCCACAAATTTTCATAATTTAACGTATTTGCAAATCATTAATACGTGTTTTTTTGAACATTTGGCAAGAGTAATCTAATTTTCTTCTAAAACTTGTTCATCCGTCTGTCCAAATCGCCGCACTCGTTTGCTAAACCAATCAAGTGCAATCTCTAATTCTGCTCTATCAAATTCGGGCCAATACGTATCCGTAAAATAAAGCTCGGTATAGGCCATCTGCCATAACAAGAAGTTACTCAGCCTAGACTCTCCTCCCGTGCGAATAAGCAAATCGGGGTCCGGGAGCTCACGGGTGCTTAAGTAGTTTTTTAACTCCTGCGGCTCCAATAAAGAAAGCGAAGTATTTGGATTTTCTTGTGCCCACAACTGCGTAGCTTTAAGTATGTCCCACTGTCCTCCGTAATTGGCTGCGACAGTTAAATGTAGCTTGGTGTTTTGACTTGTTTCGCGCTCCGCACTTGCAATACGCTCTTGAAGCGAGGCAGAAAACGCTGAGCGCTCACCGATCATACGAAACCGAATTCCAGCAGCCTTCATCTCCCCAACTTCCTTATCGAGATACTGGATAAAGAGGTCCATCAAGGTCGAGACCTCATCTTCAGGTCTTCTCCAATTTTCAGTGCTAAATGCAAATAGCGTTAAATACTCAACACCATGCTCAACGCATACCTGAACTATGGAGCGCACATTGGAGGAACCCCTCACATGGCCTACGGCTCTGGGCAACAATCTTTTTTTTGCCCAACGACCATTTCCGTCCATGATCATTGCTATGTGTTTGGGTCTGGTTTGCATGCTAATAGCTGGACTTAATTAGTAACAGGCTTGAGCTCTTCAATGAGTACATGAACTTTGTGAGATTGGTTGATCAACTCGATCAGTACCATTGCTCTTATGTCGCCGTCTTGTTGATCAAAGATACCTGTCATGCCTTTGAGGGGACCTTGCACAAACTCAACTGTATCCCCTTTGTTCAAAATGCGCTTAGTTTCTTGAAGTGGAGATGCTCGTAAAAACTCAATTAATTCATCCGGAACAGCTGCAGCTTGATTCCCAAATGTAACTAACTTACTCACACCTAATGTGGACCGTATTGGCCCCCAGTTTGAATTTACATGGTCGAGTTGAATAAAAATGTACCGGCTAAACATGGGCTCTAAAACTTTCGTAATTTTCCCACGTCTAAACTTTTCAACCTCCAACCACGGCATCCACGCTGAGTACCCCTGCCGGGTTAAATTCTCTAAAGCCCGCTCCTCTTGACGAGGCCGAGTGTGGACAACATACCATCTCATGAAATAATTTTTCTTCTCAAATTTAGTAACACTTAACAACCTTCTATTGTAGTTCTAGATTGCCGCTTAGCCCCCAGTTGCACCCCTTAGAACTTCCAGTCTTTGAGCTCTAAACTGCCAATACCTACAGTCCAAAATAGCAAACATCTAAAAATTAGTCTTTACATACTAAACAATTCACAATATTTGATTTAAAGTATCATTAACTGAATCCACTTTAAGACGGCCCATATGGAAAAAAAACCCCCTCATTTCGACCCCAACGCATTTACAGATAGCATGAAGGAGTCTGCTCAACAAATTTGGCTCGCAGGTCTTGGCGCTTTCTCAAAAGCTCAACAAGAGGGCGGAAAGGCCTTTGAAACTTTGGTCAAAAACGGCATTGATTTACAACGCAAAACTCAAGAAACTGCTGAAACCAAAATTCACGAGGCCACGCAAAAGATGTCTGGTATTGCTCAAGAGCTTAACCAAAAAGCGACTGGACAGTGGGACAAACTTGAGACGATCTTTGAGGACCGTGTCGCAAAGGCTTTACATAAGATGGGAGTCCCCAGTGCTGAGCAGTTGCAATCCTTACTTGACCGCATTGATGTACTAGAGCAGCAACTAGGCACTGCTCAAGCCCCGAAACGAAAAGCCAGTTCAGACGCCAAATCAAAGTCCGACGCCACTTAATCTTTAAGTTAATCGATCAGCCTTTCAATTAATCGGGCTCAACTGGTAAGAACCCGAGTTTCTTTTTTTTGCTTCTGGGTTAGAGTAATTTTTTTGATCATCACTCAGACTGTGGCTCACACCTATGGCAACAAAAGCGCCTAGACGCACTGCTCAACGTATTTTGGATGCCTCCCTTGCGCTCTTCAATCGTTATGGAGAGCCAAATGTTTCCACCACTCTTATCTCCTCTGATCTGAACATCAGCCCCGGCAATCTTTACTACCATTACCCCGCTAAAGAAGAGTTGGTTAACGCTCTTTTTGATAGGTATCAAAAAGCACTTATCCCCTTGCTAGCAGCTGCAACGGACATCAGAAATATCGAAGATGCTTGGTTCTTTATTCATTCGATCTTTGAAATCGTCTGGGAATATCGCTTTTTATACAGAGATTTAAACGATTTACTAAGCCGCAATAGACTTCTTGAATCAGAAATAAAGGATGTCATCCTTCATAAAACAAGCGCATTCAAATCGTTAATCCAAGGTTTGGAGCTATCAAGTGCATTGCAAATTACGACCGAGGATAGACACGCTGTAGCTGTACACATGGTGGTTATGCTAACTTGGTGGCTAAGCTACGAGTATGTAAGGGATCCCAGAAACGCCTTGGAGGACGCTAATGCGCAACAATCAGTCCTTAAAGGAGCGGTCCAGTTACTGCGGTTATTGTTGCCTTATTTAGAGACAAATGACCGAGTGCATTTGCATAGCTTACTTAAGGCTTATGACACCCAAAGCATCTAAGCTTTGGGGCACTAATAATTAGGGGTTAGCGTTACACAGCCAATAGCGACTCCACCATCCTCACCCAAACTGTCCCGCCCAAAGGGATCAAATCATCGTTAAAGTCATAACTTGGATTATGAAGTGTGCAAGGCCCCTCACCGTGTCCAACGTGACGATGAGCGCCCTCGCCGTTACCTATAAAGAAATACGCTCCAGGCAAGGCTTGCAACATATAGGAGAAATCCTCAGCGCCCATTGTCGGCTCCTGAGCGAGGACGTGCTCCGCACCGACCACTTGGGCTAAAACTTTGCGCACCTCATCCACGGCGCTTGCATGATTAACCGTAGGTGGGTAGTTTCTAAGGAATTCAAACTCACACTGAGCCTCGTGCGCGGCACATACGTGCTCGGCAATGACCTTCATTCGCTGTTCAATCAAATCTAGCACTTCTAGAGTGAATGTCCTTACAGTTCCTTGCAGCACACAAGTATCTGGCACTACATTGGTTGCATGCCCAGCGTTGATCATCGTTACCGAAATTACCCCAGCATCAACTGGCTTTTTATTTCGAGTAATGATGGTTTGAAAAGCTTGTACCATTTGGCACGCAATGGGTACAGGATCAATTCCGTTATGCGGCAATGCGGCGTGCGAACCCTTGCCTTTGACGACAATCTTGAACTCATTACTAGAGGCCATCACAGGTCCCGTACTCACAGCAAATTGACCAACACCAAGGCCTGGCCAATTGTGCATACCAAAGACTTGTTGCATAGGATACTTTTCAAATAGTCCGTCCTTGATCATCTCCCTTGCGCCACCGCCGCCCTCCTCTGCAGGCTGGAAAATCAGGTAGACAGTCCCGTCAAAATTTCTGTGCTTTGCCAAATGCTGCGCAGCAGCGAGCAACATGGCCGTGTGCCCATCATGCCCACATGCATGCATTTTGCCGGGATGTTGACTTGCATGTGCGAAATTGTTTTTCTCCTGTATAGGCAAAGCGTCCATGTCCGCACGAAGGCCAATTGCTCGAGAACTTGTACCGGCCTTAATAATCCCAACAACGCCAGTTGTACCCATTCCACGGTGTATCTCTATACCCCACTCAGTTAATTTGCGGGCAACCACGTCAGCAGTTCTATTTTCTTCAAAACAGAGTTCTGGATGAGCGTGTATGTCCTTACGAAGTTCAACAATAGTACTTGCTTGGGTGAGAATAGAGTCTAAGACGTTCATGTTTAAAACTTTCAAATTCCGATTTAGATGTGGACTTTCTTAAATTATTTCTTCAAGTTTAACTTTTTCTAAATTTCTTGCACTTCCAGGGAAATAAGACACAAAATATATCCTAGGGAACTACTTAGCTTTGCACACTGAATTTTGACAGGCACGATGCTTAGTCCTTGAATCTTTGGTTAGCGGTATGAAGTATTCCATCAAAAATCAACCCGTCAATTAATTCAAATGGAGTGGTCAAATAGGGCTCCATTTTCCACCCTGCTCCCCCTGTCATCATACACAAAGGCTCTGCACCGGTTCGAGCCCTTAAGTGCTGGACCATCTGCTCAATTGCACCTGCAATTGCGTAAGTGCCCCCACTAGTTAAGGCATCGCTGGTGTTGGTTGGAAAAGTTTTAACCTCTCCCGTTGGCACATGCAAGCCCGCAGTACCAGACTCCAAAGCTCTCAACATGATTCCGTGACCTGGCAATATCAACCCACCCATAAAATGACCAGTGGCATCCACTGCGTCTACAGTTACTGCGGTACCCACCATTACCACGATTAAAGGTCTTTGCTGAGTCCCAAGCAGTCTTGCACGGTGGCGGGCTAAAGCACCAATCATAGCAACCCACCGATCTGCACCTAAACGGGTCGGGTACTCATAACCATTGGTAAGTCCGGCCTCGGTTGAAGACGGAACTATCCACAACGGCTCTAAATCCCAAACCTCCAGTTGTTCTTCAACTCGCCTACGTATCGCCTCACCCGCAACAATACATCCAAGCATTCGGGAGGGTACGGGCAAATGCTTCCAGACCTCCTCCCCCAAATGATCTATATTTTCTAAAAATACAGCCCCTTGCCCCAACAATTTTGCCTGTGGACTGTAACTTTCGTATTGAGCCCACTTCAAGCGAGTGTTACCCACATCTAACGCTAAAAATGTCATGTTTTTAATCCGTCACAATCAGTTGAATAATGCGTTTTCAACCAATCCTTTATTGCTTTCCAAAAATCCGATAATCTGATCTAAGATACATTCTCCCCCACTTTGCGAACCTACTCGCCCCGACCCATGCAAATAATTGACTTATCTGCCACGGAATTATCTTTTGCAATTCATCAAAAGCGCTTGTCTTGCAGTGAGGTAATGCAAGCCTATTTGGACCAAATTGACAAAGTCAATCCAACGTACAACGCCATTATCAGTCTATTGGAGCGGGAAACACTAATGGCTAGTGCTAAGGAAAAGGACCAACAATTAAGTAAGGGCGAACATATTGGATGGATGCACGGTATGCCCATTGCAATCAAAGACCTCGCGCTTACGGCTGGCTTGGTTACCACAATGGGATCTCGGATCTTGAAGGATTTTGTCCCCTCCACTGATGGTCTCATGGTGGAGCGCATCAAAAAGGCTGGGGCAATTGTGATTGGTAAGACAAATACACCTGAATTTGGACTTGGGTCGCATACGTTTAACGATCTATTCGGCGTCACAGCCAACGCCTTTGACGCCTCTAAGTCTGCAGGCGGTAGCAGCGGAGGTGCAGCGGTTGCGCTTGCTTTGAAAATGCTCCCCATTGCTGATGGATCTGACTTTATGGGAAGCCTTCGTAATCCAGCCGGTTGGAACAACATCTTTGGAATGCGCCCCTCAATCGGTAGAGTTCCGATGTACCCCTCCACGGAGGTTTACCTGTCCACACTGAGCACGGAAGGACCCATGGCCCGCAACGTCACCGACTTAGCGGCCCTGTTAGAAGTTCAATCCGGACCAGATCCCAGAACGCCCTACGCCTTATCTGATTCAGACGGCCTCTTAAACTTATCTTCAACTCTTCAAGATCATCCCCCACTAATTCGCGTGGGTTGGCTGGCAGATTTGAACGGGTATTTGCCCTTTGAGGGCGGGGTACTTGAGGTCTGTGAAAAAGCACTCAAGCTTTTTGCGCGTCAAAGCCAAACTGTACGCGTAGAGTCCATTAACCCTCGCTTTGACCCCAGGCGAGTTTGGCATGCTTGGTGTACTTGGAGAAGTACGCTTATGGGAGCTCGGTTAGGTCCGTACCTTATCCGCCCTGAACACAAAGCCCTTATGAAGCCCGAGGCCCTATGGGAATACGATCAGGCGCAGGGCATTGAGGCCAAAACACTCACCCAGGCAAGTGTTGAGCGCACAAGCTTTTACCAGGCCATGCTAGAGCACTTCAACCACCACGATGTATTAGTGCTTCCAACTGCACAGGTGTGGCCTTTTGATAAAAATTGGCATTGGCCCAAAGAAATAATTACACCAACCGGCACAGTAACAATGGACACTTACCACAGATGGATGGAGGTTGTAATTTACGCGACCTTTGCGGGACTTCCCTGCATTAGTGTGCCTGCGGGCTTTAATCAGCAAGGCTTGCCCATGGGACTTCAACTTATCGGCAAACCCAGGGGGGATAAGGAGTTGTTACAAATCGCACACGCTTTTGAAAAATATAGCGCATCAAAATGATGACTAATTTCACTATTGATAGCAATAATAGATAGAAATATAAAAATTAACCGCTAACATATAGACTTATCTTGGAGTACGACAAATCAAATGCTTCAGCTATGGTGAGTTGAGGAATTTGATTGAACTCTAAGTTATAAGTTCATATTCAATTTGTTTCGTAAGTATGGGTGAGTGTTAGTCTCAACTCAGCACTCACCAAAGAAAAGATTGCAAAAGTATTTGATGCGAAAAATTAATTATGAGGTTTTGCTTCTCACATTACTTGGCGGCGTACTATACGGTTTAGCCCACTACATTAACAACTGGATTTTCAAACTTATTGAATTCTCAGGGCATGTTAATTGGATTTATCTACCCGCATTTTTGAGATTGGCAAACGTTTTGGTCCTAGGGCCTGTGTTTGGCAGTGTTGCTACAGCCGCGGGCGTTTGTTTAATCTGTTTTTTTCAAAACAGTCTACTCAGCGTCACCCTATTAAACACCCTAGCTTCTATCCTCGGACCACTTATATCTTTTCGTGTTTTTAAAGTTTTTAAGGGCCGAGAAGTCAGCATCTCCCAAATCCGAGATCTGATTACTTTAGCGGTGATCTATTCAGTAATGAACGCACTTGCCCATCATATTGCCTGGGCTATCGTTGAGCCTGATCAGTTCTTAAGTATCTCTCAATTGCCAATTATGATTTTTGGCGATTTGATGGGTGCTCTTCTAGGGGCTACATTATTTTCTGCACTGGTCAATCAACCGGGCATTTTGTCGTTTGTTAAAAAAAGAGCCGATGAGTAGTTCAAACAATCATACAAAAAGAAAAGCACTCACTCCGGTAGCTAACCTATAGTTCGCTTTCCCTTGGATAAATCTACACCAAGTTGCTTTAGTTTTCGGTAAAGATGGGTGCGCTCCAACCCCGTTTTCTCTGCAACACGGGTCATAGAACCGCCCTCTTGTACAAGGTGATACTCAAAATACGCCTTCTCAAAAGCATCTCTCGCGTCCCTTAGTGGTTGATTCAAATCGAAGCTTTGTAAGTTCGACCAAGGCACATTGTCATTTGCACCGACTGAATTTCCATGTGAATTTTGAACTACGTGCGTATGTACCGTATTTGAAGCGTAACTAGCGGCACCGACATGAGCAGTCCGTGTCGGCAAGTTACCTTGTGCGATTACACCGCCCAAGACCTTAGGCTTCCTGGCGAGTCCTTGCTCGACTGACTTAAGCAGTTTTTGCAAAGTAATTGGCTTTTCTAGAAAAGCCAAGGCACCTATACGAGTCGCCTCAACTGCCGTATCAATTGTTGCGTGGCCACTCATCATGATCACAGGCATGGTTAATAGTCCTGCAGCCGACCATTCCTTTAATAGACTGACACCGTCGGTATCAGGCATCCAGATATCTAAGAGCACCAGATCAGGCGCGCCTTTTAATCTAGCCACCCGAGCTTGAGCCGCATTTTCAGCCAGCTCAACGTTATGACCTTCGTCATTTAGTATCTCTGACAAAAGATCCCTTATTCCTAACTCGTCATCAACCACTAATATATTTGCCATATTACAGAATCAGGCCTTTTCGTTGTTTGTCATAGATATGTTACCCGGCTTTTGGGTCTGAAAAGAAATAGACACTTTTGCACCCATGATTACCCCGTTCTCTTCAATGTTGCGAATCGCAATTCTCGCATTATGCTCGTCTGCAATTTTCTTTACAACCGCCAGACCCAGTCCGGTCCCCTTTACCTTTGTAGTTACGTAGGGCTCAAAAGCTCTTTGTAGCACAGACTCCGTAAAGCCTGTTCCTGTATCCGAAACTAACATACGTACTCTATCTGAGCGTGGCCTCCATTCGGTTTGTATCACAACTTCTTGCTTGGCCGAACCCTCGCTGGCATCAAGCGCATTTTGCAATAAATTGTGGATCACCTGCCTAAGGAGTTGCTCGTCCCCCAAAATTAAAGGACATTCTCCATCAATTTCGGATTTTATGACAACCTTATCAGTTCCCGTCTCGTAAAGATTCAAAACTTCCCTGATGAGTTGGTTCAAGTCAATGGGTCTTAATTCTGCCTGCGGCATTCTTCCAAACTCACGAAACTCATTGACCAAGCGTTTCATCGCGTCTACTTGGTCAACTATGGTTTTAACGGATTTGGTTAAAAGTGCCTGATCTGCTTCTGCAACTTTTCCGTCAAGTTTTGCGGCCAACCGCTCTGCCGATAATTGAATGGGGGTTAATGGATTTTTAATTTCATGAGCTAATCGCTTTGCCACCTCTCCCCAGGCTTGGGTGCGCTGGGCAGAGATAATCTCCGAAATATCATCAAAAACGAGTAGCCAATCCGAATTTGGCAAAACAGCGCCCCGGGCAACCAATGTAACAGCACCACCTGAGTCTCCCATACTCATCGCACTCATTTCCTGCGCCCCAGGGGGCATGAACTCATATGAGTCTTGCCAATGGTCAAGGTCTTGCGCCATCCTGTCACTCACAAAATTCTCAAACTGCTGAATCACAGGCCTCACAAAACTTCCGATTTCATGGATTTCAAGCACGTTTTGACCGAGATAAGAATTTAAGGGAGTTTTTAAAATTCGAGTTGCGCCTGGATTTGCTGACAGGAGTCCCCCATCCGCGCGAATCACTATTACGCCAGCAGTTAAGTTATCCAAAATTGTCTGCAAATTAGCTCTCGCCAAATTCACCTGATCCATACTGCCTTGTACTGCAGTTCTAGAGTTGGCAAGTTGCTCGGTCATTTCTGCAAACGACCTTGTTAACCCGTCTAATTCGTCACGTCCATCCAAAACATCTTTGGGACTCAAGTCGCCCGCGGCAACATCGCGCACACCCATTGCTAAGACCAATAATGGTTTTGCAAGTTGATTGCCCAAAATTGCGGCCAATAAAACTGCTCCAAACACCGCCAAAAATAACGTTAACGTCAGCGTCCCAATATACATCCGCTTTAATCCGTCCCTGGCTAGAGCTCTCTCTTGGTATTCACGATTTGCCT
The DNA here is from genome assembly GCA_903896615.1 of uncultured Burkholderiales bacterium. Lineage (GTDB taxonomy): Bacteria > Pseudomonadota > Gammaproteobacteria > Burkholderiales > Burkholderiaceae_C > Limnohabitans. The sequence continues at coordinate 28,689 of CAITYM010000018.1, forward strand.
CTAAAACAGCTAAAGCGTTGTTGACCAAATTACTAGGTAAGTTTTGGGTCACTTGCAAAACCATCTGCTCTGGATTAATTTTAATTTTATTCACAGTCACCAAAACTAACACCTTAACTTTGGGTACTACTCCCGTACCCGCAAGCCCCTCCTCCAACCCCTCTACGCGCCAGGTGTAGCCTTCAGCCTTTACACGTTTTATCTCTAATGCATTGGGAGGCTCGGGAAATAAATCATACTTGGACGCTCCAACACTCGCGATGGGTTTTAACTGAGAGGACCAAAGTACAACATCCTCAGCGTTAGTAAGTTCCCTAATCTTTTCTAAATTAGGCACCTCTGCAGAATCATTGGCAGCAACATTTACATTCGCCAACAATGTGGAGGCACTCTTAACTTTATCACTTAACTCTTGCGACAAGTTATCTATAGTCGTGCGACCTAGATTTAAACCTGCAACTAATGCTCCTTCAACTTTCACATCAAACCAAGACTCAATCGAGCGAGATACAAACTGGTATGAAACGGTATAAATCAATATTCCAGGAACAATTCCAATAAGGGCGAATATGGCAGCTAGTTTAAGAAGCAGGCGACTGCCAAACTTTCCTGCTCTTAGTCTTTGGACGAGTTTGAATCCGGCCCACCCAATGACCAGCAGCAAGGCCGCAGCAACGATAGCATTTAGTGTGAAAAGTAACTCATAGTTTTGCTCATAAAGCTCCCACTTTTGAGTTGCTTGAGTTAATAAGAATAAAAGTACGAGAGACAGTGCCAATACAGCAAAGGTCACTACACCTAACGTCCACCCTACACGCCTTTGATTAAAGCGCTTTAGTCCTAGATTAATCATTCGCTCGTATCAATGGCCAAGCGTTGAGAGCGTGTGAAACTCAAAACCCACTCCGAATCCCCAATTGCTCCAAGTTGTAAGGGCCTGGGTAATTTGGATAAATCTAGCCTAAAGTTAAAGTTATAGTGATATTTTTCACTCGGGTCTATTTGTTGGCGCTCCGCAATTTTCCACCGCGTTACACGCTTGACCATTGCCAACGCCTCTTCAAGCGTGTCATAAGTTTGCCCCATCGCAACGCCCAAACCTGTATTAGAGATGGGTTGCGAAGAGATGTAGATTTTCCAACGCCGTGTCAATGGCTGATAACTTAGCCGCATATGGCGCTCGTTATGGGTGACCACCTTATCACTCCAATACCAACGGTCTTTTAAAACATCCACCTCTGCTACGAAAAACAAAGGTACTCCCTTATTCAGCGCATCTTCAACTCCGATTGGAAGTTCAAAATCAAATGTTGATTGCAGAAAATATCCGTCCTCCTCTGCACGAACCCCAAAGTCACCGCTTTGTAAAGTCTGCTGCGCAAAAGACCCGACAAAACAAATCATCCCCAACACCAGAACCATTAAACGCAAAACCCTTAAAGGCATGCGAAACAGCTCTGCTGGTTGAGGATTATTTCTTTTGCAATAAGGCGTAGAAAAATCCGTCATGATCATTCAAGTCATTGTCCGTCACCAACGTACCATTTCCACACGCCGTAGGTAGCAAATGCCCTGGTTGGGTGCAGATTACCGCATCTGTGTTGCGCGTAAGAAACGATTGGATCTGCAGCTCACCCTCTTGCTTAAATATTGAGCATGTGCAGTACAGTAAATACCCGCCCTTGGCCAGTACTTCCCACGTTTTTTCTAGCAATTGCCTTTGTAATATTGCGAGTTTGGCTAAATCTGTTTCACGCCTGAGCCAACGAATATCTGGATGACGACGCACAATACCTGAGGCCGTACACGGAGCGTCCAAGAGCACTGCATCAAACGGCTCTCCATTCCACCAATCTCCAAGTGCCCCGGCATCTGCACAAATCACATCAGCCTGAACACCCAAACGCTCACAACTCTCACTCACTTTTTCACACCTCCCATGATCCACATCTAGCGCTGTCACCTGCAATTCAGGGTATTCGAGTAAGTGGGTTGTCTTGCCCCCTGGCGCTGCACAGGCGTCAAGCACCTTGAACCGTTTACCATTTGCCCCTAATTCACCCCAGTCAGCATTCACACTTTTAGCTTCAAACCCGTGTCTTTGCTGTCTAAGAGCACTCACTATTATCTGCGCCGCCAACTGTGCTCCAGCGTCTTGTACGGTGCACAGGCCATCATCAAACCCGGGAATTTCACTTACTGGAATTGGCTGATCCAACACCAAACCCTGTTCTCCTTGCTTGCTAAATTTCAAACCCCTGTCTGACCAAAGTTGTTCCAATGCTGAGCGACTGATGCGTGATAAGTTTACTCTTAAGGTGAGTGGAGGCACTAAATTACCGACCTCCAATATACGCTCCCAATTATTTGGGTACTGCTCGCGAACTTTGCTGATCCACCATTTTGGATAGTTCCAATGTGCCTCAGGGTCATCCACTATTTGACTGAGGAGCTCATCGCGCTCCCTAAAAAAACGCCGTAGACAAGCATTTATAAAAGGTGCCTGTGCTTGCATTAAACCATCTCGTTTGGCCGCCTCTACAGCCTGACTCACAAGCGTAAACTCTGAGTACATTGGATTCTCCACCGTACTTGCAAGAGCCAAAGCTACGCATAACAATGAGCTTGAAGGTTCTTTGGGGGGTTTATTCGCCAACCTTTTAAGCAGTGCGCGTGCCGTCCCCAGACGGCGCAAGCTGAAATACAAAAGAGACTGAACTCCGGCCCTCATCGCAGACGGAACTCCACTTAATACTTGGGAGGTTGAAGCACCCTGCATTACTTGATGTAAACAGTGCTGTGTTGCCTGTAACTGTTGCCACAATGGAAGGGATTGAGGCTTTGTCATTTATAGTTAATATTAAGTTAAGGTTCTAGCCGGTTTAAAGTTAAACACCTTCGCAATGATTAAGGCAGGAAACATATCAATTGCTTTGTTATATTCAATGCTAACTGTATTAAATTTCTCCAACTCCGGTTGCAGCAATACATCAATATCACTCCAATTTTTTTTAAGAACCTCTGGTACTGATAAATAGTAAACGTCCGGATGAACCAAGGCTAACCAAGCACTCTCTAACTCCTCACTCGTTTCAACCAGTTCATCCGCTGATTTTGGGAGTAAGGGGTGCTCATGCATCCGCGCCATAGCCATTGCAGCGTGATTGGCACAAACTTGAAGTCGAGTCCACAAACTAGCCCCCAACTCAGGAGCCACACTCGCTCTCCAGCCATTAGTGGCTGTTGCTGCACTTGTAATTGCCTCTTGAACCAAATCTTGGTATTTGAATAACACCGCCTCTAAGGCAAAATACTGTTGAATGATTTGATTTCTCAGGCGCATCAATCTGTTGTAGGCGCCCAATGCCCAAAAAACAAACACAGCCACAAAACACCAAAACCACCATGCATCTATTAGCATGAACCACCCTTTGAGAGATTAGTCTTCAAAACTTATACAAGCAAAATTCAACTTGACAGCTACAGAAAGAAAAGGGCGGCCTTAAGTTTATTAACTTGAGGCTACCCCTTTCTTATCTAGCGAGCGGTTAAGTTACCCGCTCAAATCAACCACTACATTATTCCGAAGCAGTACCCTCTTGGCTACTTGGCTCCATATGAGCGGATTCATTCATCTCTCCAGGCTCGGCTGTGGCCTCTGCCAACTCAGCAGCCTCGGACTCGGTGATGGCTCTGCGCTCAGCTTCATCCATCGCATCCTTGACTTTGCGCGCTTGGTGGTAAGCCATACCAGATCCTGCTGGAATCAATCGGCCCACAATCACGTTTTCTTTCAGTCCGCGCAATTCATCTCGCTTGCCCATAATGGCCGCTTCAGTCAACACGCGAGTAGTTTCTTGGAACGATGCAGCACTAATAAAGCTATCAGTAGACAACGAAGCCTTCGTAATACCCAACAACAAGTTGCTGTATGTCGCAGGCATCTTACCTTCTGCAAGCAACGCTTCATTGACATTGAGAATCTCTGAGCGCTCAACTTGTTCGCCGTTAATATAGTTCGCATCGCCTTGGTTCTCGACCACAACACGTCTTAACATCTGACGAACAATAACTTCAATATGCTTGTCGTTAATCTTCACACCCTGCAAACGGTATACGTCTTGAACCTCATCTACGATGTAGCGAGCCAATTCTTCCATTCCTAGCAAGCGCAAAATATCCTGTGGATCTGCTGGTCCGTCAACAATGCTTTCTCCCTTGTTGACGACTTGTCCCTCATGCACAACAATGTTTTTCTCTTTTGGCACGAGCTCCTCGTGTACTCCGCCGTCTGGATCCGTAATCTGCAAACGAACCTTGCCCTTGGTTTCCTTACCAAATGAGACTGTTCCTGTAATTTCAGCCAAGATACCTTTATCTTTTGGTGTCCGGGCTTCAAAGAGTTCAGCAACGCGTGGAAGTCCTCCCGTAATGTCTCGGGTCTTTTGTCCTTCAACTGGAATACGTGCCAACACTTCGCCAGGACCCACATCTTGTCCATCACGAACTTGAATCAGTGCACCAACTTGGAAACCAATTGTTACAGAGTGATCTGTACCTGGAATCTTAACTTCCTTGCCAGAAGCATCAATCAATTTAACCTGCGGCCTAACACTCTTGGTTGAACCCCGACGCTTTGGATCAATAACGACCAATGTTGATAATCCCGTGACTTCGTCTAATTGCTTAGCTACTGTCAACCCTTCTTCAACATTTTCAAACTGAACTTGTCCAGCAAACTCGGTAATTACTGGTCGTGTCAACGGATCCCAGTTAGCCAAAATTGCTCCGGCCTTGATACTTTGATCTGATTTAACAGACAAGATCGCGCCGTACGGTACTTTATGGCGCTCACGCTCGCGACCATTATCATCGTGGATGATCACTTCCCCAGAGCGAGAGATCACAACCAACTCTTTCTTGCTGTTGGTTACATAACGCATTGTTGCGTTAAATCCAATGACACCGTTTGATTTGGCCTCAACGCTAGATGCAATTGCTGCACGCGAAGCTGCACCACCAATGTGAAAGGTACGCATCGTAAGCTGTGTGCCAGGCTCACCAATTGATTGAGCAGCAATAACCCCTACTGCCTCACCAACGTTAATTAAACCTCCACGGCCTAGATCTCGTCCGTAACATTTAGCACATAAACCAAAACGTGTTTCACAGTTTAAAGCCGTGCGTACTTTAACTTCATCAACACCTAATGACTCAATAAGGTCTATGTTGTCTTCATCAAGCATCTCACCCGTAGCAACGATCACAGCCCGTGTCTCAGGGTTTAAGACGTCCTCTACAGCCGTACGACCAAGCACGCGGTCACGCAAAGATTCAATAACCTCACCACCCTCAACAATGGCTCTCATGAGTTGTCCGTTGTGCGTGCCACAGTCCACTTCAGTGACAACCAAATCTTGTGTCACATCAACTAAACGACGTGTCAAATAACCTGAGTTAGCCGTTTTAAGCGCTGTATCAGCTAAGCCTTTACGCGCACCGTGGGTAGAAATGAAGTACTGAAGAACGTTCAAACCCTCTCTAAAGTTGGCCGTAATTGGTGTTTCGATAATCGAGCCATCAGGCTTAGCCATCAATCCACGCATACCAGCCAACTGCCTGATTTGGGCTGCTGATCCACGAGCACCTGAGTCTGCCATCATGTAAATGGAGTTAAACGACTCTTGCTCAACTTCCTTATTGTGGCGATCAATGGTCTTTTCTTTGCGGAGTTGATCCATCATTACTTTTGAGACCGCATCTCCGGCTTTGCCCCAAATGTCCACCACCTTGTTGTATCTCTCACCAGATGTCACCAGACCTGAGACGTATTGCTGCTCAATGTCTTTAACTTCCTTCTCAGCATCCTCAATGATTTGATGCTTCTCATGTGGAACCAACATATCATCAATTGCAATTGAGATACCAGCACGTGTTGCTAAACGGAATCCGTTTTGCAGGAGCTTATCGGCAAATACAACGGTCTCTTTTAATCCGCATTTGCGGAAGGACGTGTTAATGAGTTTTGAAATTTCTTTCTTTTTAAGCGCTTTGTTTAGATTGCTAAAGGGCAGACCCTTGGGCAAGATCTCTGACAACAAAGCACGACCAGCAGTTGTTTCAACCACAGAAGCGTGAGGAATAAATTCTCCAGTTTCCTTATCTTTGGTCCACTCAACCAACCTTACACTGATTTTGGCAGTAAGTTCAACAACTCCGGCCTCTAAAGCCCGCTCAATCTCTGGAATATCAGAGAAGATCATGCCTTCTCCCTTACCATTAATGCGCTCTCGTGTTGTGTAGTAAAGGCCCAATACAACGTCCTGTGAAGGAACAATTGAAGGCTCGCCATTTGCCGGGAACAGCACATTGTTGGAGGACAACATCAATGTGCGGGCCTCCATCTGGGCTTCTACGGACAAGGGAATGTGAACCGCCATTTGGTCACCGTCAAAGTCGGCGTTAAACGCAGAACAAACCAACGGGTGCAACTGTATTGCTTTGCCTTCAATCAATATTGGTTCAAATGCTTGGATACCAAGCCTGTGCAGTGTTGGAGCTCTGTTTAATAAAACGGGGTGCTCTTTGATTACCTCTTCTAAAATATCCCACACAACTGCAGTTCCAGTTTCGACTTCCTTCTTAGCAGCTTTGATCGTTGTTGCTATGCCCATTGCCTCTAGGCGTGAGAAGATGAAAGGCTTGAAAAGCTCTAACGCCATCAACTTAGGTAATCCGCACTGATGTAACTTAAGAGTCGGTCCAACAGTGATCACTGAACGCCCTGAATAATCGACCCGCTTACCCAACAAGTTTTGGCGGAAACGACCACTCTTACCTTTGATCATGTCAGCTAAAGACTTGAGAGCGCGCTTGTTTGCGCCTGTCATAGCCTTACCGCGACGACCGTTGTCCAACAGTGAATCTACAGCCTCTTGAAGCATACGCTTCTCATTTCGGGCAATGATCTCAGGAGCATTTAGCTCTAAGAGTCTACGCAAACGGCTATTACGGTTGATAACTCGGCGATACAAATCATTCAAATCTGATGTCGCAAAACGCCCACCGTCCAACGGCACTAGAGGGCGAAGATCTGGAGGTAAAACGGGCAGCACAGATAAAACCATCCACTCTGGCTTTATTCCAGACTTCTTAAAAGCTTCAAGCACTTTCAAACGCTTGGAGTTCTTTTTGACTTTAACTTCTGACCCCGTCAAATCACCACGCAAACGCTCAATTTCAGAGTCAAGTTCGATGCTTTCCAATAAATCGCGGACACCTTCGGCGCCCATCTTGGCGACAAACTCATCTCCGTATTCTTTAATTTTCTCATCATAGTCGTCTTCCGTCATGATTGCGAATTTCTTCAACGGTGTCATGCCAGGATCAACAACCACATAAGCTTCAAAATAAAGCACACGCTCAATATCGCGTAAAGTCATATCTAACACCAAGCCCAAACGGCTTGGCAACGACTTTAGAAACCAAATGTGTGCACAAGGCGCTGCCAAGTCGATGTGACCCATACGGTCACGGCGAACCTTGGTTTGTGTAACTTCAACGCCGCACTTCTCACAGATAACACCGCGATGTTTCAATCGCTTGTATTTACCGCACAAGCACTCATAATCCTTAATAGGGCCAAAGATTTTTGCGCAAAACAAACCATCCCGCTCAGGTTTGAATGTTCTGTAGTTAATTGTCTCTGGCTTTTTAACTTCACCAAAAGACCATGAGCGAATTTTTTCAGGAGATGCAAGTCCAATTTTGATAGCATCAAAATGCTCATCAGGAGTGAACTGCTTAAATAGATCGAGTAGTGATTTCATAAAAATTTTTCCATTTCGTTATCAAAGGAGATCCAACTATTAGGCCTGGCTTAAAGAAGGTCAGGCCTAAGGGTTGCGCTCAGCAATTCGGTTAAGAACGCTCCAACTCAATATCAATACCTAGCGAACGAATTTCTTTCACGAGCACATTAAACGATTCTGGCATTCCTGCCTCAATCGCATGTTCTCCCTTGACGATATTTTCATAAACCTTAGTACGTCCTTGAACGTCATCAGATTTCACGGTCAACATCTCTTGTAATGTGTAAGATGCACCGTAAGCCTCAAGCGCCCACACCTCCATCTCACCAAAACGCTGACCACCAAACTGAGCTTTACCGCCTAAAGGCTGCTGTGTAACCAAGCTGTAAGGTCCAGTGGAACGAGCATGCATCTTGTCATCCACCAAGTGATGGAGTTTCAATACGTGCATATAACCTACCGTTACGGGTCGCTCAAACGCATCACCTGTACGGCCATCAAACAGTTGAGCCTGCGTACGAGTCGCTGTAAGCCCCTTTGTTTTCATGACGTCTTCTGGATATGCAAGCTTAAGCATTGAGCGGATCTCTTCTTCTGAAGCTCCGTCAAACACAGGTGTTGCAAAAGGTATACCAAGCGTCAAGTTTTGAGCCATCTCTGTAACGTCTGCATCACTCAACTTATTAAGTTGTTCGAGGTGCCCAGAGCTGTTGTACAAAGAGTCCATGAAAGTGCGCAACTCAGCCGTCTTAGCTTCCTCTTGGAGCATATTACCGATGCGTTGACCAATCCCCTTTGCAGCCCAACCCAAGTGAACCTCCAACACCTGACCCACATTCATACGTGATGGAACCCCAAGTGGATTCAATACGATATCAACGGGGGTGCCGTCCTTCATGTAAGGCATATCTTCTACAGGCACAATCTTAGAGACCACACCTTTGTTACCGTGGCGTCCGGCCATTTTGTCACCTGGTTGTAAGCGACGCTTAACAGCTAAATACACCTTAACCATTTTCAATACGCCAGCTGGCAACTCATCGCCTTGCGTCAATTTCTTGCGCTTCTCTTCAAAAGCCAAATCGAAACTGTGACGTGTTTGAGCCAAAGCGTTTTTAATACTCTCCAACTGAGATGCAACATCCTCATCTTGTGGACGAACATCAAACCAGTGGAACTTTTCTACGCTTGCCAAGTAAGCCGCATCAATTTTGCTGCCTTTAGCCAACTTATTAGGTCCACCGTTTGCCACTTTTCCGCTCAGTAGTTTTTCGATACGAATAAAAGCATCGGCTTCAACGATACGCAACTGATCATTCAAATCTAAGCGGAACCGCTTGAGTTCATCATCAATGATTTGTTGTGCCCTCTTATCGCGTACGATGCCCTCTCTTGTAAAGACTTGCACATCGATCACTGTGCCTTGAGAGCCCTGATCTACGCGCAATGAAGTGTCTTTGACATCGCTTGCTTTCTCGCCGAAAATTGCGCGAAGCAACTTCTCCTCAGGTGTCAGCGTTGTTTCGCCCTTGGGCGTTACTTTGCCAACCAATACATCTCCTGGCTGAACTTCTGCGCCAACGAAAATAATTCCAGAATCATCTAGTCGATTAAGTTGAGTTTCGGCTAAGTTTGGAATATCCCGGGAAATCTCCTCGGCACCTAACTTTGTATCACGCGCCATGACGACGAGTTCTTCAATATGAATGGACGTGTACCTGTCTTCAGCAACTACACGCTCAGAAATCAAAATCGAATCTTCAAAGTTATACCCATTCCAAGGCATAAATGCTACCAACATATTTTGACCCAACGCCAATTCACCAATATCTGTTGAAGCCCCGTCTGCGATCACATCTCCCTTAGCCAACTTATCGCCTCTTTTTACGATAGGTCTTTGATGAATGTTTGTATTTTGATTTGATCGTTGATACTTAATCAAGTTATAGATATCTACACCAACTTCACCGGCCTGAGTTTCGTTATCATTAACGCGAACCACAATACGTGTTGCATCAACATAATCGACAACCCCGCCTCGAGTTGCAGTCACTACAGTTCCTGAGTCAATTGCAGCAACACGCTCTATACCTGTTCCAACAAATGCTTTTTCAGGACGAAGCACTGGAACAGCTTGACGCTGCATATTCGCACCCATCAACGCACGGTTTGCATCGTCATGCTCTAAGAACGGCACCAAAGAAGCGGCTACAGACACGATTTGTGCTGGAGAGACGTCCATATACTGGATGCGATCTGCGGAGCAAAGTATGGATTCACCTTTTTCACGCGCAGAAACCAAGTCCCCCGTCAATCGACCGTCTTTGTCTAATGTTGCATTTGCTTGAGCAATTACATATTTGCTTTCTTCAATGGCCGACAAATAATCAATCTGATTTGTAACTTTGGCATCGCTTACACGTCGATACGGTGTTTCAATGAACCCATAATCATTCAATCGCGCATACAACGCCAGTGAGTTGATCAAACCAATGTTTGGACCTTCTGGAGTTTCAATTGGGCATACACGTCCGTAATGGGTTACGTGCACATCACGAACTTCAAAACCAGCCCGTTCGCGAGTTAAACCACCTGGGCCTAATGCGGACACACGGCGTTTGTGAGTTATCTCAGACAATGGATTTGTTTGATCCATAAATTGTGACAACTGTGATGCACCGAAGAACTCTTTCAATGCTGCTGAAATAGGCTTGGAATTGATTAAGTCATGCGGCATTAAAGGCTCTTGCTCAGCTTGACCTAAACGCTCTTTTACAGCTTTCTCAATCCTTGCCAAACCAGTGCGGTACTGATTCTCTGCAAGCTCGCCTACACAGCGTACACGACGATTTCCCAAGTGGTCGATGTCATCTACTTCGCCGTTACCATTCCTTAGGTCAACCAAAATTTTGACTACGGCCAAGATATCTTCATTAGTGAGCACCATTGGGCCCGTGCTATCGGGACGTCCAACTCTAGCGTTGAATTTCATACGACCAACACGTGATAAATCATACGTGTCGTTGTTGTAGAACAAACGCTGGAACAAGGCCTGCACTGCATCTTCTGTTGGCGGCTCGCCAGGACGCATCATGCGGTAAATTGCAACCCTTGCTGCGAATTCATCCGTTGTCTCATCAATTCGCAGTGTTTGGGAAATGTAGGCGCCTTGATCTAATTCATTGGTGTAAATACACTGAATGTCTTGAACGTTAGCTTCACGAAGTTTTTTAAGTATCGCCTCTGTCAACTCTTCGTTTGCCTTAACAACAATCTCGCCTGTATCGTCATTTGCCATAATATCCCTGGCAATAACTCGTCCGACCAAGAAATCCTCAGGGACGCTGATATGCGTTGTGCCTGATTGTTCAAATTCTCTTGTATGTCTTGCCGTGATACGCTTGTCTTTTGGAACAATTACTTTGCCAGCTTTATCAGTAATGTCAAAGCGAGCGACTTCACCCCTCAAGCGCTCTGCAACAAACTCCATTTGTGCTCCGCTATCCATTAAACGGAATGTGTCATTTACAAAGAAGTTAGCTAAAATTGTCTCTGGATTCAACCCAATTGCCTTCAGCAAAATTGTGACAGGCATCTTGCGGCGACGGTCAACGCGGAAGTACAAAATATCCTTAGGATCAAATTCAAAGTCGAGCCATGATCCACGGTACGGAATGATCCTTGCCGAGAACAGTAATTTTCCTGAGCTGTGGGTTTTCCCTTTATCGTGCTCGAAGAAGACGCCTGGCGAACGGTGTAACTGTGAAACAATTACACGCTCTGTACCATTAATAATGAAGGAGCCTTTATCAGTCATCAATGGGACCTCACCCATGTAGACTTCTTGTTCTTTTACTTCACGAACAACTTTAGACTGTGCGCTTGATGACTCACGGTCATAGATGATCAATTGCACACGCGCTCTTACCGCTGAGGAGAAGGTAAGTCCACGCGTTTGGCATTCACGTACGTCAAACGCAGGCTTAGCCAAGTTATATTCTAAAAACTTCATCTCCACAAAGTTATTGTGTGAGACGATGGGGAAGGCCGCCTCAAATGCCGCTTGTAAACCTTCGTTGCTCCGTTTTTTCGGTGCTACATCTGCTTGTAAAAATGCGGTATACGCATCTTTTTGCATTTGAAGCAAGTAAGGTATTTCTAATACGCTGTCACGATTTCCGAAACTCTTGCGGATGCGTTTGCGTTCGGTGTATGTATATGCCATGAGATCTCCGGATTTATTTCTCTCGGGGACTGAATAAAAATTTAAGTAAACAATTCACCTAAATTCTCAACTTGGCCGCTGGCCACTACCAGCTTTGGCGGACGATTGCGCATTGCACGCAATCCGAACCAAGGTTCTTCTGCAGTCTGCTCAGAAGACACTCGAAAAGGGGAACCTTAATCCCGCTTTCGAGTGTGCTCTATCAAGCATAAAAGGGCGCGGGCTCTTTTGGAGCGCCGCAGCCCTTAATCAAACAAAGATTACTTGATCTCTGCTTTTGCACCCGCTTCTTCGAGTTTCTTCTTAGCTGCTTCAGCGTCTGCCTTAGATACAGATTCTTTAACTGGCTTAGGAGCCCCATCCACTAAGTCCTTAGCCTCTTTCAAGCCAAGTCCAGTGATTTCACGAACTGCCTTAATTACGGACACTTTATTAGCTCCGCAATCAAGCAAGTTAACTGTGAACTCTGTTTGCTCTTCTGCTGCAGCTGCGCCACCGCCGCCGCCGCCCGCACCAGCTGGAGCTGCCATAGCAGCTGCACTCACACCAAACTTCTCTTCAATTGCTTTAACGAGCTCATTGAGGTCCATAACAGTCATACTATCAAGTGCTGTTAAAAATGCGTCTTTATCAAATGACATTTGTTTTCCTAATCTTAAATTGGCCACCCTTTAGGTAGCCGTTAAACATTGACACAACTTGAGGCTTCAAGCGCTCAAGCTGCTGCCTCACCTTTTTTAGTAGCCAAAGCATTCAGCACCACTGCGGTACGTGAAATGGGCGACATCAATAAACCACACAACTGCGCCAACAAAACTTCCTTAGAAGGGATATTGGCAAGCTGTTTAACACCAGCAACATCTAGAACTTTCCCACCAATAGCTCCACCGCGAATCACTAACTTATCATTTGTTTTAGAAAAGTCAGCAACCACTTTTGCGGCAGCAACTGCATCAGTAGAAAATCCATAGATGAGCGGTCCAGTCATCTGGTCAGCAACAACTTCAAACGGCCCACCCGCTACAGCGCGTCTTGCTAGAGTGTTCTTTAAAACACTTAGCGAAACACCTTTGCTGCGCGCATCGGAGCGTAGTTTGATCATGTCAGCAACCGTGATGCCTCGGTACTCTGCCATCACTAGCGTTTGAGCTTGTGCGGCGATACCAGTCACTTCGTGAATGACGGCCTCTTTCTCACTGCGATTCAGACTCAAGGTCTACTCCTTAAAATATGCCTTTCTGTATTTTTCAATACATTGAGACACGCTTGCTTTTCAGCGACCTTAACTGTTTGGAAAATTCCTTACAGTGGGATCGCCATCTGCGTTGGCTTGTCATTTGATTAAGTACGCCGCCCATAACTTTTACTCACAGGTTCGTACACCAACGGTCTTGGATGGCCCGCAATTTAAGAATAATCCTCTCTTGCGGCCCACCTTATTGAGTCTGCGCTTGTGGGCAAACTCAAAATTTCTCAATTACTCAAATTTCTTTTACGCACTCAAAGTTTGTGTGTCAACTCTGACGCCTACGCCCATCGTAGATGACAATGCAACTTTTCGCAAAAATACGCCTTTACTTGTCGCAGGCTTTGCTTTGTTTAACGCATCCACTAAAGCAACTAAGTTGCCAAGCAACTTCGTAGACTCAAATGAACGTCTTCCAATTGTTGCGTGAACAATACCGGCTTTGTCAACACGGAACTGTACTTGTCCCGCTTTAGCATTTTTAACTGCAGTAGCAACATCGGGAGTAACAGTTCCTACCTTTGGGTTAGGCATCAAACCACGCGGACCCAATATTTGACCCAACGTCCCAACTACGCGCATCGCATCAGGCGCAGCAATCACGACATCAAAAGGCATATCGCCTGCTTTCACACGAGCGGCCAAATCATCCATACCCACAACATCTGCACCAGCTGCTTTGGCTTCTTCAGCTTTAGCGCCTTGCGCAAACACCGCTACTCGAGCTGTCTTACCTGTTCCGTTTGGCAACACTACTGCGCCACGAACGACTTGGTCTGATTTCTTAGCGTCAATACCGAGCTGCACTGCGACATCGATTGATTCATCAAACTTGGCAGTGGCACATTCTTTAACAATTGCCAAGGCGTCAGCTAAAGGATAGAGTTTGTTAGAGTCAACTTTGCCTTCAAAGGCTTTTTGTTTTTTAGTGAGCTTAGTCATTTATACACCCTCCACATTCACGCCCATTGAACGAGCTGAGCCCGCAATAGTACGTACAGCAGCGTCCAAATCAGCAGCTGTCATATCTTTCATTTTTGTCTTTGCAATCTCTTCGAGCTGCGCTCTAGTAATCTTGCCCACTTTATCGCTGTGCGGTTTTGCAGATCCCTTGTCTAATTTAATCGCTTTTTTGATCAAAGTAGTTGCCGGAGCTGTTTTAATAATGAACGTAAAGGATTTATCCGCGAATGCAGTGATAACCACTGGTAACGGGAGTCCTGGCTCTACGCCCTGAGTCTGCGCATTAAATGCTTTACAGAACTCCATAATATTCAAACCGCGTTGACCCAGTGCAGGACCAATTGGAGGAGAAGGATTAGCCTTCCCTGCTGGTACTTGTAGCTTTACATAGCCGACGATTTTTTTCGCCATTTGTTTCTCCTTACGGGTACATGCGCTTGTTGAGAGCTCCCCGGGGTTACTGACTCTTTTTCTTCAACAACTTTGCCACCGAGTCATTAAAAAGTAGCAAAATTCTTTTCTTAAATTTTCAAAAAGGAAATTATGTTTTCTCGACCTGACTAAATTCCAACTCAACAGGGGTTGAGCGGCCAAAGATAGTTACGGAAACACGCAACTTATTCTTTTCATAGTTAACTTCTTCAACGGAGCCATTAAAGTCTGTAAATGGACCCTCTTTAACTCTCACAAACTCGCCCACCATAAATTCAACTTTATGACGAGGCTTATCGGTGCCCTCTTGCATCTGTCCAACGATTTTCAGTACATCCGCCTGAGAAATTGGAGCCGGACGATTTTTTGCTCCGCCCACAAATCCAGTGACCTTACTTGTATGCTTTACCAAGTGCCAACTGAGGTCATCCATGATCATCTCGACCAAGACGTAGCCAGGGAAGAAACGGCGCTCTGTCGTCTTGCGCTGTCCGTTTTTCATCTCCACCACTTCTTCAGTAGGAACCAATATTCGACCAAATTTGGCCTGCATACCTTCGCGGTTAATGCGCTCGATAATATTGCGTTCTACAGCTTTTTCCATGCCCGAGTAAGCGTGCACAACATACCACCGCATGTCTGGATGCGCTGGCTCGGCAGAAATAATTGAATGCTCAACTTGTTCGGTCATTATTTCTTCCATCCCAAAATGAGATCATAGATAACCCACTCGAGTGTTTTATCTGTAAACCATAAAAACGTTGCCATGATGGCCACAAATGCAAACACATATATAGTCATCTGCGTGGCCTCCTTACGTGTGGGCCAAACAACTTTTTGGACCTCACGAGTTGCGTCTTTGCCAAATGCAATTAGCTGCTTTCCGTGAATTGATGTAAAAAACACAATCACCGCCAATAGCAACCCACCCAGCAAACTTAACCACTGCACAAGTCCACCCTGGTCGCCCAAGTAATAAAAGGCAACCACAGAGAGAATCGCTAGCAGAACGGCCAAAATAGACTTGGCCACATCCGCTCCCTGATTCACTGTTTCAATATTTGCACTAGCCATAAACGGCATTTAATCCTATTTATTAATCGATCTTTTAAGACACCGAAGCCCGCCGATTAAGGCGGGCCTTGGATAGACACCAAAGTTATTACTAACTTAGGTGGCAGGGGCGGAGGGCATCGAACCCCCAACCTTCGGTTTTGGAGACCGACACTCTGCCAATTGAGCTACGCCCCTATATCTTCTAACGTCTCGATTTTTCTTTAAGCCAGAATTTTTGCAACGACGCCAGCACCTACTGTCTTGCCACCCTCACGGATCGCAAATCTCAGGCCCTCCTCCATCGCAATCGGGTTGATCAACTTCACCGTTATAGATACGTTGTCCCCCGG
>CAITYM010000019.1 GCA_903896615.1 uncultured Burkholderiales bacterium
AAATTGCATCGCGCGAATATGCCCCTGCGCGCTGATATTTCCTGCAATCCTCATCAGTTCAACTTCGTGCGCATCTTTAAATAGGCGCATCTCATCAAGTAGTGTGCATAGATCTCTTAGCTGTTGGGGGGCAGAGATGCCTGATCTGATTTTTGATTGAACCGTTTTAAGCCAACCGTCTACACGCTGTGTTAATCCCTTGTGTGTGGAGAAAGGGTACCAAAGGGACTGCGCATTTTCTAGCAAGATAGGCAATTGCTGGTCTAAATCATTAATTGGATGAGCGCTATCAACCGCTAACGTCTTTACCGCACACTCAGGCCCTAGACGGTAGCCATCCCAAATTTCACGCTCCAGGTCCTTGGGTTGGCAAAACAAAGTGCTCTCGCCTGTAGCAAATAAAACTAAAAAAGCGTTGGGTTCAGTGAACCCAGTTAAATAGTAAAAGTAACTATCGTGTCGAAACAAAAAATCACTGTCTCTGTTTCTTGGTTGCTCGCTTGCCGTTGGAATTATTGCAACTCCGCCAGGGCCAAGTAGATTTGCTAATTTCTTGCGACGAGAGCTATAGAGGGCTGAGTCTGGTGATGGGGGCATGTAAAAACCGGTTAATAAAAAGAGATGAATAAAATCAATTGGGGAACAAACGTAAACTTCATATGGCTAAATATAGCTCAAACGGTGTTTAGCGCAGCAAGTCTCTCGGGCGTACCGACATCGGTCCAATCGGTGCCCAAAAACTCGGCGCTAACAAGGGATGCATCCATAGCCTCACGCAACAAAGGGGCTAAGGCGGCTTTTTTGCCCTGTGGATTGCCTGGGGAGATTAAACAGTAGGGGGGGTGAAAAAGGGCTTGTTTAAATAGCCCAATTGAAGAATAAGTATATTTGGGTCGTGAATCGGCTTGCGCTAAATTTAGGGCAAGCCCGTCATCACTCAATCCAAAATCACCTTTGAGATTATGTGCAGGATTAGATACCAAAAACAAATGAGCTAAATAGGGAGAATCAGTAAAACGGTCAAAAATAGCATCGGCAAATTGAAAGTCTGGAACGAAGATATCCCCAGCAACCACCCAAAACGCTGAATCAAGTAAGGGCGCAGCGCGCGAGATCCCTCCTGCAGTTTCTAATGCGTAACCAAAATCTTGGCCCTCTAGTGAGTAGTGAACTCTGAGAGCATGGGCTAAGTCCCCTGGTGCGGTGAAATGATCTCCGTAGTAGTCTGTAATTTTGGATTCTAACCAGGCGGTATTGATAACTACGTCTTGATGTCCCGCTGCAAGCAACGCATTGAGATGCGAGGACAGTAGTGGTAAGCCCTTAACCGTAAGCAGGGGTTTTGGGGTGTTATCCGTTAGGGGGCGCATTCTCTCGCCACGACCGGCGGCCAATATCAATGCTTTTGATCGTATGGGGCTTGTATTTAACAAAATAAGAAAGAGTGAAATAAAAACCAGAGTGTAAATTATGAGGGCGTTAAAATAAAGGCGTTTGTATCAAAAGTGGCTTAGGCGTTATCTCCCCAACGCCAAAAAATGGGCGTCACATTCGATCTTAAAAGTAGCGGGTAATATTAATATTTTCAAAGGGACGAGCATGTCAATCAAGTTAGGAATTAATGGGTTTGGACGAATTGGTAGGATGGTCTTTCGCGCAGCTATAGAGAACTTTAGCGACATTCAAATAGTTGGTATCAACGACTTATTAGAGCCCGAGTATTTGGCATACATGCTGAAGTACGACAGCGTTCATGGTCGCTTTAAAGGCGAGATATCTGTGGACGGAAACACATTAATTGTTAATGGACAAAAAATCAGATTAACCGCTGAAAAGGATCCAACTGCACTTAAATGGGGGGATGTAGGTGCTGATACAGTTTTAGAAGCGACTGGACTGTTTTTAACACATGAGACGGCCGCAAAACACCTGGTTGCAGGCGCTAAAAAAGTAATCATGTCTGCGCCGTCTAAAGACGATACACCGATGTTCGTCTACGGTGTGAACCACAAAACCTATGCAGGACAAACTATCATCTCAAATGCCTCGTGTACGACAAACTGTTTGGCACCAGTTGCAAAGGTTTTAAATGATAAGTGGGGAATTAAACGTGGACTCATGACGACAGTACATGCCGCCACTGCAACACAAAAAACGGTCGACGGGCCAAGTAACAAAGATTGGCGAGGTGGCAGGGGGATACTGGAGAACATCATTCCAAGCTCCACCGGTGCAGCAAAAGCAGTAGGCGTGGTTATTCCTGAGCTCAATAAGAAATTAACCGGAATGTCTTTTCGAGTGCCGACTTCTGATGTCTCAGTTGTTGACCTGACGGTGGAATTGGTGAAAGAGGCTGCATATGAGGAAATATGTGCCGAGATGAAGGCGCAAAGTTTGGGTGCGTTAAAGGGTGTGCTTGGATACACTGAGGATAAAGTAGTCGCCACAGATTTCAGGGGTGAAAGCTGCACAAGTGTCTTTGACGCAGAAGCGGGGATTGCTTTAGATAAGACATTCGTAAAGGTCGTAAGTTGGTATGACAACGAATGGGGCTATTCCAATAAATGTTTAGAAATGGCAAGAGTTGTAAACGGTCAAAGCAAACTTTAATTGCCTCAAACCTAAAAAATCTTA
>CAITYM010000020.1 GCA_903896615.1 uncultured Burkholderiales bacterium
AATTGAATAAAAGTTCTCTCATCCATTGTCAGTTGTTTGTAGGTTTTAGTCATGCAACATTTTCCTTTAAAAAAAGTTGCACTTACTTTCTGAGCGCGCCCTTCCATTCAATTGAGCAATCATTAATATTAAAAATTGAAGAGGTAAATTTACTTTATTGGTTAATAAAAAAAGAGCTCGCCCTCACCTAATTTTTGACCAGAATTAGAGGCTTATTTTGATTTTAAATTTTTAAAGATATTAATAGCAGCGCCTAATCCAACAATTACTACAGCACTTTGAAAATAATTCTTCACCTTACTTTTACTAATCGCCTCCTTTAGAAGTGGAGTAAATATCATAAGTGTTTTTTTATTGGTAATTGCTGAGGCGAGTTGAAAAATCTTAGTTATAACGAAGCCTTTATTATGTTTGAAATCCTTGATTTTTTGAATATCCTGAGCTATCTCAATGCGGTGCATCATTCCTTTTACTACTAACATTTTAATTCGCTGCTCGCGGTTCATGACTCTTCCTTAGAGCGAAAAATCTCACGATCTAACCGTAATTCATTCACTATATTTTTTAATTTTAATTTGTCGAGATCAATAACCCGCCAAATTTTATAAATTAAAAGGGCTGTACTAAACCAAAAGATCACCGTAATAAAAAGCAAGGACCAAAGTCCAATAATTGGCCACATATAGACTACGAATAAGGCACTTAATGATATCAACCCTAGAGTACCAAACAACAACACTCCCATTCCCCAAAATATAACTAATATGAGGTTATCTTTTACTTGTCCGAGTTCCTCGATAAATAACGAGAAACGTGCAGAAATCAAGCTTATCAAATTATTAAGAAAATCTTGCAAAGCGTAGTTTCTAGGGCTAATAAATTAAAGGGATGTTAGCGACGACCTATAAGCATACCAATCAAAGCGCCTGCAGCTGCGGCTACTCCAATTGCTTGCCAGGGGTGTTCGTGAACATAGCTGTCTGCGTCTTGAGCAATTCGCTTTCCTTTTTCCGCGCCAATTTCTTTCAAATGCTGCGCATCTGAGATCGCTCGGTCAAGTAACTCCATTGCCTTTGCTTGTAGCTCCTCAGATTTACTACCGCTAACCTTTGCGGCTTCAGTGAAAAGAAGCTGAGCATCTTTCATTAAAGTCTTTAAATCGTCGCGAACTGCATTAATATTTGCATCTAACATGTTAACTCCTTGTCTAATTTTTATTTGAAACAGTAGTGAAATTATTTTATATTTAACATATAAACAAAGCCACATTTCTTTATAAGATATTCTACATATCTGCCGATTGTTTGACAGTAGTTGAAAAAATATATTTTTATAGTAGATTAAGGTGGTTGTCTCAAGGTATGAATATATCTTGATTCAGTGGTTTAGGTTTCACGTTTCACGTTTTGCGTTTCACGTTTTGCGTTTTGCATTTTGAGAGGGGATATCTCGCTATTTTTGAGCGGCCTTAAGTATCAGTAATATTATCAAATTCGATACACCTTGATGCTAAACCCTAATTGATGAGTTCATTCGATCCATCCGACGAAATTTTTGTGTATTGTTGTCCCAAATAGAACTTATTTGACTTTTGTCAATTATTTTAGTGGTCGATTAAGAACGGATGGTTCCAGTTTATTTTGTATAAATATACTGCTAGCTGCGTGAGGGCCTAGCAACTCTTTAATCGTGTAGCGGACAGCTCCGTCGTACTTAAAAGATTTTCTGAAGCTGCCGGTATTACAGAAAATGAACTTCAGCTAGCTAAGGCATTCTTTCCCTTATAAGTCCATCCCTTTGAAAGTATCTGATCTATTTATTCAATAAGAGTTACTGCGTTGACTGCAGATACAGCGGACTTAGCAGGGAAATTATTTTGATGTCAAGCAAGTAATTTTTGTTGATATCTACCGTTTATCATGAAAGTAGGAGCTTTCTTCCTTCGCTTCTATAAAGTTACTTCTAGTATGGAGACGTAATTTAAATGCTACCTCACCCAATAGCGATCTACTTAAATTTAAATACACAAGTATTGATAGCGAAATTGTGTCTGATTATAGATTTTCTGTCGAATGAAGTTCGCTCAAATCAATGTATTGCGTTTTCGTTTTATCGTGGACTTTGAATAGATCTTTAAACCGCATATTCCAATGTATATTCCTACTGTGATAAGTTGTCTTCGCGTGAATGGTTTGCGATAGTGTCTCGTCAAGTCCAGTTACTGTAGCAATCAGTGTTGCTTCCTGGTTTATTAAATCATTTTCATTTAGCCCGTAAAGTGGACTATATTCATCAATAGGATGCATAACAAGCCATGTTAGTAGCAGCATAGGGGAAGTGCTTCTCACTAGTTTCAGGTCATAGATGCGCATCATATTAGCCCCCTCTAGTGTCATTTCTTGCTTGAAAATACTGAGTGAGATTCGTGCATCAATGACAGAGTTGCTTCTATTATTTGCCAAGCGAATCATGAGGGTTGGTTTCCCATTATGCACAGAGATGACAGCCTTATCGCTAAACGCTATAAGCGATCTTGGTAGGGACAGACGCGAAAATGCCACCGCTGCAAACAACCCTAAACTTAAAAGTCCCACCATAGCCTCGATCGTTACGAGTATGTGCCCGTATAGTGTTTGGGGGAACATTCCGCCGTATCCAATTGTTGCAAGTGTTTGGACGCTAAAGAAGAAGTAATTAAGGTACGAATGATCGTCCATGCCTCCTATTGAAGAAGGACTGAGCCAATAAAGAACGCCAAAGAGTGAGTTTATGAGTGTAAAGATAATTACGAAAAGTATATTAAATTCGAGCCAAGAAAGTTTTAATACAGTGTGGTAAAGGTCCAAATGTTTTTTTGCATATACCAATACAGTCCGATTCCGTAAGGGGCTAGATAGTTTCTTAAATGAATAGGACATTTAATCTTTTAGTTTTTATTTGTTTGAGATTTTTTTATAACCCTGGCTAAACTAACTCGCAAATTACTTACCCTCTTAGAACCGAAGTTGGTTAATAAATTTCAACATAAATGGCTTCAAAAAACTTTGTACAAAAGTGTAGTTGAGTAAAAAAAACTCCTGCAATAAGTAAGCCGCAAGGTAAGTATAGGTCATACACCTTCTTGGTGTAATGCAATTCTCGTTTTTCTTGCTCATAAACGTCAATAGACATTTGAAGTATCACAAAAATGCTTAAGAGATGAATTGGCGACTAGCCTCAGAAGACCCCGTTTGGTATGAGTTTTTTTAATTGAAAGCTATGAAATACAGATGACTAGAATCATAAGAATCCATATCTTGCTATGAGTTTTGAGTTCTGAGTTTTGCAGTTCCTTTAGTGGTTACAAGCTAATAAGCATCTATGAAGAATGCAATTTTTGCAAATTTGATGCAAATAGAAAATGAATTTGGATAGCTCTACTTGCAACTAGGAGTACTGAATAATTCATTGATCTAAGGTTTAAATGTATATCGGCTTTTGTCTGGGGTGTAAATTAGAGTCTAGATCAATGACAATATGGGAGGTGCTTGTATTGCGTCTGATTTATTGGAGTGCACTTGCGTGTACTAATAAAGTATAAAGAATAGAGCGCCAAGTATGTACATATCGTTCTTTAATTCTAAGTAGAAATGTGTAGTTTAAAAATTCAGGGTATTTTGAATTTGTTATATGATCTGTCTATCGAATTAAAACTAACTCATTAATATATGAAAGCTCCTCTCCCCTTTGTATCTAAGGAAGATATTGGTCACTACGTAGGTGGCAAGGTTGTTACCCCAAAGGACGGCCGATTTGCAGATGTATTTAACCCATCCCTGGGTAAAGTTGCGCGAAGGGTTGCGCTTGCTAGCCGCAAGCAAGTTGATGAGGTCGTCTCGGTTGCTCAAATTGCTTTTCAAGAGTGGAGTCAAACGTCTCCTTTGAGACGTGCTCGCATCATGTTTAAATATTTAGAGTTGCTAAATGCGCATCGCGATGAATTAGCTGCGATCATTACCGCAGAGCACGGCAAGGTATTTACAGACGCACAGGGTGAGGTCACTCGTGGAATTGAAATCGTGGAATTTGCCACAGGTATTCCTGAACTCCTAAAGGGCGAGTACACAGAACAAGTATCAACTGGAATTGATAACTGGATTATGCGCCAGCCTTTAGGCGTTGTTGCTGGAGTCACGCCTTTTAATTTTCCTGTTATGGTTCCGATGTGGATGTTTCCAGTTGCCATAGCTTGTGGCAATAGTTTTATTCTGAAACCAAGCCCAACCGATCCTTCCGCATCTTTATTCATGGCTCGACTTCTTAAGGAAGCCGGTTTACCCGATGGTGTATTTAACGTGGTTCAAGGAGACAAGGAAGCAGTTGATGCTCTTATCGAGAACGATGACGTAAAGGCCGTAAGCTTTGTTGGGTCAACCCCTATTGCAAACTATATCTACGAGAGATGCGCACATTTTGGTAAGAGATCTCAAGCGCTTGGGGGTGCTAAAAACCACATGGTCATCATGCCTGATGCTGATATTGAAAAAGCTATAGATGCTCTGATCGGAGCGGCCTATGGATCCGCTGGAGAGCGTTGTATGGCCATCTCCGTTGCTGTGTTGGTAGGTGACGCAGCTGAAAAGATCATGCCTAAGTTGATTGAGCGTACTAAGACTTTAAAGATTAAAAATGGTATGGAGCTTGATGCAGAAATGGGGCCCATAGTCACAAAGGCTGCACTTGAGAGGATTACCGGTTATATTGAAAGTGGAGTTGCTTCAGGAGCGAAACTCTTGGTCGATGGTAGGGGATTAAAGGTGCCAGGGCACGAGGAAGGATTCTTTATAGGCGGAACTTTGTTTGACAATGTCAAACCTGACATGAAGATCTACCTTGAAGAAATCTTTGGCCCAGTATTGTCTTGTCTACGGGTTGCCAACTTTGCTGAAGCATTGAATCTGGTTAATTCGTGTGAGTTTGGTAACGGTGTTGCTTGCTTTACCAGTGACGGAAATATCGCACGTGAATTTGCCCGTCGTATAGAGGTTGGAATGGTTGGTATAAATGTTCCAATTCCAGTTCCAATGGCTTGGCACGGATTTGGTGGGTGGAAAAAATCTATCTTTGGCGATATGCATGCCTACGGTAAGGAGGGTGTTCGCTTTTACACAAAACAAAAGAGTGTGATGCAGCGTTGGCCGGAGAGTATTGGCAAGGGGGCCGAATTTGTGATGCCAACATCTAAATAATTCGGCTAACGTTTAATCTGAGTAATTGCGGCTTCAAACTTCGAGTTTGAGAAGTTACGTAAAAAGTCTTTAGCTCCAACGGCCTGATAGTCTTTCTTTTGCTGATTCACCAGTGCCCTGGACTTTCTCTAATGTCCCCGCCTTACCCAGGCCAAAGGGGGGCATGTGCGCGTAGATGTTTTCATAATTGCCATCAGATACGGCATAAGTTTCGTGCCAAATTCCAACAGATCCATCTTTCCCAATTTTTTGATTAAATTCTTTCCATGCGGGTAGGTGTTGTGAGTCCTTACTTTTCGCATATGCTATCAATTGATCCATGGAACGCCAGTACTGAACAATAATGAATGTTCTACCAAACCCCATTTCGTGATGCAGTAAGCCGAGCTCTTTGTTGTTGTAGAGTTCTTTCAGCATTCTTCCCATTGCATTTATAACGGGTATCCATCTATGTATTTTCCAAAAGTCGTTGATCCGCATTCCAATTAAAAATACTACAAAGTCACCTTTCATGTGGGCGCTCATGCGGCTGTGATGAATCATTAAGATCTCCAAATTTGACATTGAAATGAATTAGATAATGTAGATCAAAGAGCAGGTAAAACAATGTGATAAGAGTGTAAATCTTTCGAGATTTCGGAACTTTATAAGTTACTCATTAGGCTGACAATACCAAGCCATCCTCTGTGAATTGACCTAAATCAAAGTTGAGACCCAAAAAAGACACACCTTAGGCCTTGATTTGGAGTTAGTGTCAGGGTAATTTATAATGGTGAATTAGTTTGTCAATTGAAAATTTATAATGAACGCCAAACCCTTCCTACGTATTTTCTCCGCATCTATTTTGATTTTGTCATTGAATGCTGTTGCCCAATCAACAGATTCAATTTCACAGCAAGACCAAAAATCTTATATGCCGTTTAGGCTGAGCTCCGACTTGTCCAAAAAAGGATTTTTCAACTTAGATGCAGAATGGTTTGGCTCAGTTGGCTTTAATAAAACCCGCTACCATGAATCTGATATCAATGTTAATCAACCAAGTCAAGGCAATAATTTCACCGTGCACGATATCCAAGGGCATGATGAATACAAGACCCCTGGTTTCAGGAGCCCTGACAATTTCAGGATTGGGCGCTTTATCGACGACCAGCGCAAATGGGCCGTTGAGCTTAGCCACGATCATGATAAATTTACCTCTACGCTTGGTCAAACTGCAAGCGTGACAGGAGTAGTCAGTAATTCAACTTCTTTAGCACCAACCAATAGCCATCTTGGCATAGGTACGAATCAGCTCAATACTACGACCTTCTCTTATATGCTTCATAATGGGCTGAACAGTACCATGATCAATTTGATTTATAGGAAGCCCTTGATTGGAGAAATTGCTGATGAATCAAGTCTTTCTTTTATTGGGAAAATAGGTACAGGACTTGCCATCGTTCATCCTTACAACACCATTGACGGACAGGACGCTACAGTTGGCGAAAAAACATTCTCCAATGTGATTGGATTTAATAGCGGTTGGTGGCGAATTGTGGGTACATCCACAGGAGTTGAGGCTGGTTTTCGTTACGTCGTAAAAAAACCTATCTATCTCGAGTTTACAAACAAACAGATGTATACCGAAATGAACAATATCCCCGTCAGTTCAGGTAATGCATCCCAAAAGCTTTGGTCTAACCAGTACATATTAAGTCTTGGTTATGAGTTTGGGGGCAAATAATCCTATGTGATTTGTGAGTGAGTTTTTTAGATGCATTAAGTACTAGGTGTGAATAACCGCAAAAACTCTGCCCTTACTAGCAAAACTAACGTTCTTAAAGGCCGTGAAAAAAAATTAGTGCTCAGCTCTGTCTTACAAGGCAAGCTGAGTCTGGCGGTTAAACATCACCAGCAAAAACAATTTGAGATTGCAGCTCCACTTTATGAGCTCATACTGGATGCCCATCCTGATCATTTTGATGCATTACAGCTTTATGCAACACTTCTTGCTCAAACTGGGCAACTCGAGAAAGCCCTAGCAATTTTGATAAAGGTAACTGAAGTTGCAAGAAATCAAGGGATTGATCAACAAAAGCTTGTGGGTGTTTTCAATAATTTGGGTAATGTCTATAGAGCATTAGGGCGATTAGAACTCGCAGTCTCAAGCTACGAAGAGGCGATTTTATTGAACTCCCATTATGCTGATGCACATAACAATAAAGGGCTTGTACTGGCTGAACTCTTTCGTTTTGAAGAAGCGGTACTCAGTTATCAGCAAGCAATAAGGATTAATCCAAATTTCGTCCAATCGCTCAGCAATATGGGTAGTGCATTAAGAGAATGCGGACAGTACACCGAAGCATTGAAAGCATATGATCATGCGTTAGAACTCAACCCTCAGTACGCTCAGGCACACGCAAATAAAGGTTTGGTGCTTCAGGATATGCAAAGTTGGGACGCTGCACTGACTGCTTATAAAGAGGCTTTAAAAATCAGACCTGATTACGCAGAAGCACTCAATAATTGTGCAAATATATATAAAAAGTTGGGGTTAAAAAATGAGGCAAGGCAGTACTATTTGGCTGCGATAGGTCTGCGCAGCGATTATGCCGATGCTTTGAATAATCTGGGTAGCCTCTTCAAGGAGGATCATCAGTTCGACCAAGCATTGCAGTGTTACACCAAAGCCTTGGAGCTTAACCCGGGGTATTGTGAGGCTTTGTATAACCGGGGTAACCTTTACAAGGACCTTAGATATTTCAAAAATGCACTGGTTGAGTTTAGTCGGGCTGTGCATGTAAAGCCCTCATTTGCTGAAGCGAATCTTAATATTGCGATTGTAAATTTAACCCTTGGTGAAATGAAAAAAGGGTGGGCCGGTTTTGAGTGGCGTTGGAAGTCAACAGAACTCAGGGAAACACTAGGGCTCAGATGCTTTGAACAACCACTTTGGCTAGGTCGAGAATCCTTAGTGGGTAAAACGATACTGCTTTACTGTGAGCAGGGTCTAGGAGATACGATCCAGTTTTGTAGATACGCCCAAGTTGTCCAGGGTTTGGGTGCTCGCGTCATTTTGGAAGTCCAGCACGAGCTTTTTACGTTGTTAGGCAGCTTACCCGGGGTAGATACGCTCATTAAAAAGGGGGTAAATCCTCCTCCTTTTGATTTTCAGTGCCCACTGATGAGTTTACCGCTTGCTTTAAACATGAGTTTGCAAAATATTCCAAATCCTGATGGGTATATTCAGTGCGATCAAGCTGCTGTCAATGTTTGGAGTACGAGACTAGATTCTCAGTCCACTCGAAAACCAATGATTGGTCTTGTTTGGTGCGGCAATCCCAAGCACCTTAATGACCGTAACAGAAGCTTACCATTGAACCAATTGAGGGTGATAACTTCATTGGGATGTCAGTTCGTAGGTTTGCAAAAAGAATGGTCTGATGCAGATAAAAATATGCTGGGTGATTCAAATCTCATTCAAGATGTGAGCACAATGCTCCAAGACTTCGGGGATACTGCAGCACTTTTAGAGGTTTTGGATTTGATCATCACCGTTGATACTAGTGTCGCTCACCTTGCAGGAGCGATGGGCAAACAGGTATGGGTATTACTTCCATTTAATAGCGATTGGCGGTGGTTGGAGCACAAGGTAAGCACTCCTTGGTATTCAAGTATGACTCTTTACCGGCAAAGCAATTTCAGTGATTGGGGGAATGTTTTAGAGAGGGTTAAATCTGATCTTTCCCAGATGTTTGGGTTGACACCTGACCTTTAAACCTTTAAACCTTTAAGCCTTTAAATTACCAATTTGTGACGGCTTAAAAGTCTATTAACACTAGCCACCCCATTTGACTTTAACTGGTTTGAATACCAAGCTTGGTGAGAAGTGCTTGGTCTCTTTCCCAATCGGGGTTTCCAGTCGTTAGTAATTTATCCCCGTAGAAAATAGAATTTGCACCTGCCATAAAACAAAGCGCCTGAACAGCCTCAGACATGTTTTGTCGCCCAGCAGAGAGCCTGACACGTGCTGTAGGCATCGTAATTCTTGCAACTGCAATGGTGCGCACAAACTCAAGTGGATCCAGTTCTTTTGTGCCGTAAAGGGGCGTACCCTCAACTTGAACCAAATTATTGATCGGTACGGACTCAGGATATGGATCAAGATTGGCCAGTTGGTGTAGGAGTGCGGCTCTTTCTTGTCTACTCTCGCCCATGCCAACAATGCCTCCACTGCAAACATTCACACCCGCATTTCTTACGTTATCTAGGGTGTCTAAGCGCTCTTGATAAACGCGGGTCGTGATGATGTCTGAATAAGATTCGGGAGATGTATCTAGGTTGTGGTTGTAATAATCAAGGCCTGCTTGCTTCAAGCTTTGTGCGTGCTGGGCGCTCAGCATTCCTAATGTACAGCATGCCTCAAGTCCAAGTTCCTTTACAACTTTGATAAGTTCTGTTACTTTTTCGATATCGCGGTCTTTGGGCTCCCTCCAAGCAGCGCCCATGCAAAAGCGACTGGCACCGTTTTTCTTAGCCTCCAGGGCTGCAAGGCGCACATCCTCTACATCCATAATCTTGGATGCTTCTACCTCAGTTTCATAGTGCGAGGACTGCGGACAATAGGCGCAGTCTTCAGGGCAGCCACCTGTTTTTATAGATAAGAGAGTTGATAGTTGGACTTCGTTGGGGTTAAAGTGCTCACGGTGAATTTTTTGAGCTTTGAAGAGTAAATCGTTGAAAGGCAGGTTGATAAGCTCAAGCACCTTGGCTGGCGTCCAAACCCCCCTCGTCTCAGGGGTAGGCGTCTTTGTCGTACGGAGTTGGACCTGACGTTCCTGGGTTTGTTGGGTATGCATGGCTATCCTCTTAATCTTCGGTCAAATGATCCCCTATTGTCTCTCAAAAATACCCTAGACTCTAACCAGATAGGGTGGGTATAAATATTAGTTTTGATTGCCTAAATCGTGCATTAAAAGTTTTAAAGAGTAATTAATATTACCCAGAGTACTCTCTAATTCAAGGGTGTCACTTGCGCTAGCGGACCATTTTTGTGAGGCGCGCCAAACGGGCTCTAAATCTGACAAGGCAACCCCTGGTACAGAAACCCCTTTGCTCTGTATCACCTGCATCAGGACTAGGGTGGAAAATAAAAACAAGCGGTAGTAAAGGGCGATGCAGGCATTTTCAGAAAAATGTTTGTTTTCAACGAACCCAAAGAATATGTTTTTAATTTCGTCAATTAAATGGACTCGGTGAGAGCCGATATCAAATTCGTTTTCAAGTGAGCGTGTGCAAATAGCCCATTTTTTTTCACAGTAAGTTTGTTCTTTGGGCGTGAGCGGCATAAATAGATTGTTTTTTTAAACAGAATTTAATAATTTGCTGTAAGCGTTAAACTGAGGAAGTTCCATTTGTAAACCGATAAACTTTCTTTTAAAGTTAACACACCTCAGTACTAGCGTGTATTATGATTGCTGGCACAGCCTCTTGATGATCCGCTAGAGTTCACATGTTCAAAACATCTAAATTATGAAAGACGTACTAGACCCGTCTATCTTACAGGCACTTTGGTTAACTTCAGAGTTGGCCGGAGCAACCACTTTGCTGCTCCTCTTAATTGGAACTCCAATTGCTTGGTGGTTATCCAGGACTAACCATATTCTTCGTTATCCAATCAAGGCTGTCGTTACTCTGCCCCTTGTTTTGCCGCCCACCGTTTTAGGTTTTTATCTGCTCCTGATTTTGGGTCCTACAGGTCCCTTGGGGCAGCTAACCCAGAGTTTGGGTTGGGGTACTTTGCCCTTCACCTTTTGGGGGCTGTTGATTGGGTCAGTCGTGTATTCATTGCCTTTTGCTGTGCAACCCTTGCAAAATGCATTTGAAGCCATAGGCACTAAGCCTTGGGAGGTTGCACAAACTCTTAGAGCGAGCCCATGGGACGCTTTTTTCAGTGTCATCCTCCCCATGGCTCGCCCGGGTATTTACATGGCCAGCGTTTTAAGCTTTGCCCATACAGTGGGTGAGTTTGGAATAGTACTCATGATTGGTGGAAATATACCTGGCAAGACCCAGGTCGTATCTACTCAAATTTATGGGTTCGTTGAGTCCATGGATTATCAAAAGGCAAATGAACTAGCGGCATTGATGCTTTTATTCTCGTTCATCGTATTACTCCCTTTGGCAATTTGGGGACAAAGAATGCAAACTAAACTAAACGGATGAATGAGGTTTAAATGCTTGCATCAAACGTGATCCGATTGGACCTTGAAAAGGATATCTTTAAAGCCCGAGTTGAACTAAGCTTTAGGGAAGGGGAGTGCCTTGGGCTTTGGGGGCCTTCAGGAAGCGGTAAGACAACCATCTTGAGAGCAATAGCAGGATTTGAAACGCCCAAGGCGGCTTATATCAACGTTGCTGGTGAGGTTTGGCAAGATAACGCCAAACACATCAGCTTGCCAACTTATCAACGCTCTCTTGGCTTTGTGTTTCAAGAAGCTAGTTTATTTCCCCATCTAAATGTTCAAAAGAATTTGGAGTACGCACTACATAGAAATAAGTCTGCTTTATCGCCCCTTGAGTTGAACAATATCACTGAGTTGCTAGATATAAAGGGACTCATGTCAAAATATTCCGGGCAGTTATCGGGTGGCGAGCGACAAAGGGTTGCTATTGCGCGCGCATTACTGAGTAGTCCCAAACTTTTACTGCTAGATGAGCCCTTAAGCGCGATTGATGTTCATAAAAAGGAGGAGGTACTCCCCTGGCTAGAAAGAGTAAGGCGCGATCTTGGGATATCTATGGTTTATGTGACCCACTCTCTTGAAGAACTTACCAGACTTGCTGACCGAGTTGCAGTGCTAAGGGGCGGGGAAATCGTTACCCAGGGAAGTTTATTGGAGGTAATCGCAAGTCATAAATCTCATTTTTACTTTGATAATCAGGATCCAGGCGTTTTAGTTGAGGGCGTAATCGGTGTTGTGGATTCAAAGTGGAATCTGGTTGAGCTAGTATTTACCGGTGGTGCTCTTTGGTTGAAAGACCAAAATTTCAGACCAGGTCAGGCACTAAGGGTCAAAATCAGCGCCTCAGATGTAAGCATTGCAACACAGTTGCCCCAGCAAACAAGCATCCAAAATATCCTCCCCGGCGTCATCGACAACATTACGCAGTTAAAGCATCCCGGTGAGTGCTTGGTGATTGTGAATTGCCAGGGTACCTCGTTTCAATCAAAGATCACGTTACGAGCGGTTGAACAATTAGAGCTCACCCCTGGTCGCCCCGTTTGGTTACAAGTTAAGTCAGTAGCTTTGCTTAAATAAACTAAAAATCAAGTTTTATCTCGAAAAATGCTATTTATTAATACTATTTAATTAATTGATCTCTAAAGTTCGGTTTACTAGTGCCGATCCATTTGACAATCGAACCTCATTTGAGAAATTCATTCGAGGAAATGGCTTAATCGGGGAACTTGAAATGAAAAAATTATCTTTTGTGATGCTCACATGCGTTGGTGTACTGAGCGGGTGTGCAAGCGTTGTGAGTACCAACGATACTGCTCGTGTCCCCGTGCCCTCGATAGCAGCTACGGATTCATTGGCCGATATCGAGATCAAGGAATTAGTGCGAGGGCAGGGTTGTGTGACTAAGACGTTGGGTTTTATCAGCTCTGGAGATAAAAACTTCTTGGACACAACTGGTGAGCCAAGCTTTGGAGTGATAGACCGCGCAAAAGCCGCGGCAACTTATAACGCCTTATCAAAGGACGGTTTGACCACTGATATTTTGGTCAACCCAGTTTGGGAGATCCACAGCAATGATTCCTTGTTTGTGAATGATGTTTGTGCAAGGGTGGTCGGATACAGGGGTGTTATTAAGGGCTTTAAGCAGATGAAAACAGTGACGCGTGCATCTGAATATAAGACTGCAAAAGAACCAACCAACGACGCTCCAATTGAAAAGCGCGCCACAAACTCCCATTTTTCTCAAGCATCTGATGAGATGGAGCATGAGGTGATCATCCACGAAGAGTCAAATACAAAAGCCGCTCACTCCGAGGCTAAGGGTGAGGAATCAAAGCGTGAGGAGTCCAAGCGCAGCGAGGCCAAACACGAGGAATCGGGCCACAGCGAATCCAAAGCTGTAAAGAGACCGGAATCTCGTAAGAGCGAAGAGAAAAAAGAAGATTAACTAAATTTTTCTATCCTTTAGTTGATAACAATCAAATTTTTTTAGTCCACAGGCTTGAAAATGAACCTGCTAATCCTCAAGTAGAGGATTAGCTTAATTTATTTGAGAGCCTAATATGCGAGTTGAGAAGTTCACAACCAAGTTTCAAGAAGCCCTGAGCGATGCACAAACTCTGGCGCTTGGCGCAGACAACGCTTACATCGAGCCCCCCCATCTCATATTAGCGATGATTCAACAAGAGGACGGCCCAAAATCCATCTTGCAACGCGCTGGTGTAAATGTAACTGCACTTGAAAATGCGGCACAAGTGGCCATGAAAAAACTTCCCCAAGTACAGGGCCAAGATCAGATCACAGTAGGTCGTGATCTGATAGGTCTTTTGCAGGGTGCAGAAAAGGAATCGTTAAAACGCGGCGACCAATACGTGGCAGGAGAACTCTTTTTCTGTGCCCTTGCTGAGCACAAGGGCGAGTGGGGAGACTTGGCCCGTAAATCAGGACTCACTAAAATTGGTTTAGAAACGGCAATTCAATCCGTACGCGGAGGTGCACCCGTTGACAACCCCCAAGCAGAGGGGCAAAGAGAGTCACTTAAAAAATACTGCCTTGACTTAACTGAGCGCGCCCGCTCCGGCAAACTTGATCCGGTTATTGGCAGGGACGATGAGATACGTCGTGCCATTCAAGTCCTACAAAGGCGAACTAAAAATAATCCAGTCCTCATCGGTGAACCAGGTGTGGGTAAAACTGCAATTGTTGAAGGCTTGGCGCAGCGTATCGTTGCGGGTGAGGTGCCCGACTCATTAAAGGGTAAGCGCGTACTCTCATTGGATATGGCGTCACTACTGGCTGGCGCTAAATTCAGAGGTGAGTTTGAGGAGCGACTCAAGTCCGTTTTAAATGAACTCGCTAAGGATCAAGGACAAACGATTGTATTTATTGATGAGTTGCACACAATGGTGGGCGCAGGTAAGGCTGAGGGGGCGATGGATGCGGGCAACATGCTTAAACCCGCTCTTGCAAGGGGAGAGTTGCACTGTGTAGGTGCGACAACGCTAGATGAGTACAGAAAGTACATCGAAAAAGATGCTGCACTGGAGCGTCGATTCCAAAAAATTATCGTTGATGAACCAAGCGTTGAGGCAACCATTGCAATTTTGAGGGGGCTCCAAGAGAAGTACGAAATACACCACGGCGTAGAAATCACAGATCCTGCAATCGTAGCCGCCGCAGAGCTCTCGCATCGCTACATTACTGACCGATTTTTACCAGATAAGGCCATTGACTTAATTGACGAGGCGGCTGCCAAAATCAAAATTGAGATTGACTCCAAACCTGAGGAAATGGATAAGCTCGACCGACGTTTAATCCAACTCAAGATTGAGCGAGAGGCCGTAAAAAAAGAGAAAGATGATGCCTCGCAAAAGAGACTTGCGCTCATCGAGGAGGAGATTGTCAAACTTGGCAAGGAAGCGGCAGATTTAGAGGAAATTTGGAAGGCTGAGAAAGCCGCAGCTCAGGGTGGAGCTCAAATCAAGGAACAAATCGATAAGCTACGTTCACAAATTGAAGAGTACACCAGAAAGGGGGATTTCAACAAGGTCGCAGAAATCCAGTACGGTAAATTACCAGAGCTTGAAAAGCGCTACAAGGATGCCGCGGCGAGTGAGAAATCAAATGCAAGTGGCGCTGACGCACTCAAGAGCATTGGATCCTCTAAGCCCGCGGTTCGCAGGCTGCTCAGGACGCAAGTTGGAGCAGAGGAGATTGCCGAGGTGGTTGCGCGTGCAACTGGAATCCCAGTCTCCAAACTCATGCAAGGCGAGCGCGAGAAGTTGCTCAAAATGGAGGAGCACCTTCACAAACGAGTGGTCGGTCAAGATGAGGCGATTAATGCTGTGGCTAACGCCATCAGGCGTTCAAGGGCTGGGCTTGGCGATCCAAATAGGCCAACCGGGTCGTTTTTGTTTCTCGGCCCAACAGGCGTTGGTAAGACTGAATTGTGCAAAGCGCTTGCAGGATTTTTGTTTGATAGTGAAGATCATCTGATTCGATTAGACATGAGTGAGTTCATGGAGAAGCATTCGGTCAGCCGCTTGATAGGAGCGCCTCCTGGCTATGTTGGTTACGATGAGGGGGGCTACTTGACCGAGGCTGTCAGAAGGAAACCCTACAGTGTGCTTTTAATGGATGAGATTGAGAAAGCGCATCCAGACGTTTTTAATGTCTTGTTGCAAGTTCTTGATGATGGCCGCCTAACTGACGGGCAGGGTCGAACGGTAGACTTTAAAAACACTGTAATAGTGATGACCTCTAACATTGGCTCTCATCTGATCCAGTCCATGGCAGGTCAAGATGCGAGTGAGATGAGGGACGCTGTTTTGGAGGAGCTTAAAAACCACTTTAGGCCTGAGTTCTTAAACCGTATTGATGAAACCGTTGTGTTCCACAGTTTGGCAGCTACGCACATTTCACAAATTGCCGCCATTCAGTTACAGGTCTTGGTTGAGCGTTTGCACAAAATCGATTTAACCCTTGAAGTTACGCCTTCTGCACTTGAGGAGTTAGCGAAAGTAAGTTTCGATCCGGTTTACGGCGCACGGCCTTTAAAGCGTGCCATTCAACAGCGTATTGAAAATCCCCTTTCTAAGCAACTTTTGGAGGGTAAGTTTGCGCCTAAAGACAAAATAACTGTGAGCGTCGATCCAATTTTGGCGCCAGGGGACTTTAAGTTTTCTTGCACCCCGGCATAGCACTGGTAAGGGACAATACCTAGCCTAAAAGGGGCGCAAGAGTCCTTAATGCTTAATTAGAGTTAGCATAGGGGGCTATGAGTACCTTAGACCCGCTTTTTGAAGCCCCCCGCACTCCATCCAACGAGCAGACTGAGCTCAGAGGCGATGCAAAGTTGATAGCCTTAGTCGGTATTGCGCATTTGGTAAGCCACTTCAGCCAACTCGTCTTGCCCCCTTTGTTCCCCTGGATCAAAGAGGGCTTGCACGTGAGTTACGCTGAGCTTGGTTCTTTGATGTCCATCTTCTTTGTTGTATCTTGCGCTGTGCAGGCTCTATCTGGTTTCGCAGTAGACAGGTTTGGACCTAGGCCACTACTTTTTTTAGGGCTTGCTTTTTTGGTGTTCGCCAATTTTGGCTACGCACTAAGCGAGAGCTATTCTCAGATGACGCTTTGTGCATTTATAGCAGGGATGGGCAACGGCGTTTTTCATCCTGCTGATTACACGCTGATTAATCAACGCGTGCGTTCACAAAGAATAGGCCATGCTTACAGTATTCACGGGCTCACTGGAAGTTTGGGCTGGGCTTTGGCCCCGACTCTTATGGTTCCACTCGCTCTTGCATATTCTTGGCATGTTGCGCTTTTCGCGGCTGGATTAATTGCACTAGCGGTACTTATTCTTTTGTGGTTTAAGCGCGAAGACTTGAGCCTAGACGGTAGCAAT
Source organism: uncultured Burkholderiales bacterium (assembly GCA_903896615.1). Classification (GTDB taxonomy): domain Bacteria; phylum Pseudomonadota; class Gammaproteobacteria; order Burkholderiales; family Burkholderiaceae_C; genus Limnohabitans. Next base: position 16,857 of record CAITYM010000020.1, read on the forward strand.
GCTGAGTTGATAGAAGTGGCAACTACTCTTACTAATCCTGGAGCTAATGCCGGATCAATTACCGGATCAATTCCCGCATCAAACCCCAATACTAACTCCACACGAGTTGTTAAACTTAGGGATGACCAAGATGAGAGTGCATTTGCATTTCTGAAAATCCCAGTTGTTTGGATGTGTTTTGCGTTTTTTCTCTTTTACTCTATGGCACTTAGTATCGTCCAGGCCTATGCGCCCGAGGCAGTAAGGCATCTCCAGTCTGTGCCGCTTAGTGTGACTGCATCTTGTTTAACCGTTTACATGCTCTGCAGCGCAGCAGGAGTATTTTTAGGAGGCTTTCTCGCCTCTAACCCACAACGCGCAGAAAAAGTGGTGGGTCTTGCTTTTTTAACAGCTGGTTTACTCTCCTTGAGTCTTGTTTTTCTCGCCTTGGCGGCTTGGCAGGTTATTGCACTATTTGGTTTGATGGGACTTATTTCAGGCTCAGCCAGTCCATCCAGAGATTTATTGGTCAAACAATCGACTCCAGCAAACTCCACGGGTCGGGTATACGGAGTGGTGTATTCTGGGCTCGATATTGGACAGGCGATATCCGCATTTATTTTTGGCGTCTTGATGGACCATCAAAACTACTCTGCCGTCATCGTTGGCTTGGCGTGTTTGCAAGGCATCTTGGTGATAGGGGCCTTAAATGTAAGGCGCGTTCAAAGTAACCCCGTTTAAATTGCAATTAAATTTCTCTTCAGAGAAGCTAAATGGTTTTATGTTTTTTGTTTTAAATTTATTTCTAATTTTTTATGAATCAGTCCTTACAAAATAAAGAACAATTGGCAGGCCACTTACTCGTTGAGTGTTTAGTTGAACAAGGAGTGGAGCATGTGTTTGGCGTTCCGGGGGAGAGTTTTTTAGCGGTACTGGACGGCTTTCATGCTTACAAAGACAAAATTGATTTTGTGATTTGCCGTCAAGAAGGCGGCGCTGCCTTTATGGCAGAAGCTGTTGGCAAACTGAGCCAGCGCCCTGGGATTTGTATGGTGACGCGTGGCCCTGGCGCAACCAACGCCTCAATAGGGGTGCATGCAGCCTTTCAAGACAGCACCCCCATGATTCTCTTTGTTGGAGATGTGGGGAGTGATTTTAGGAACAGAGAGGCTTTCCAAGAGCTTGACTATTCAAGTTTTTTTGGTCCAAGCACAGGCGGTATGGCCAAGCGCGTTGAGCGTATCGATGACCCCGAGCGCATACCCGAATATGTCGCTCGAGCTTTTGCAACCGCCATGAATGGTCGTCCAGGTCCCGTAGTGCTGGTGTTACCCGAGGATATGCTCACAAAGCCTGTGAAAGCCAAGCCCTTGGCACGCGTAGAAGCTGTGCAGGCATGGAGTGACCCCGGTGCGTTAAGAACTCTAAGAGAGATGTTACTCGCCTCTAAAAAACCCTTTGTTATCGCCGGAGGCGGTGGATGGACTCCGCAGGCCGCACAGGCATTGGAGCGGTTCAGTGAGAACTGGAGACTACCTGTTGGTAATGCTTTTCGGTTTCAAGATACCTTTGATAACCACCACCCCAATTATGCCGGCGACGTGGGAATAGGACTTAACCCCAAACTTGCACAGCGTATCAAAGAAAGTGATTTGATTATTGCGATTGGTCCACGCCTTGGTGAGATGACGACTCAGGGATACACCTTGATAAAAGCGCCTGTGGCAGATCAAAAGTTAGTTCACTTTCATGCAAGTCCCGAGGAATTGAACCGGGTATACAGAGCTGATTTGGCTATTCTTGCTTCTATGAACGCAGCCGCTAGGTCGTTAGAGGTATTGACAGCACCCGTGAGCGTAGCTTGGGAGGATTGGACGCTCAGTGCGAATGCTGACTTTTTGGCCAACCAGGTGGCACCTGCGCCGAGCGAAACTGCTTTGATTGATATGCCCTCCATTGTTGAGTGTGTGAACCGACACTTGCCAAAGGACGCAGTACTCACCAACGGAGCTGGAAATTTTGCGAGTTGGGTGCACCGTTATCACAAGCACCATGGTTTATCAAAAGGCTATAAAACACAATTGGCACCAACCGTTGGATCAATGGGGTACGGGGTACCGGCGGGGATTGCCGCAAGCATCACTACAGGCCGCGTAACATTCACAATAGCCGGTGACGGGGATTTCTTAATGAACGGTCAAGAACTAGCAACTGCTTGTCAATACGGGGCAAAAACAATTATTGTGCTTTTGAATAACGGTATGTACGGCACCATCCGAATGCATCAAGAGCGTGAATATCCCCGACATCAGAGTGGTTCAAATCTGACAAATCCTGATTTTGTGGCACTTGCCAAAGCCTACGGTTACGAGGGGGTACGTATCACCCGAACTGAGGAGTTTGAATCAGCCCTTAAGGGCGCAATTGCTAGTCATAAAGGCACTCTAATAGAAATCATGCTTGACCCAGAGATCATCACCACCAGAGCTACGCTTAGCCAAATAAGGGATGCAGCAATCAAGAGCAAAAATTTGAAATAAGAGGGGCAGGGCACGGGATCATAAAAAAGGGCGCTAGATAAAGCGCCCTTTTAATGGAATCAAAGCAACCCCTGAGAGTTACTTTGAAATCAGATCAACTCACTTAGTGTAAGTGCTTGCCGATTAGGGCTGCCAACTCAAACATTGTGATTTGAGCTTTGCCAAAAACTACGCGCAACTTGTCGTCAGCGTTGATGTTACGCTTGTTGACATGGTCTTGCAGACCGTGTTTTTTGATGTAAACCCAGAGCTTGCTCACAACTTCGGTACGGGGCATTGGGCTATGTCCGATGACCGCTGCGAGTGCTGCGCTAGGTGTTAATGGCTTCATGAACGCTGCGTTAGGAGTGCGTTTCTTGGCAGGAGCCTTTTTAGCAGCAACTTTTTTAGCTGCTACTTTTTTTGCAGGAGCTTTTTTAGCTACTACTTTTTTTGCCACTGGCTTTTTAGCTGCTACTTTTTTTGCAGGAGCTTTTTTAGCTACTACTTTTTTAGCAGGGGCCTTTTTTGCGGCGGGTTTCTTTGCTGCTTTTTTTACAGCTTTTTTTGCAGTTGCCATTTTTTAGATTTCCTTTTTTAGTTTAAGTGAAATACTGCACCCGTTGTTGAGAGATACAGCACTGCGGATGCTAATGGAAAAAACACCATTTCCCAAGGGAAAAACAACTTTTTTTCAATTATTTTGTGCTTTTCTCCTCTGAAAATGCATTTTTCTTCCTCTGGGGAACGTGTTTTTCCCTCTGTGCACCCCCTGAGAGCACTACCAACTCCCCAATAAAGACACCAAAGCGTATGCCCTTTTTAAGCCCTAACCGTGCAGTGTGTTGATGAATCAGTAAGTACAAATGAAGTTTTTTTTGGCGTTTAAAACCTTGTTCTCAAAGAGGCGCGGAGCAAGAGTAAAATTAAGCTTGAAAGAGTTGTTTAGGTGCGATCACGGATCACCCGCTTTTTTAATGAATAGAGTTGCTATCAACTTCACACTCCCTTTTTTGTAATTCTTGACTCAACAACATGCCTCAAATAACGCTACCTGACGGATCTGTTCGCTCTTTCGAAACTGCAGTTTCTGTGGACCAAATTGCCCAAAGCATTGGCTCAGGGTTGGCCAAGGCTACCCTGGCTGGACGAGTTAACGGTGCTTTGGTGGACTCCTCGCACCTCATACACGAGGACTCAAAGGTTTCGATTGTGACGGCCAAGGATGCTGATGGACTTGAGGTAATACGGCACTCAACGGCTCATTTGTTGGCGTACGCTGTCAAGGAGTTATATCCACAAGCGCAGGTCACTATTGGTCCTGTAATTGAAAATGGGTTTTACTACGATTTCTCTTTTTCCAGGCCCTTCACGCCTGAGGACTTGGTTGCTATCGAGAAACGTATGAACGAGTTAAGCGCTAAAGACGAGCCTGTGCGCAGAACCGTAATGGAGCGTGACGCAGCGGTTAAATTTTTCAAAGATTTGGGTGAGCACTACAAGGCGGAGATTATTGGATCTATACCTGCAGGTGAGGATGTATCTTTGTATTCTGAAGGTGCATTTACAGATTTATGCCGTGGACCTCACGTTCCATCTACAGGGCGCTTAAAGCACTTCAAACTCATGAAGGTGGCAGGTGCTTACTGGCGTGGCGATCACAACAATGAGATGCTTCAACGTGTATACGGAACGGCTTGGGCGACCAAAGAGGAGTTGCAGCAGTATTTGGTGATGCTTGAGGAAGCAGAGAAACGGGATCACCGAAAGTTAGGGCGTGAGCTTGACTTATTTCACATTGACGAGCACTCGCCTGGAACTGTGTTTTGGCATCCAAAGGGTTGGACTTTGTGGCAAGAGGTGGAGCAGTACATGCGTGCTGTCTACAGGGATAACGGATACCAAGAGGTCAAAGGCCCCCAAATTTTGGATCAATCACTTTGGGAAAAAACTGGGCATTGGGACAAATACCGTGAAAACATGTTCACAACTGAGAGCGAGAAGCGGGACTATGCTTTAAAGCCTATGAATTGCCCCGGGCATTTGCTTATTTTTAAGCAAGGCATAAAGAGCTACCGTGATTTGCCCCTTCGTTTTGGTGAGTTTGGGCAATGTCACAGAAATGAGCCTACAGGTGGTTTGCACGGCATTATGCGTGTGAGGGCATTTACTCAGGATGATGGGCATATCTTTTGTACAGAGGATCAAATTCAATCCGAAGTGGTTGCGTTTACAACCCTTTTGCAAAAGGTGTATAAAGATTTTGGATTCAAGGACATCATCTACAAACTCTCTACACGCCCGGAAAAAAGAATAGGCTCCGAGGAAAGTTGGGACCGTGCGGAGCATGCCTTAGCCGAAGGACTGCGAGCTTCGGGGTGTGAGTTTGAGTATTTGCCCGGGGAGGGAGCTTTTTACGGGCCTAAGATCGAGTACACGCTTAAAGACGCGCTGGGTCGACCCTGGCAATGCGGCACCATCCAAGTTGATCCCAATATGCCTGAGCGTTTGGATGCTGAGTATGTTGGGGAGGACGGGCAACGCCATCGCCCAATCATGCTGCACAGGGCGATTGTGGGCAGTTTGGAGCGATTTATTGGTATTTTGATTGAACAATTTGCCGGGGCGCTCCCTGTTTGGCTGGCCCCAACCCAGGTTTGCGTCTTGAATATTTCTGAGGCTCAGGCGGAATATTCGACAAATGTCTCGAAAATGCTGAAGAATCAAGGGTTTAGGGTGCTCCAGGATTTGAGAAATGAGAAAATTACGTTTAAAATACGCGAGCACTCGTTGCAAAAGCTTCCTTATCTGCTTGTCATAGGTGACAAAGAGGTAGCTACAAGTACCGTGGCAGTGCGCGCCCGAGGAAATATTGACCTCGGAGTGATGTCCTTGGAGGCCTTTACTCAAAGAATCCTGGAAGATGTTGCTCATAAAAGATGATCTGGTTTAGGCTAGATTGACTGTGGCGTACCACTGGGCCGGATATTTACCAGTCTGACCAAGAGCGTTTGACTGGGTTATTTTTGAGGATATGAACCATCGCTACAGAATTTAGAGATCGCCGTCAGCGCGAAGAGCGTAAGCATCGTTTAAACCGTGAAATCACGGCCACCGAAGTACGTATAACTGGTCCAGACAACGAGCCTTTGGGTGTTGTCAGTATTGCAGAGGCCCTGCGAATGGCCGGCGAATACGATGTGGATTTAGTTGAGATTGCACCCATGGCAACTCCACCTGTTTGTCGGTTAATGGACTACGGAAAGTTCAAATACCAAGAGCAGAAAAAAGCTGCCGAGGCTAAATCTAAGCAAAAGGTAATTGATGTCAAGGAGATTAAATTTCGTCCTGGCACCGATGACGGCGATTACAACATCAAGATGCGCAATATCAAGCGTTTCTTGGATGACGGAGATAAATGCAAGATAACCCTTCGGTTTAGGGGGCGTGAGATTACGCACCAAGAGCTTGGAATGGCGCTGTTGCAAAGAATTAAGGATGAGTTGGCGGATTTAATCATTGTTGAGCAATTCCCTAAATTAGAGGGAAGGCAGATGGTAATGATGATTGCGCCAGGAAAGAGAAAACCGGGTAGCGTAGTCAAACCCGTAGCTGAAGCGGCAACCATTGCCGAGGATGCTTAAAAGGCAGCGCAAAGCCAAAGTGTCTCGGGGCTAACAAGACTGCGGGTTTTTTTCGCAGGCGCCTCACGAGCACAATTTAAAAAGGGAGCAGTAAATGCCCAAGATGAAGACTAAAAGTAGCGCAAAAAAGCGCTTTCGAGTTCGCCCGGGTGGTACCGTTAAACGCGGTCAAGCCTTCAAACGTCATATCTTGACAAAGAAGAGCACTAAGAACAAACGTCACCTGCGTGGAGCCGTCACTGTACATGAGACCAATATGGGCCACATGGCACAGATGCTGCCCATGGCTGGCCTTTAATCATCCAAGCGAACTAGGAGAACAAATATGCCTCGCGTAAAACGTGGTGTGACGGCAAGAGCCCGTCACAAAAAAGTACTAACCCTTGCTAAGGGTTTCCGTGGCCGTCGTGGCAATGTTTTTAGAATCGCTAAACAAGCGGTAATGAAAGCAGGGCAGTATGCCTACAGAGATCGTCGTACAAAGAAACGTGTTTTCAGACAACTTTGGATTGCGCGTATCAATGCAGCAGCCAGAGAGTTTGGAATTACATACAGCCAATTTGCTAATGGTCTGCGCAAAGCGGCTATTGAGATTGATCGCAAAATGCTTGCTGACTTGGCAGTTCATGATAAGGCAGCCTTTGGTAGCATCGTTGATCAAGTAAAGGCGCACCTGGCTGCATAAAGTGAGTTATTCATCAACTCCTACCTAAGCCACTTTAAAAGCGTTTGGGAATGAGTTGATGGGTATTCGAAGTAGTTGATGAGTCTAGTTCAGGGTCAAATTTTTTAGGCATCTGTTCAACCACGCATCACATTAGCTTTGTGATTAAGGGATTGTGGCTTTTTTTAAAGCTCCAATCCTTTTTTTATTTCCACAGATCAATTACATATAAGAGTTTTATGAGCGAACTAGATACCTTGGTGCAAGAAGCTAGGACGTTATTTGAGTCTTGTCAAACTCCCGCTGACCTTGAAAATGCGAAAGCTCAGTTTTTGGGCAAGTCCGGACACATTACGCTGATGATGAAGGGGCTGGGTGCTTTAAGCGTTGAGGAAAAGAAAACTCAGGGCGCACTTATCAATAAATCCAAAGTCGGTATTGAGGAGGCTTTAAACTCGAGAAGGCAAAGCCTAGCCAATGCCGAGCTTGAGTTACAACTCAAAGCCGAAGCTATTGACGTAACCTTACCGGGACGCGCGCGCGCGCAGGGTGGCTTACATCCTGTATCTCTCACACTAGAGCGAATAGAAGCCATCTTTGGGTCTATGGGTTTTGATGTCGCCCAGGGCCCCGAGATTGAGACAGATTGGTTTAACTTTACTGCACTTAATACGCCCCCAGATCATCCCGCCCGCTCAATGCATGACACTTTTTATGTGGAGGGGGATTACGTACTCAGAACCCATACGAGTCCCATGCAGATTCGTTATGCTGTGGAGCATGTGCGCCGCCATAAGGAAGCTTTAGATGCGGGGCTACCGATGCCCGAGATAAGGGTTATCGCTCCGGGAAGAACCTACCGAGTGGATAGTGATGCAACGCACTCACCAATGTTTCACCAGTGCGAGGGCTTATGGTTGGGTGAGCACGTAAGTTTTAAAGATTTAAAAGTGGTGTTTACCAATTTTTGCTATTCATTTTTTGAAACGCGTGAACTTGAACTCCGTTTTAGACCTAGCTTCTTTCCTTTTACAGAGCCCAGCGCGGAGATTGATATTCAATTTGGTAGCGGACCTTTAGCGGGTAGATGGCTGGAGGTTGCTGGCTCTGGACAAGTGCATCCCAAAGTGGTCTCTAACATGGGCCTAGATCCCGAAAAGTATATTGGCTTTGCATTTGGTATGGGCCCAGATCGCCTAACCATGCTTAGGTACGGCGTCAATGATTTAAGACTCTTCTTTGACGGGGATCTTCGGTTCCTTAGTCAATTTAGATAAATCATTTTTATAAAAAAATAATTTAACGATTCTTTAACGATATTTTTTATGCAATTTCCAGAATCATGGTTGCGTGAGTTTTGCAATCCACCTATTACGACTCAGGCCCTAGCCGATGTTTTAACCATGGCCGGTTTAGAGGTGGAGGAATTGAGTGCTGTTGCACCGCCTTTTACAAAAGTCGTTGTAGGCGAGATAGTGGAGGTTGCTCAGCACCCCAATGCAGACCGACTTCGAGTTTGCAAGGTAGATGTGGGTACCGGTCACCCCCTTGGAATTGTTTGTGGCGCCCCCAATGCTCGCGTCGGTATCAAAGTGCCCTGTGCGATGGTTGGTGCTGAGTTGCCACCAGGATCTGATGGGAAACCCTTTGTCATCAAAGTTGGACAACTTCGGGGCGTAGAGAGTGCAGGTATGCTCTGCTCCTCCAAGGAGTTAGGGTTGAATGATGAGCATGGTGGCTTGCTTGAGCTCGCAGCGGACGCGCAAATTGGTCAAGATATTAGAGTTCATTTGAATTTAGATGACACACTCTTCACCCTTAAATTGACACCGAATTTGGCACATTGCTTGAGTGTTTACGGCGTTGCGAGAGAGGTGAGCGCGCTCACTGGCGCACCCCTAAAGTCGCTACCTTCTGCAGCGTTAGCGTTTGGTGATTCAAATCAAAGTAAGGAGTCCTTGGGCATTCACGTTCAAGCTCCTGATTTGTGTGGACGTTTTAGTGGGCGCGTGGTGAGCGGCGTCAAGTCGCAAACACAGTCGCAAACGCCGCATTGGATGGTTCAGCGGCTTGAGCGTTGTGGCCAGCGCAGCGTGAGCCCGCTAGTTGATATCTCAAACTATGTGATGTTTGAGTGTGGACAGCCTACACATATTTTTGATCGCGACAAAATCAAGGGCGATTTGCAGGTTCGTTTTGCAAAGCAGGGCGAGACCCTCAAACTCTTGAATGGAAACACTGTGAACTTGGACGCTACAGTTGGGGTCATCGCCGATGACCAGGCTGTTGAATCATTAGCAGGTATCATGGGCGGGGAGGAGAGTTCGGTTGGAGATAGCACTCAAAATATTTATATTGAAGCTGCATTTTGGTGGCCAAGCAGTGTCGCTGGGCGTGCAAGGCGGTATAACTTCAGCACAGACGCTGGACACCGATTTGAGCGTGGCGTTGATCCTGAATTAACACCCTACGCTGTTGATCGGATTACTGGGTTGGTCATGCAAATTTGTGGAGACAAAGAGACCGCCTATGGTCCCTTCTTTGATGTATCACCTAAAAGACCAACGCGAGCACCGGTTAATCTGCGTGTAGAGCGTGCTGTCAAGATTATCGGAATGCCAATCACTCAGCAGCAAATGGTGGATGCGTTAACCCGTTTAGGTCTAGGTGTTAGTGAGAAAAAGGGTGTACTTACAGTGACACCACCTAGTTATCGATTTGATATTCAAATCGAAGAGGATTTAATAGAAGAAGTTGCTCGAATCATTGGTTTTGATCAACTACCCATGACTGACCCAGTTGCTCCCATTACACCAAAGATAAGGGATGAGTCCTTGAGGGCTCCTTTTGCACTTAGGCGAAGAATTGCAGGTTTAGGTTACCAAGAAACTATTAATTTTAGTTTTGTTAAAGAAGAGTGGGAGAGTGAGTTGGCGGGCAACTCAAATCCGATCAAACTTCTAAACCCTATTGCTGCACCGATGAGCGTCATGCGCTCTTCATTGATTGGATCATTGCTTGAAGTGCTGCGTTTTAACCTTGACCGTAAAGCTACTCGAGTGCGGGTGTTTGAGGTGGGGCGCGTCTTTAAAAAGGATTCCTCAGTAGAGCACTCAAGTACAACGGTTGCAGGGATCGATCAGCCTATGCGCATTGCAGGTCTCGCTTACGGTCCTGATGCCCCTTTGCAGTGGGGCACTCAGGAGCGAGCGGTTGATTTTTTTGATATCAAAGCTGACGTTCAAAACCTATTTGCCCCTGTGGAGCTAGAGTTTGTTTCATTAAGTGATAAACATGGGGAAACCAAATATCATGATGCCCATCCAGCCCTGCACCCTGGTAGAAGCGCTGCGGTACTAAAGAACGGCGCTGTGATTGGGTACTTGGGAGAACTTCATCCCAAGCACCGCCAGTCTTGGGGGTTTTCTCAAGCCCCCATACTATTTGAGTTTGATTGGGATGCGTTGACACAGGGGTCGATTCCAAAGGCCCAGGGTGTTGCTCGTTTTCAGTCCGTTGAGCGCGACATAGCTGTGGTCGTTAAAGAGAGTGTCTCGCACGCCGAATTAATTGATGCAGTGAACTCAGCCGCAACAAAAGGGCTACTCAAAGGTGCTTGTCTGTTTGATATCTACAGACCCAAGGGCCAAGCCGCATCAGGTATGAGCGAGGGTGAGAAGAGTTTGGCTGTTAGGCTGACTCTTGCAAATGATGAGGCAACTCTTACTGAGTCTGAAATTGAGGGCGTTACAAAGGTTGTGCTTGAGGCTCTTGGAGTTAAGGTGGGCGCGCGATTGCGCGCAGCCTAGAAAATGCTTAAGTAGCATTGAGATATAGAAATTAGGAGCAAGGAATCATGGAATTATCATTAGAAAGTTTAGAGACCCCGGCTTTGACCAAGGCTCACTTAGCCGAAATGTTGTTCGAACAGATCGGCTTAAACAAACGAGAGTCTAAGGACATGATTGATGCCTTTTTTGATTTAATTTCTCAAAAATTGGTCGAAGGTGAGGATGTCAAGATCTCTGGGTTTGGTAATTTCCAAATACGTACCAAGGCCCAAAGACCAGGAAGAAACCCTAGAACGGGAGAATCCATCCCTATTGAAGCCCGTCGAGTGGTTACTTTTCACGCAAGCTCTAAATTAAAACAACAAATTCAGGGCGAAGAAGCATAAAAAGCTTACTAATTGTCCCAAGATCGTGTACCCTCTACCCTCTGTTCTTGAGCAATGAATACCATGGAGACATCCCTCCCAGTTATACCTTCAAAGCGCTACTTCACCATTGGTGAGGTTAGCGAGTTATGCGGTGTTAAACCACATGTGCTTCGCTATTGGGAGCAGGAATTTACGCAACTACGCCCAATGAAGCGCAGGGGAAACCGTCGTTACTATCAGCATCACGAAGTACTTTTGGTCCGTCGCATTAGAGATTTACTCTATGACCAAGGATTCACTATAAGTGGTGCACGCAATAAACTACAAGAAATTGTCCAACTGGAAAGAGATAAAAAACGTGCAGGGGAGGTCTTGCTCGTTGGGGTCGAAGATTTGGAGGACAACTTGAGTATTGGTGACGTAGCTGGGGATGAGCCTTGGAGCCTCGCTGGTGTCCTAACCGATAAGCCTAGGCTACAGGCCTTGCGTCGCGAACTCTACGAAATTCGAGAATTACTCAGTGAACCATAGCCTGTGTGTTAAGAATTTAAAACTAAGCGCGTTATAATGTACATCTTCGGCGTGTAGCGCAGCCTGGTAGCGCACTTGCATGGGGTGCAAGGGGTCGCGAGTTCGAATCCCGCCACGCCGACCAGTAGATATAAGGGCTAGCATTTGAGTAAGTGCTAGCCCTCTTTTATTTTTGTCATCAAATACTGGCTCCTTACCATATAGGGGAGAGGCTTTTCTTGCAGAGCAAATAGTCATTTTTTAGACTTTAATCTATTCGGGTCATGTTGATCATAATTCAGGCCCTGAGTTCGTCTTCCCAAAAAGATGGACTCTAAATACTCCTTAACTTGAAGAATCAATGTCTCAAATGTTATTGATTGGAGAGTGAGGGTCAAAATATTTGATTATGACTGTCTAAAAAATATTTTTATTCTAAATATACTCACTTCACGTTCATCTTACGCTCATCTGGTAGAGCAGTTCGTTTCGGTAGCGTAATACCTTTGAAGTACGTGTAGATGCTAATTTTGGTAATAAACTTGACTTTATCAAATTGAGTGTTGAGGTTGGCGGTTATGACTGTGACAAACTTTACTTATGAAGACGATAAATTAGAAACCATTTGTATGTGGATACGTGCAAACGTAGATAAACAAATTGGTTGGTGTGAATTGTCCAAGATCAGTGATTTATCGCATACGAACTTAATTAGATTATTCAAAAAAATTAATACAACTCCAATGAGCTTTGTCAGACGAGTTAAAGATGAAGAGCGTTTAAAGGAAATCGAAACGCAAGAGCTAAAAGAAGGTCGAAAAATAGAAAAACTTCTTCACTCTGAATTATTGAAAAAAATGCACTAAAGGGCTTATCCTTAATCGGTCCAATCTACCTATTCAAATTGCATGCAAAGCAATTTTTAACTGAATTAGATCTCAGCTTGAGTTATAGCTCCCACCGCCGAAAACAAGTTCTTAATCATCTCTATAGAGATATTATTTCGAGTGATAAAGACAATTCGCGTTGAGTGATTTTCGCTTGGCCAACTATCAAGTTCAACTGGTTTATGAAATATGTGTTGGACACCTTGGATGACCACTGGGCGACCCTGAACATTCAATATCCCTTTAACCCTTAGCAAGTCAGGACCCCTAAGGGTGGTCAACAACTCCAAGGCTGACGAAAATGCTGGCCACGTAAAAGGTTCTTTAAAGGTGAGGGACAGAGTTTTTATGGAGATGTGTTTCTCTGAAAAGTCGCCTAGGTACCGGTCTTGCTGATTGTCGTCTTGAAGTTCAACCAAATTGGTGAGAAATTTATTTGAGGTACTTTGGACTTTGTTTGAACTTAAACCAATGTTAATTAAATCACTCGGCGCAATCTCACCATTAAGTACCCTAATAAAACTTGCCATTGGGTTAAGAGTTCTGAGCCTTTTTTCAAGACTTACTATTGAGCCTTCATCTGATAGATCGCATTTTGTTAGCAGCAATCGATCAGCCAATGCAATTTGTCGCACAGACTCAAGTTGTGTATCTAGCAAATTATTTGCGTTAACTGTGTCTACCAACGTTACAACGCCATCGAGTCTGAATCTTGCCTCCAAGAGGGTGTCACTTGTCAGTGTCTGAATGATCGGTGCAGGATCAGCAAGTCCCGTCGTCTCTATGACCACCCGGTCAAAGTCAAAGACTTCTCCAACTTGACGCCTCGCAAATAAGTCGCGTAAGGTCTCTTGCATATCTGTTCGGACCGAGCAGCATATGCATCCATTGGCCAGCAAAGAAATATTCTCTGTTGATTGTGTGACCAGATCATGGTCTATCCCAATTTCACCAATTTCATTAATAATGACTGCGACCTTATTCATCAATGGATGGCGAACCAATTTTGATAGTAAAGTCGTCTTGCCACTACCTAGAAACCCAGTTATGAGTGTGACAGGTAATTTACCAGCGAGTTGATCTCTCATTCGTTAACTTAAATCTTCCTTGAAAAGGGTTGACTCTAGGGGGTTAACCTAGAGGTAATTAGCAGAGGTCGTTCAATTCAAAGACTAAAATTATGAAAACGGTTAGATCGTCATCTCTAAAATGTAGAGTCCCCCCGTAAAACGGTCTACGGTGTAAACGATTCGCCGGTCATCTACAAAAACATCGTTCAGTTGAATGGCTCCGGCTGGAGAGAGCTTGGGTGCTGCTGGTACGTAGTACGCTACTTCTTCGACTCTAAATGGATTAGACGTATCGAAAATCCGTACCCCTGCGTTAAAGAAAGTTCCGATGATGAGCGAGTCAGATACAAAGGAGCAGGGGCCTGGGAGGTTTTCGTGCAAATTATGCGCTCCGTAGCGTCCTCCCCTTTTGACAAAAGCATCCAGTTCGGGTGTGGGAAATGTACCAATTGGAACTGGATTTTTTTCATCTCTTGAGTCTAAAACCCAAACTAATTTGGGCCAGTCGAGTCCACCGTCTTGTACACATTCATCGCTTACGATCCACAAATTCCTATCAAACAACGGTAAAACAGTATGTATAAATCCATTGAGTGGAGGGGAATGGTTCCAATGGGATAGTACTTTGATATCGCTAGGCTGTGAAATATCAAGTACAAAACCGCCTCCATCAATATAGCCAACATAAGCTTTATCTGGATGGGACGGGAATACATTTGTGTTGTGAGCTCTAAAGCCCGTGTCCAGTATGCCTTTTAATCTCTTAGGTGGAGGCGCGCTGTCGCCCACCCTGGTGCCTGGATACCACCAACGGCCCTTTTCTGTGGGTTTGGCTGGGTTGCGGACATCAAGAATTCTATAAAACTGGTCGTCCAAGGGATTTGTTGGCTCAAAATCCCCTGAGCCAGCAGACATATGAATGGTCTCACCATCTACAAACCAAAGTGCGTGAACTCCGCGGGAGTGAGGACCGGAGCAATCAAAGTGAGATATCAATTTTGGTGTCTCAGGAACGCTCACATCAAAAAGATCAACGCCTGCTGGTTTGATACCAACTTTGCTCGCTTGATATGCGACAGCTAACGTGTTGCCAACTACGTCTAGGGAGTTGGAGCGCAGACTCATATGGGGCAGATCCGTTTGGACAATCAATTTTGGATTTTTCGGATCCGTGACATCCACGCCTGAGAAGTTCTTAGGTGCTGATTCATGCGCCAGCCATAAAATTCTCCTCCCCTTTGGATCCATCTGCATGGAGATGCCCTCTCCTAACCCCCCGAACCCCCCTAACTCATGGTGAGCAAGGAGTTTCATGTTTAAAGAAAGGGTTTGGTCAGCTTTAGAGGAGGGGGAGGAAATATTTAACATCGTATTTATACCAAGTGTATGTTTTTGTATATCAGAGTATATTGCCAGACTTACTTGGGAGGACTAATGAAAATCACTAATGTACTGAGAATTAATTTAGAAAACTTCAAATTCTCAAAAGCACTTTACAGTTTTGTGTTGTTTTTTTTGCTTGGAATTTGCGCCCATGCAGAGCAAGCTGTATTCCCTGCCAAGCCCATTAAATTCATAGTGACTTATCCGGCTGGAGGGAGTTCAGACCTTTTGGCAAGAATTCTCACTAGGAAATTGAACGAGCAATTTGGACAACCCATTATTGTTGATAACAAAAATGGTGCAGCTGGATCGATTGGGATGGACTATGCGGCTCACCAAGCCCCTGATGGTTACAGTTTTGTAATTGGAAACTTAGGGCCGGCTCTTGTTAATCCAATGTTGTCTAAATTAAGCTACAACATGGATCAAGACTTCATTCCGCTTTGTCTGATAGCTACTGGGCCCAATGTACTTGTGGTGAACGCAAGCTCGCCCTATAAATCCTTGGACGATTTATTGAATGCTGCAAGGGCTGCACCTGATAAAGTTAATTTTGGAAGCAGCGGAGCTGGTAGTATGTCCCACCTCAGTACTGAGATGATCATGGGCAAGACAAACGTAAAGTTAACGCATGTACCTTATAAAGGAGGAGGCTTAGCCGTAAACGATCTTCTTGCTGGGCATATTGATTTTTTAATCTCGGATGCCTTGCCGGTCATGCAATTTATTAAAAGTGGGCAGCTTCGCCCGCTTGCCGTGACAAGTGCAAATAGGTTCTCTGCATTTCCTAATGTTCCGACTTTCAATGAGGTTGGGATTTCTGGATTGGTAGCTCTTAATTGGTGGGGAATTTATTTACCTGCAAAGACTCCGAAAAATATTGTAGATAAATATCTTAGTGCATTTACAAAGGTGATGGCTGATGAAGATGTTAAGGCTCAGTTTGCAAGCTTAGGAGTTGATGCGGTCATGAGCACCCCGAAAGAATTTAAGAACTTCTTGGTTGGTGAGACAAGTAAATATTCCAAATTAATCAAAGAAAATAACATTCGCAGTGAGTGATAGATAAAAGGTGTTAAAAACTTATTGTTGAGTTTAGATAAGCTCATTTTTAAATGTTAAATCCTTAAAATTGCCCCTTAATTGTTGGCCGGGCGTTGTCATAATGCAATTAAAGGGTAATCCATAGGATCTCGTCTTTTGAGTTAGTCTTAAGGACTAGAAGTTAACATTAAACTCCTAAGCTTTATTAAGGTAGTACAACCCTAAACTATGCTTAGTAGAAATAATTGAGTTTTATTGTTATTTTTTGGTTAACTGATTGCTACTTGCGATTTAGAAAATCTATAGATGTATTCCTTAATGGTTTTAAACTGACGAAATAAAATGAATGTAAAAGAACATCAATTAAAGTGGCCTAAAGAGGGGTTTACAGCATCCCCGTATTGGATTTACTCTGATCCAGAGATTTACCTTGCTGAGCAAAAGAGAATTTTTCAAGGTAATACATGGAGTTATGTTGGACTAGAGGCAGAGGTTCCTAATCTGGGTGACTATAAGACTACGTTTATCGGAGATCAGTCTGTCGTATTAACGAGGGATGTTGATAATACTTTGCACTGTGTGGTCAATCGCTGTGCGCACCGTGGAAACATGATTTGTAAGGATGCCTTTGGAAATGGGAAAAAATTGCACTGCGTATATCACGCTTGGAATTACAACCTAAAGGGAGATCTTACTCATGCTGCATTCTCACAGGGCCTAAAAGGTGAGGGAGGATTACCCAAAGACTTCGATATGAAGGAGCATGGACTCATGAAACTACGTGTTCAAACAATATGTGGTTTAGTGTTCGCAACTTTTTCAGAATCTACACCTCCTTTGCTTGAGTGGCTAGGTGAGGTAGGGGACGGAATAAGGCGTGTGCTGCACAAACCGCTCAAGGTGCTTGGTTATGATACGCAGCGTATTCATGCAAATTGGAAGACTTATCACGAAAATCCACGCGACTCTTATCATGCAAATATCTTGCATACTTTTTATGGAACATTTGGTCTCTCACGCCAGTCACAAGAGTCCGGAATGGTTCTTGATCAAAGTGGACGGCATGTTTATTTTTATACAAAGGCAGGCACAGAGAAAAAATCAGAAGATTTCGAGAGCACTTCAAAAGACCTTCGCTCTAATAACGACAGACTAAAACTTGAAGACCCCAGTATTCTTAAGTGGCAAGATGAGTTCGGGGACGGTGTCAGTGTACAAATTTTGACTACCTATCCCTCTTTTGTACTGCACCAAATCGCGAACAGTCTAGCCACACGTCAACTATTGCCAAAAGGACCTTTGCAATGTGATTTGGTCTGGACTTACTTTGGATTTGAAGATGATTCACCAGAGTTGACGCAATCAAGACTAAAGCAAGCAAACTTAGCCGGATCAGCTGGATTAATTTCTGTTGAAGATGCGGCCGTTTGCGAGATGATGCAACGCGCATTCGGGGATGGACAAACTGGGCAATCTTTCATTCAAATGGGCGGTAAAGAATTGAACAGCGGTGGGAACTCCAAGCTCTCAGAGCGGGCAATACGAAATTTTTGGAATAACTACCGATTGGATATGGATCTGTAATGAAATTAACTGATACCAAGACTCACAGAATAGCTGAGAATTTAATCTTTGAATGGGCTAGATCGATAGACGAAAACCGTGTAGAGGATATAGCTCAACTCTTGCAGACTGATGGGCAATACAAAGTTCAATCCAGGTTTAACCATGACCGTGGATTACCTATGGCAATTATTGATTGCAGAAGTGCAGCTCAATTACGAGACCGTATTTTATCGATGCGAGTAGCCAATGTATACGAACCCCAGCATTACAGGCATATATTGTCGGGTGTTCAAGTTCTAAGTGAAGAAAACTCTGTGTTACAGGTCCGATCAAATTACATGGTTGTTAGGACTATGGAGTTAGATGGAAATATGATGATCGTTTCTACGGGACAATGCAGAGATGAGATAGTCCTTGATGGGGATTCTGCAAAATTCAAGAGTCGTCTTTATCTATATGATTCACGTGTAATTGAAACCCTACTAATTATTCCCATCTAACGATACTTAACTGTAAATGTCCCTACCCATTAATCAATCTAGACGAGATTTATTAGATAAAGTAATCAGTACCACTTTGTCAATTGGTTTATCTTCACACTCTAGTTATCTCATTGCTGAGTCCAAGATCCCTGCATGGCCAGTTAAGCCAATTCATATTATTGTTCCCAACCCCGCTGGCGGTACTGCTGACATATTGACTCGCTTAATAGCGGAGGGGTTAACGCAGAAACTAGGTCAACCCATCATAATTGAAAACAAACCCGGTGCGGCTGGAAATATTGGTGCAGAATATGTTTTTAATTCAGATCCTGATGGCTATACGCTGATGTCGGCGCCGCCTCCAGCGCTCGCCATTAATGTGAGTTTGTATCCAAAACTAGCTTACGACTCGGCCAAATTTACAGCAATTACAGAGCTTGCACATGTTCCTAACGCTTTAATTATCAATCCTTCGCTCCCGTTTGGTACTTTGAAAGAGTTTATTGCCTATGCGAAAGCCAATCCTAGCCGCTTAACTTATGCTTCACAGGGTAACGGATCTACCTCACATTTAACAGCCGAACTCTTCAAGCAAAAAACCGGTATTGAACTCATTCACATTCCCTATAAAGGCGACGCACCCGCAATTGCAGATTTATTAGCAGGGCATGTTGATTTGATGTTTGGTAATATGACTCAAGCTTCAAATTACATCAGTTCGGGTAAGTTAAAAGTGCTCGCAGTCACGAGTAGTAAAAGGTTGAAGGGTTTTCCAAGTATCCCAACTGTTCAAGAATCGATCCCAGGATTTGTTGTTGTTGCTTGGTTTGCGATGGTTGCTCCCCCGAAGACACCAACTTATATCGTTCAAACTCTCGCTAATTCAATTGGTGAGATTCTAAAATCGCCTGAAATAGTTCGAAGATACGCTGAAATTGATGCTCAACCGATTGGAAATTCACCCGCTGAGATGGCTTCATGGATGAAGGAGGAAACAGAGCGTTGGAGAGCGGTCATAAAGACTGGGGAGGTGAGAATTGATTGAATTTTTAAGTGGTACACCGGTCTATTAGTTAATACTAAGCTACAAAGTGGCATAGTAGAATATCTTTGATTCTTAATTAAAAAAAAGATTCACTCTTAAAATATCTAGCAACCTTGATCTAAAGTCAGCAATTGATCTATATCAACCTATAACGACTGACATCGACTAATATTAATGTATATGAGGCTGTGAGCGGTTAATGTTCGTGTAATTTTAGATAACTATGGGCTTTTAAAAAGCTTGAATGAAATATCTTAAAACGTAGTCCCAAGAGTAGAATTTAGACTTAGGATGCAATATGAATCAAGCAAGACAAACCAGTGCTAGACATACAGATTACATTCACTCTTATTTAGCCAAATTTTGGCTCTTGATTCGCAGTAGTATTTTTCTATCAGTAGCTATACTGAGTATGTACTATCCTGTGCATTCAAATGCAGTAGCTGGGCAGGTAAATACCTTAGTTTCTGTATCAGCAACTGTGATTCCAAATGCAAAGTTACAAACTACTTATGAAACAAGCCAACTTAGCATTTCAAGTGCAGATATAAATCGAGGTTATATAGATATTCCATCTGCTCTTAGATTTACTGTACTTACAAATAGCAGAAATGGGTATAGATTAGATTTTAATGCGAAAGGATTTGTATTTGAGTCTGTACAAGTAATTGGCATTTCAAATTTGGTGCGACTTGGACCTGATGGAGGATCTATTGTCCTGCGGGAAATGAGCAATCGGAATATCATTCACGACCTAAGTTTTAGATTCATCTTACGATCAGATATAAAGCCAGGACTGTATCAATGGCCGTTGGAGTTTTCAGTACATGCCATTTCTTAGCTTTTTTTACATGTAAATAACAAAACGCTAGAAATCTATTGTGACAATAATGCTGTCCGAATATTGACCAACGCTTGCATCTTGGTTTGCTGGTATTTGGCCAAATATGTTGAGAGTCGTGAGTACACTGTCTGACACAGATATAGACTTACTGGCCCCATTACCATCACCCCAAATTAATGTTCTGGCTGAATTTGTGTAAAGGTTGTAATTGATTTGATTTGCACCACTTGTCATAATTCGAGCATCAAAGTTATTGCTTTGCCCTGTACTCAAACCAATGACACGCTGAGGCCCTACACCTTGACAACTGATGCTGATACTGCCAACGCCGGTATTGTTCGCCGCTATATCCAGAGCACTGTATTGTCCAAAATTGATGCCGCTTACGCCTGTAAAAGTGCAGTCAGCCAAAACTGGACCTATTTGAAGTGTTATAGCCAAAGTGCTAATAATTTTAAGTCTCGATCTGATTTTAGAAATGTTAATCCCAAAAGTGTATGAGATACGATTAGCAGTTTTCATTGTCTAACTTCCCTGCAAATAAAGGTG
This sequence comes from uncultured Burkholderiales bacterium, assembly GCA_903896615.1. Taxonomy (GTDB): domain Bacteria; phylum Pseudomonadota; class Gammaproteobacteria; order Burkholderiales; family Burkholderiaceae_C; genus Limnohabitans. The sequence goes on from CAITYM010000020.1 coordinate 37,202, forward strand.
CCAAGATCTTGTAGAGGATCAGAGCTTTTTTTGAAGTTAACTTCAAAATCACAATTCTGATGATTCCAATTTACGTGTACTTTATTTATGTTTTTTAAATCAACAGCGTAGACTTCTCCGCCGTACCCTACGGTGAAAACTTGTTCGTTTGAATTAATCTTTACTTTTGCACCGGTTTGCATAGGTTTTCCGTCCTCTAAATGTATAGTGAATGTTGCTCCTCTTGAATGCGTAATCGGAAATCGCACTTCGATACCGCTACGGTAATAGGGGACAGCAGTAACTTTAGTTGCTAGAATTTTTGCATCCAGTGGTAGGCCTGCTGGATCGATAGATATCTCGTTTCTGTCATAGGCGCGTAAACGCGGTATAAGTGCGTTGCCGTTTATATCAGTTTTTGCTACAGGCTGGTTGTCCGTTAGAACTGTTAGATTAGAAAAATCCGGTATGCGTGCAACCGCAAAACTTTGATCTAATCTTCTACTCAAGAATACGTCATTGCCAAGGGCTGCGATACCACCGTTAATGTCAAGACTTGTTGATGTTAGTCCACTGTTCTGGGCAATAGATGCCGTATAAGTGCCAATATTATTTTGGAGTGTATAAGTTGCTTGGCTAGTTCCATCGCTACGCGTCTGTAAAAAATAACCATAGCCGTCCCCGCTTGGGATATTCCTTTGTATTGTGCTGGCAAAGTCATTCCCATTCCCGTTGTTGGCGCCTCTTTTGGACTGAGAACTAAAACTGGCGCTAGTTGGCCCTCCCAGTGGTATGCTTAACATTGTAAAAAATGTTGTTCCTGCATCAAGTGTTGCTAAATCCCGTAGTGCGGACAAACTGATTGCTCCCATTCTTCCGAGTGTTACGCTATAGCCAATCGTTACTATTCGCGAGCTGGGAATATCACGGTTGATCTGGCTTATATAAGCCGCCCCGAAGGATCCAAATTTAGAAGTTGTATAGCTAAGATTACTGGTGATTTGGTTTGTTGGAGAAAATTGTGTGGCTACCTGACCAACCTCCGTAAAGCCACTGCTTGCCCATTGTGACCTTACACCCATGCTCCAGGGCTGTGCTAAGCGATCAACACCTAGCACGATAAGGGTACCCAAGGGAGACTCTTTATTTGTACTCTTGTAAGTGTTTAACTCACTATTTGGCATCTCTATCGTAGCTATGTAAGGATCGCTAATTTTTTTATGACTGGCTGCAATATAAGAGCTGATTGTGCCAATTTGGGGTATGAGGTAATCTCCCCCAATTCCCAAGCTTTGCTGTCCTTGCATAATCTCTATATGGACTTCTCCTGTTAAGTCATTGCTCAAGCCTCTTCTATAGTTTTCAGAGGCAAGCCAATTATGGTAGTCATTACTATTTATACCAAAGTTATCCCTTATAAAACCTAATTCATAGGAGTAATTTTCTAAACCCTTACTTAGTAGGGACTGACTGGCGTAAAAAGGCTGATTAATAATAAGCTCTCTTCCAAAGAGATCGCGAACCATCAGATTAACTTGTCCAGCACCTGTTACAACTGGAAGATTGCTGATAGCAAATGGGCCTGGGGGAACAATTTGTCGAGATACAAGGGCATTGTTTATAAATACATCGACTGTTGACGGCATTACAGCTTGACCAACTGCACTTTGCATAGGATAAGTTCGAAATCCTGGTTGTGTAGCAAAGTTGGTACCAAACTGAATTCCACCAAACCGAACTGAACGCCCCCACGTACCGGGGGTGCTAATTACGTCCCCGAGCCGCAATGTTCTCATATCTTCCGGTATATCCTGACTCCATGTAGTGTCCAGTCTTATTGCACTTGTATTAGTTCCGTAATTTTCAGCCAGAATATTACCCGTCAATACTCCGTTTTCGTTAAAGTATCCAAATTCAAATTGTCCAGAGTGTTGCACATAATCCAGAGAATTTACTGTGAATAAATCATAGTTTAAGAATCCACCGGGATTAGATTTCACTGGAGACGGTAAATTCGGATAAATAGATGATCGTACAGTTAAATTAAATGCATCAGCTTGAACATGTATTTTTAAGCTTAAATTATGTTCATCATAAATATGTGATTCACCCACAATCGCGCTCAGTGGATAATAAGTACTATCTTGATATTTAATTCCTGTCTTTCGACTTGGTTCCCGAAAACGCCAGCTAAGTAAATCTTCCTTTTTTAAATAAAAATGACCAGTCATATCAACTATTACTACAACAATTTGATTTAACTCCTGATCATTGATATCGATTTCTAGCAAAAGTTCAGTATAAGGCGATTTTAAGTTGCTTACCTTTTCAGATGGAGATGCAGGCACTTCATAATCATTTGAGTTATCAGATGAAGTAAATGTGCTTGCTAATACGCTTGAAGGATAATTAAGTAATAAAAACCACGGCAGAACTGCGAGTATGAGATTACGGTTTGTCCAGGACAATTACTTTATCGATGTTCTCAGCATCTGTATAGGCTTTAAGATGCAGGCGCCCAGCGTTAACTGGTTCAGTATTGTTAGATTTTAGGAGCCAATCGTGGCTTTGCCCAGCGAGTATGTAACTAGATCCTGATTCTGTTGCAATAATTTGCTCGCTGCCAAGTGTGTATAAAGAAAAATCAGATATTTGAACGTGAGCATCACCATCATTGCGTAATTCGACTTTAACCATATTTTCTGGTGTTGACGATATTTTCCATGACATTTTTGGAGCAGCATTTCCTTTTCGCGACTGAATGAATACGGGAATTCCAATTCTCATTGCCAATTTGACACCAGATTCATTCGTTGCAGTTGCTTCTGGTAATTCCTGTAAATTTACCCGGTATGCAAGCTCTTTAGTTGCATCTGCCGGTATACGTAATGTCATACGAATGAGTTGAGTAGACTTGGGGGCAATCGTTATGATGGGAGGTGATATGAGGAGATCCCTCGTCGGCATAAATATATCTTTACCATCTACTTGTGACCACGAAACAGCTTGAATTTGAACTGTTGTAGGTTGGTCTGTATCATTTGTAAAAGTTAAAGCAGCTGTTTGTTTTGTAGGGGTAAGTTCAATCCGAATTGGATCAATGCTCCAGCCTGCTGCTTGAACTGAGTTTGGAAGTACAAATGCTAAGATGCAAATTATTGAGTAAAGCGTTTTGAACTTTAGTTGATTTAGTTTTATATTCACTGGTATATCCATTTTAAAAATTGATCGTCGCTATGACGGTGTCTGCATAAGTATCAGCCGCAACATCTTGCCCGCCCGAAATAGTTCCGCAAACGTTATATACCCTTGCAACTCTCGATGTTGAGTTCGTCAGAGTAAACATACCTACACCTGTATTTGTCCAGAGTGTTGTTCCTGGAAAAGTGCAAACTGCAAGGGCTGCAGTGCTACTTGGTTGGTAAATCGAATAAGAAAGTAAATTTGAATTGACTGCACCAATCATTTGACGTTGAGTGCCGGATACGTGCACTCCATTATCCATGCCTATGGTTAAGCCGCTAGCGCCCTTAGAACAAGCCACGCTTATTTGTCCTATGCTGTTTAAAGGTGCAGTTGCATTCGTACCTATAGGGTCATATATTGCGAATGCTAAAGCAGTAGAAGTGCTAACTGAACATACCTGTGTAACTGATGCAGAAACAGGCAGACTTGCAGTTGCAGTAGCGGCTATTGCTAACTTGGAGATAAATAATAATAGTATTATTTTTATAAATAGGAAATTAATTTTTTTCATGATACTTTTATTTTTGCCAAATACAGATGCTCGCATTAAATTAGTAATTCATCTGTTCGTTTGCATACGAACAATCATTATGAATATTTTTGATCTATTTAGTATTAGGGAGTACTTCCAATGTACCATTTACATACTTTATTACGTAGTTGGCTGAGTTGAAAGTTCCACCCGTCGCAATTCCAGGTGTGATTGCATATGGGCTTCCTTCAACTGTTGCACCTTGAGAAGAACCAGGGCTTGATTCTGATATCGCACCTACTGTATCCCCGTTAACCAATCCATTCATAGTAAATGCAGTTAAAACCATCGTTGTACCAAATGGTTTCCAGGCATCGGCAACTGTGATCAGTAGACCAATCGGTTGCACGACCAATAATCCATTTACGTATTGAATTTTGTAGTTTCTTGGATCAAAACTCCCACCAGATGCATTACTTGGTGTAATGAGATACGGACTCATAGATACCCCAGCTGATGATGAAACTCCAGAGCTCGTTAGCGTTACGAACTCGATAGTCTCGTTGTTCATCAGTCCAGATTGTGTAAATGCTGATAAAACTGCAGTTTGGCCAAAGTTTTTACTAAAATTTGATGCCGTCACGGTTAGTGGTGCAGTTTCGATATTTGCAGTTGTACTAGCGCTTGAACTAATGCTGTAATTTGAAGAGTCTGCACCTGTTAATGCTACTCCTGAGACACTAATTGATTTACCAATCCCTACATTTGCATCGCTAAAAGTACTGAATTTATAAGTGGCAATTACTGTATCCCCAGTGATGACTTGGTCTGTGAGAAATACCGAAGCAGAAGTTGTTCCGTCATATGTCTTATTAGCTGCTACTGCTGTGATAGTAAGTGGTTTTGGAGTGATAGTTGCTGAAGTACTGCCGTTAGGTGTGAATAGTGCATAATTTGAAGCATTTGAGCCAATTAGGCTATACCCGCTATAGATTACGGTCTTTGCTATACCGGTGTTTTTGTCATTAAAATTTGCCTGTCCAGGGAGTAAATTAACGTTTCCTCCTACACTTGGATTACCATTTAATTGCAGTGAGGCAGAAGTTGTTCCGTCATAAACTTTATTACTTCCAACAGCATATACCCAAGCTTTTGCATCAGCTAAGGCTGGATATAAAGCTATGTCAGCGGATGTAGCGGCGTACCCGTCCGGATTAAACCGAATCATAAGCTGTGGAGACGCTACAGCGCCAAATAATGATACTGTGCCTGAGCTAATTCCAGGGCCTGTACCGGCAAGTCCAGAGACTAATTGAATGGAGGATCCCGCCGGACTAGCCGTAATAGCAGAGTTAATGCTTATATTTCTCCCTGCGTTTAGTGCTATCTGAGTTGTAGCGGCTCCTGCCGTAATTGCTGCTGTAGTTGAAGTAGTAATATCACGTCCCGCGGTTAAATTAACCGCTGAAGATGCAGCTACGGCTATAATTTCAGCATTAGTAGCAATATCGAGTCCAGCTTTCACGTTAACTGTTGTACTCTGCGCTGTTGCGGTGATTGCTCCGCCAATGGATACGTCATTACCTGCAGTAATTGCAATTGATGAATTAGCTGCAACAGCGTGTATGGGCGCAACAGAAGTCACATTTTGACCGGCTGTTACAATAATAGAAGTATTTGCCGCTGTGCCGGTAATACCAGAGTTAATATTTACATTGTTACCAGCACTCAACTGCAAACTAGCAACAGCTCCAATACTTGAAATAGTAGAATTTACGTCTATATCATGTCCAGCTATTAAGGAGAGGCTTGCGCCAGCTGTATTGGCTGTTATTGCACTATTTACTACAACATCGTGTATTGCATTAAGTGTTAAAGTCGTTGCTCCAGCCCAATTAATAGGTTGATTGACTTGTATATCTCCCAAATTCCCTGCATGTCCGTTACTACTTAAGACGGTGATATTTGACGAAAGTAGATTGTTGACGAGAATTGCGCTTGTAATATCGCCACCATTTAGTACTGAATCGATAACAAAATTATTAGGATCAATGATCCAATTACCTACCAATCCTTTAGTTGATAACGTATTGACTACTGCTGAGCCACTTACGGTAAGTTTATTTCCAGACGTCTCTATTAATCCACCGCTCCCCCCTTGTGTTCCGCCTTGTGCAAAGATCGTTCCAGTTATATTCGTTTGACTTGAAGGATTGGCTAAATCTGAAATGATCAATACTGTGCCACCATTAGAATTATTCTGTGATGCAGCGTCAGCTCTTAGTGAGCCGCCTACATTGATAGATTGAGAGGCAAGTAATTCGATAACTCCTCCATTACTTGTGATTCCGCTTGCGTCCAAGACTCCTGTATTTCCAATGATTCCAGCTTGTATTTGATGAGCAGATTGTGCCGACAAAATGATAAGCCCACCAGGTGCTAAAACAGCACCTCCATTTGTAACTAAGGCATCAATCAATCCTGGACTAACAATAATTGAGCTCAAAGTGCTGCCAGCTAATGTGAGTGAGTATTGATTGCCAGAGGCCATTACTACGGTACCCATTTGTGCCACAATGACTCCGTTATTACGGACATTAGGTGCTAAAAGGGCAATATATCCTCCAATCTTGGATTGAAGATTTCCATCATTTACTACGCTTGATGGAGTACTGTTACCATTGAAATTTGAAAGACCAGCAAGAAAATCGTGCGAAGAAATAGTATTGGTAGTTGCGACAAGTCCACCAACATTAACACTGGCGCTTGGTGAAAAATAAATTCCATTTGAGTTAGTGATAAACAGTTGACCATTAGAGTTTAAATGTCCAAAAATTTGTGTAGGATTTGAGCTAAGCACTTGGTTAAGTAGAATGCTATTTCCAGTAGGTTGTAATACATTTACAGTCGCTAAGCTTCCAATATTAAAACTTTGCCAATCGATAGCTGCTCGATCAGTGGATTGATAAATTGACATAACCGAATTAGACTGTGTAACAGCTACTAGACCAGAGATAACATTACTATTAAACGGTAGTTGATTAGGAATTGGGGGTGCTGCAACGGCATTAGTTGAGATGATTAATATTAGAAATAAAAGATATGGTTTGATAGGTGTATACATGTAAGTAGATAGTCCCATAATTAATAGCTAAGGCTACTAGAAATCCAAAATTCATAGCTGCCACTAGTGCCGTTTTGATAAGTACCTTTAGAGGTGGGGTTGGGGTTAATGCCGATTCGCTTTGCCCAAGACATTTTTAGATCTAACTTCGGCATTGGTACCCATTCAAGAGAAAGACCGTCTCCTTTCATATCAAAGCTGTTATGCGAAGTCGATCCCTCAAAATTATTATCAACATTAATCTGTACGTGCCCATAATCATAAAATAGGGATAAGATGGTATTGAACGGTAAAGATTTACGTAATTCCATTGTTCCCAGTTGACCTTGACTCCCCGCGCCTTCATTGGTTGGAAACGCTCTAACTCCACCTATACCTCCTAGGTAAAATAATTCCGAAGCATCTAAATTTCTATTCGATATTTGCCCGCTTATATTTCCGAATAATGTAAATCCGGGTGTTAATGATTGATTACGGTTGGCAACATAACGGATTTTTGTAAAGTTACCCTGAGCATTATTTGTCATTGCAACCGCCGGTTGATTTACAGATCCGGACAGATCGGTGCTGCCGTTAATGAGTGATAGGCTAATGCTGTTTGTTCCTGATCCGTTAAAATGATCAATTGAAGAAAAATATACAGAACTTGAAAGATCTGTGACTGAATACTGATTAATTAAGCCTTGTTGCGAGTTGTTATTACTAAATGTTCGGTAATCTAGATTAATACCTAAGTACAAGTTGAGTGCAATTGTGCGAATTATTGGGTATGTTGATTCAATGCCATTTGTAATAGCTGTGCCAGTTGCATCAATTGCTTGAAATTGGGATCCAACCAAGTGATATGACATGGCTGAGGTACTTAATCCAATCCGAAGCCCGTTATCACCGAACGGAAGTGTGTATCTTAAATGTCCATAGTTACTACCTTCGGAATTTAAAAAGTCACCCGTCAATGCGTCGCCAGTAGTAAAAGGATTATTTATACCAAGGCTACCAATAATTCGGTTTGCTCCAATTGAAACTGGATTGGCGTTGTCTACAAGAATTGTGAAATAACCCGGATTCACCTCAGTAATATTTGCCACTAAATCTGTTGTTAGTGGTGTTGAGCTTTTTCGTAAAGAGGCATTAATTCCAATACCAGGTAAGTCTCCTGTTAGTAATATGCTGCGTTCTAGTTGTTTGAGGTCAATAAGTTTGCCTGGTATCTGTAAAAAACTAATCGTATCAATTACTTTTTGAGGATTCAAATGAAGGTATTGATTATCAATTAAAACTTCACCCCATTTTGATTCCTCAATTTGGATATACAAAGTTTCATCTAAGATCCTCTGGGGAGGAATTAATACCCGTGCTAACCCCCCGGAGAGACGATATTGGTTCTCAATTGAAAAAGTCAATACTTGTAATTGATTAAAAGAAATTACTTTTTGCAGATAATCATTAATTACTAAATTAATTTGATCATTAGAAAGCAGGGTATTGCCAGAAAATATAATCTTTTTAACTGAAAAATGAATATCATCTGGAACTGGTGTTTCATTAGGCAGGGGTAGGGAGCGCTCTTGCGTAGGTATATTGGGAATGCGCTGAAAGCCGTTTTCAATATTTTGTTGGATTGATCCGGAATTAGGGATTTGTGCATAAGTTCCAGTTGTATATAAAAATGTACTTAAAAATATATTTAATATAAAAAATTTAGAAAATAGTAATTTCATTTAATTGATGCCATATTTTTGAGTTAATCAAAAATACTAAATAAGGATTTAATGATTTAATTAAGAATTGATCACTGCAAAATTGAATTTGGTAGATAGACACGATAATCAATTCACAAGTAAGATTTATATAATTCGGAGTTTATATTTCATCATAACCATGATCGAATATTAAATTAATAGTGTCTGTACTAAACCGAACAGGAACAACGTTAATTCAGCTACAAAAATAATTAATTATTCGAAATAAAAAACCAATGATGTGATTGACAAGCTTACAATTAGAGTGATATTTTGTTTCGTTAATTCTTTATCGTTTAAAATAAATTTTCAATCTTTTTGAAAGAATTAAAAAAGTAAAAAATTTTTTCACATACGCCTAGCATTAATTTGATGAGTTTTTACTTGCTCATCTATAGATTGTTGGTTGACAAATTAATTTTTTCAAAACTTTTTTATCAACGACTTTAAGTTAGTGAGTAAATAAATAATTTTGGATGTAATTAAATGAAAATTGAATTGAATATTTCTAAAATGGATGAGATTTCATCTAAATTAAAAGAAAATGGGTTTTGTATTTTTGACATAGAAGTCCTATTAGCCGGCTCACATATACCCATTAGCAAATTAAAAGAATTTGAAAGTTACTGGGATTTTTTGAAAATTGATCAATATTTGAAAGATTTGGGTCAATATAGATATCGTAGGCATAGTAGTTACATTATTGAAAGCGGTAACACAAGGACGGTGCCTCACAGAGCACATTGGCAGTCTTTAGACTACAACGCTTTGCACGGTGGTATCAGTCGTATGTTTGATCCAATAGATCAGAATCTAAATTCTTCAAAGGAATGGATGGAATTGATTGCATCTGTAGCTAACGTAATTGATCAAAAGAACATTGATACAACTTGGTTTGCGGAGGCCCATCAATTTAGAATCAGTACTCAAGGAGGATTAGGCCGACCAACTCCTGAGGGCGCCCATCGCGACGGTGTAGATTATGTGGCGGTGATAATGATAAATCGCAGTTTTATCAGCGGTGGAGAGACTAGAATATTTTCGATTGATGGTAATACGGGTCTTAGATTCACATTAGAAAAACCTTGGACTGTATTATTGCTTGATGATAATCGTATGATTCATGAAACAACTCCCATTAAGGACAATGGTGGAAATGGATATAGGGATACGCTCGTTTTGACTTTTCGTAAGTCTGGATTTCAAGATCCTATTAGTTAAGTTCTCTGATTTTTTTGAAAATTTGATTTATAAATTATTTTTAAAAATCTATTCTTCTTTAATGCTGGATGCATATCTCTAAGGGTTTTGTGTGTGTAGTGTCTGAACACGCACATACAATTGACTACATTTAAATATATCATATTCTTTTAACTCTTCGTTAGATATATGAATTGGTGCTTGACTGAATGTAACTGGGAATACTTTAAGAGCTTGATCCTTAGTCGATGGGACTTGCTTTCAAATACAGAGTTTGATGACATTGAAATCAAACGAGAAATGTTGGCTCATAAAATACAGCAAATTTACGGAATAAAAAATGAACAACTAGAGGCTGAAATTATGTATTTTCAAGCACAAAATAAAGAACATGTTAAGTCTTTATCCAAGTAAGTGTTATCCTTTGAATAAGTAGCAATTATTTGTGCTTAAACAACTGAGCAGTAGAAATATTTAATTTATAGTTTAATTTTTGAAATCAAGGGTCGCATGGCATTAAGGGTAGCTAATAAAGTTGAACCATTGCTTAAAATTGTGCACGTAGCAGGCGATATCAATCCACTAGGTAACGCTAAAGCAAGTGCAAGGGTGTTAAATCCACCAATTAATGTGCAATTTTGTTTGATTAATTTAAGAGCGTTCCGACTTAAATCAATTGCTGGCAATAGTAGATGCAGACCTTCTTTCATAAATACCACGTCTGCTGCAGAACGAGCAATGTCTGCGCCATCAATTAACGAAATTCCAACATCGGCTTGAGCAAGTGCAGGCGAATCATTCACCCCGTCTCCAACCATGGCAAAAGTCCCGTTGATTAACCTCAACTCCTTAATTATTGAAGCTTTCTCATGTGGAAGGACCTCAGAATATACTGTTTTAATACCTACAGATTTTGCAATTCTCTGCGCAACACCCTCACGGTCCCCGGAAAGCATAACTATTTCATTGACCCCACGTTTTCTTAGTCCCGCTATTACAGAGCGAGCTTCGCCTCTTGGTTCGTCGTTACAAGCTATGGCTCCTACTAAATGATTATCATAAGCCACCAACAGACCAATATGGCCTATACGCTCTAGTTCGAGTAAATATCTCTGTGCTTTGCTTGTAGGGATTCCCAGTTTTTTCAAATATCGTTCACTACCAATATTTATCACATGATCTTCCAAACACGCAGATACACCTAATCCAATTGAAAATTGCACATCCTCACAAATAGGTAGACTCAAACCAATTATTTTTTGAGCGTAAGATACAAGTGCACGGGCTACAGGATGGCTCAATTCAGTTTCTGCTGCGGCAGCGAGTTGTAAAATTCTAGTTGAACTAATTTTTATGTGAAAAGACTTTATATCAATAACTTGTAAACGTCCACAGGTTAGTGTCCCTGTTTTGTCGAAAGCAATCCCTTCTAGTGTGGCTAAATTCTCAACGTGCTTACCGCTTTTAATCAATATCCCTTCTTGTGCAGCTTTCGTCATTGTGGTCAATATACTAGTTGGAGCAGCAACTCGTATCCCTGTTCCGTAATCCACAATAGCGAGAGACATAAATCGGTCAAGATTTCCACTAGCTACTAATAGGGCAACATTTGCGCCTAGCATAGGTGCCACTAAATGATCGGCAAATTTCTCCGCGTAATTTTGAATCCTTGTTTCCCCAATGGGCGCTGATTCAACTAATTCAACAATTTTAGAGGCCACAGTATTAGCACCTGCTTCTGTGATTTTAACGGTGATGGAGCCCTCAATAATTGAAGATCCTGCATATACTGAATCGCCAATATTCATGGTCGCAGGCATTGACTCTCCAGTTATATGACGCTGATCCACAGCCGCTATACCGTTTATAACAACTCCATCTGCGGGAATAAGCTCACCGGATAGTATAAGAACTACTTCCGCGGATCGTAATGTTTGAGCTATAACAATGGATATACTCCCATCATGCTCAATTTTTCTAGCGTTAAGAGTATGGAGTTCTAATAATTGCTTTACATAACCTCGCGATTGACGCGCTGTAAGTTCTCGTACGTAATCCCCTAAATGAACTAAAAGAGCCATCAGAGCTGCTGTCCTTGGTTGTTGTCGCAGTACAGCAATCGTCAACGCTAAACCATCAAGAAAGTCAACATTTAACCTTTTCTCATAAATCAATGTTGATAATGCCCTTCTCCAAATCGGGAAACCAGTTGTAATAATTAAACCAATTGAAATTACGGGCCCAACTGCAGCGCCTAATACGAGTGCAACACCAGAAATAGCTAAGGAATATATGGGTTTTAGCTCATTTATTGAAGGAAATAGTGTGTAATTATTAGTTGATTCAGTGGAAGCAACCAATTGAAACACTTCAACTTCTTCAAGTATTAAAAATAATTGGCTAATTTCTCCATCATAGTCAATAGAAATGGATGAGCACGTTTTATTTAATTTATATTTATTAACAAAATTGCACAACTTCAATTTTCTTTCTATGGATGATATTTTGACTCCATCGTCTTTTAAATCGCAATATCTTAGTCTACATCGACCGGGTACGTTATGTAGTAACGTGAAGTGTTTGTTCGAAGTGATGGGAGATAGCATTAAATTATGATTAATAGCTTTGCAAGCTGTGAGTTAAATTTTGCTGCATTGGTTTGTTAATTCTTCTATGGTGAAATGTTAAGAAAGAATTAAATGCAAAAGTACTCAAACTAATCCACATTGGAGTTCCTCTACCTCTAGCTCTATGCAGTGATGTGGCAACTGCAATTCCTAAAGGAAGAAGCACTTTAAAATCCAAGTATCCATTGCTTGCTTGCAATAGCCCTGCATCTAACTGTTCTGCTACAGAGACTATCGATTCTGCTATACGTGAATGTTGTGCTGAATAAATAGAATCAATTGAAAATTTTGGATCAATTAAATCACTTGACCCATCTTCCTCTAGTAAAGTAAGCCACTGCTTGAGCGCAGGATCGTCATGAATTCTATTATGAAAATCAGCGTCTTGTGAAATATAGTTTACAACAATACTAGAAGAATGAGGATTAACTCTAACCGAATTAACACCAGGAAAGTTTAATATTGTTTTTTTTATGTCGCTAAAAAAGCTATCGCTAGCCGGTGCCCCCATTATCTTGATGCGTAACCTGCCAGGAACGTGATGGACAATATTTCCTTTTCTGGCTAGTTTTTTTGCATTTGATTGCATGTCAATGAGTAGGTAGTTCGTTCGAAGTATTTTCAGCCTTCGTATAGCCTCTCTCTTGTTTTATTTCATCATGCCGTTCTTGTTTAACCTCAGCAACTAAATCGCTTACTTGTTCATTTGCCTCAGCGAATATTTGACGAGCTTTATTTGTAGCGTTGAATCCGGCTCTAACAGCTCCTTTAATTGCTGGTCGAATATAGCTTCCAAATTCAGGAAATACTTTTCCTAATAGTATCGCGCCTGCACCGATAACGAGTCCAGGTATAAGCTCTACCTCAATCAGTGCTGCACCGAGAATAATTGCTCCTGCAGTTGCGACGCTAGTGGCTTCATGAGAAAGTAGATCTTTTCCTCTCTCAATGAGGCTTTCGTTCCATTTTTTACTAGCACTAATATTTTCAATACTCGGTGAATTAACCCCGTTACGATGACTAGTTTCATGTTCTAACATATGTGAGCCGATTCCATTCTTTGTTGTTGCCCCAATTTTCTGCTCATCATCTTGTATCTTTGTTGCTAGATTATTCTCAGATTGCGCATGATTATTTTTTTTTACGATTACTACCATTTAATTCTCCTTGATCCTTCAAGCAAACAGATCTCAAACGAGCTCTTAAAAATATGCTTTCCTGATACTCCCATTTTCTATCATGCATTTCTGTACGGTTTCCCACATAGTTGGTACTTATCTTTCGTTGATTTGTTTGTGCCAATACGTTTTTAATTTATATTTAATATATTTATCTAATTAAACACGTTGTGAAAATATCAAGATTAGTATAAAGTTTCAATAATATATTTATATACGGTATATTATTCTTGTATCTTTATCTGTTTTTGTGTGAAGGGTGTAAATTGGCTAATTTCTGGGTAAAACGAAATCATACGCTTGGCTTACTTCAAATGCGTAAAAATGCTTTTAATTGGGCGGTTTACGCTGAAAGCGAATTCAGCATGAACTGTATTTACGAAGAGGGAGAGTTAGAAGATTTGGTCATTTTCTCCAAACCCGGAGCAAAAGGTCGTCTAATGATTTCAAGTAATTTGTTAGAACTACATATACTTCTTGGTGTTTTATTGACACCTTTTAAAGTTAGTATTGAAAATGAAATTGTAAAAAATTTAGATCTTATTTTAATTGGATAATTTCTACATATTGAATAAAACTTTTGTGTTTGTTATCGCACAGATTAATTTCTTGTTAAATTTTATATTGTGACTACGTTTTGATTCAATTTACTAAAATTAATGTTTGGTATTCAATCCGCCATTTTGGTTGTAGCTTATATTTTGATTGATTTTTAAAGATACTCATAAATTCATATTTAATTTATTCCAATTTTGTTTCTATCTACTTGAGTGGTAATCTATGTCAAATACTGAAAAGTGTCCTTATTTTAGGACGTTGGCTACAAAAACATCTATAGATGAATGGTGGCCAAATCGATTAGATTTGACTTCACTGAATGAAAATTCACCACTTAAAAATCCTATGGATCCTGAGTACGACTATTCAGTTCAATTTAAAAGTCTCAATTTAGATTCTGTAGTCAAGGATTTAACCTTTCTTATGACTGACTCGCAAGACTGGTGGCCCGCTGATTTTGGTAATTATGGTCCCTTTTTTATTCGTATGTCATGGCACAGTGCTGGAACCTACCGTATTTCTGATGGGCGAGGGGGGGCGGGCAATGGTGCTCAGCGTTTTGCACCACTAAATAGCTGGCCAGATAATGTTAACTTAGATAAAGCCCGTCGACTTCTTTGGCCAATCAAGCAAAAATACGGTCTTAAATTATCTTGGGCTGACTTAATTGTCTTAGCGGGTACAGTTGCTTTGCAATCTATGGGACTGGCGATTTGTGGATTTGCAGGGGGACGAACCGATACTTGGTCCCCTGAAGATTTAAATTGGGGTTCTGAGAAGAAGTGGCTTGACGATAAGCGGTACACAGGCGATCATGAATTAGCAAATCCCCTAGCCGCGGTCCAAATGGGGCTAATCTATGTTAATCCTGAGGGACCAAATGGAATACCCGACCCCTTGGCCGCGGCTGGAGACATAAGGGAGACTTTTCTACGAATGTCTATGAATGATGAGGAAACCGTGGCTCTAATTGCGGGTGGTCATACTTTCGGGAAAACCCATGGAGCTGCAAACCCAATCTCATTTATGGGTCCAGCGCCCGAAGCCGCTTCTCTAGAAGAGCAAGGATTGGGATGGAAGAATTCGTTTGGATCTGGTAGCGCAAACAATACCATTTCAAGTGGAATTGAAGGTTCTTGGACAAGGCACCCTACTAAATGGAGTAGTGACTATTTAGATAATTTACTTAACTTTGAATGGGAACTTACCGTGAGTCCTGCGGGTGCGCATCAATGGACTCCCAAAGATGTCTCAGTTCGTACTGTGCCCGATGCTCATGAAGCAAATAAAAAGCATTTTCCAATCATGCTAACTACGGATTTGGCACTTAAATATGATCCAGTCTACTTAAAAATTTCTAAACATTATCAAAAAAACAATATTCAACTAGCAGATGAATTTTCAAAAGCTTGGTTTAAACTGACTCATCGTGATATGGGTCCTATAACTCGTTATTTGGGGCCATTAGTCCCATCGCAACAATTTATATGGCAAGATCCAATTCCACTAAAAAATAATATACCATTAGATGCTAAAGACATTATAAATCTGAAAAAAAGAATTTTAGATTCTCCTCTAACCGTTTCTCAATTAGTGAGAACTGCCTGGGCTTCGGCTTCTACTTATCGAAATAGTGATAAACGAGGAGGTGCCAATGGGGGGCGTATTAATCTACTACCGCAAAAAAATTGGCAAATTAATTCCCCTGATGAATTAAAGACCATATTAAATATATTTAATACTATTAAAAATGATTTCCATAATGAGCACACTATTAATAAAAATATTTCAATTGCAGATTTAATTATTTTTGGCGGTGGAGTTGCAATTGAGAAATGTGTTGAAAATGCAGGGCAATTTTTCAGTGTTCCATTCATGCAGGGGAGAAATGATGCATTTCAAGAAGACACGGACATAGAATCATTTAAATTTCTTGAGCCTAAAACCGATGGTTTTAGAAACTTTTTAGGCAGCTGTCGGGAATATTCTGCATGTGAACGTTTAGTGGATAGAGCAAACCAACTTACCCTAACCGCTCCAGAAATGACGGTTTTGATTGGGGGGTTGAGAGTATTAAAAGCAAATTTTGAGGAATCCTCAGTGGGCTTATTTTCTGAAAAAATCGAAACCCTATCAAACGATTTCTTTATAAATCTTCTTGATATGCAAATTGTTTGGACTAAGTCCTCCAATACAAAACATTTCGAAGGACGTGACCGAAAAACTGGAATTCTTAGGTGGATCGGGTCGGATATTGACCTAATTTTTGGTTCAAGCAGTGAGCTTCGAGCAATTTCAGAAGTCTATGCAAGTGATGATGCTCAAATTAAATTTATCAAAGATTTTATTTCCGCTTGGACAAAGGTTATGAATCTAGATAGGTTTGATTTATAGTGATTTTCAAAATGCAGCTTATCAAATCAATTCGCAAGTTCCTACTAAGTTTGTTTGTCAATATGCGCTAATTAACGAGCCAAATAGCCTCCATCCACCGGATAAAAGGCTCCTGTAACAAATGATGCTCGGTCCGATGCAAGCCAAGCAACCATTTCTGCTACTTCTTGTGGCCTTCCTAATCTTGCTAATGCATGTGCTGCAATTAGATTCGCATGTGCCTCTTGTGTATCTATGAGTTCTTTTTCTAAAGGAGTATCGATGTATCCAGGGCAAACTGCATTAATACGAATACCTGATGTTCCGTATTCCCAAGCTGCTGTTTGTGTTAATCCAATAACTCCGTGTTTTGCAGCTACATAAGCTGGAGATCGAGGAGTTCCAACTAGACCCAGGACGGAAGAAATATTGATGATTGAACCATGCCCGTTTGAGAGCATTGCTGCAATTTGTGCTTGCATCCCATAGAACACACCACTAAGGTTAGTCTGAATGACCTGATCCCAAGCTTTTAATGAATAATTTGCTGTTAACGCTCTTTGACCACCGATGCCTGCACAGTTGCAACCTATGTCGATTTTTCCGTAATGATCTAAGGTTAATTTCACTAGATCTTGACACGCCTGTGGGTCACAAACATTGCTCTTAACTGCTAAAGCGATACCCCCTTGGTTTTGAACCAGACTAGCAGTTTCATTAATGAGTGTTTCGTTCAAGCCAGATAATACAACCTTAGCTCCTTCTCTAGACAAGACTAATGCTATTGCTCTTCCAATGCCTGAAGAAGCTCCGGTTACGATTGCGACTTTACTTTTTAGCATATTTAGTTGAAATAATTATTAACTCAAGGTTTTAAGACATCTTCAATAGATTTATTAAAAAAACTTGGGTACATGAATGAATGGGAAAAAATTACACTTACTAATTGTTTAGTTATTTAATTGTTTAATCAGTTCGTTAAAGTACAGACTTGAGTTTCCATATAAGTAAAAATTCGAGCTTTGTACGCTCTGTATATACCATTTGACTGAACTTAGAGAAACTGAAGTTAATGAGAAATCCAAATTTTGTAGCGCGTACTTATCCTGGTGGTAAAGTACTAACAGCCACCGAAGCAGTTCGCCACATTCGCCCAGGCGTAACATTAGCCACTGGAGGATTTATAGGAAGCGGCTTTGCTGAGGGATTGGCTATAGCACTTGAACACAGGTACCTTGGACAGGATCCTCAGTCTCCTCCTGGAATGCCAAATAATTTAACTCTTTTGTATGCTGGAGGGCAAGGTGACGGTTTTGATCGAGGTCTTAATCATTTAGCTCATGCGGGTTTTTTAAAGTGTGTAATAGGAGGCCACTGGGGTTTAGTACCTAAACTTCAACACTTAGCATTAACAAACCAAATTGAAGCGTACAACCTTCCTCAGGGTGTCATTAGTCAATTATTTAGAGATACATCAGCGCATCGTCCTGGTTTAATTTCTAAAGTTGGATTAGGTACGTTCGTAGACCCAAGAAAAGGCGGCGGGAGATTAAACAAGCAAAGCCAACAGGTCTTAGTAGAGCTACTACCAATTGGAGGGATTGAATATCTGTTTTATAAAGCAATTCCGATAGACGTGTGTATGCTTCGGGGCACTACTGCTGATGAACACGGAAATATTACGATGGAAAAAGAGGCTTTGACTCTGGATTCATTATCTATAGCCATGGCCACTCACAACTCTGGTGGAATTGTTATGGTGCAGGTAGAGCGGTTAGCTAAAGCAGGGTCGCTTGCCTCTAGAGAGGTCAAAATTCCAGGAATCCTGGTTGATTACGTAGTAATTTCTGAAAAACCAGAGTATCAATTTCAAACTTATGCCGAACCTTATAGTGCGGTATTTGCCGGCGAAATAATTAGTCCACCTATAGAAATTCAGTTTAGACCCTTAGATGCAAGAAAAATAATTGCTAGGCGTGCATCTCTTGAACTGCGAGCACATGACATAGTAAACCTTGGTGTAGGAATTCCTGAGGTGATAGCAGGTATTGCTGCAGAGGAGGAAATATCGGATTTTATGACCCTAACTGCTGAGCCAGGAGTAGTTGGAGGTATACCTGCCAGTGGATTAAATTTTGGGGCCGCTGTAAACGCAGTTGCAATATTAGATCAGCCGTACCAATTCGATTTTTACGACGGCGGGGGACTAGATATCGCATTCCTAGGGATGGCTCAGGTAGATAAAAAAGGAAATTTGGATGTAAGTCAATTTAATGGCCATCTTGCAGGTGCAGGTGGTTTTATAAGTATTAGTCAGAACACTCAGCGTTTGGTATTTGTAGGAACATTTTGTGCAGGACCATTAGATATTGAGATTAATGATGGAAAAATAAAAATTAAAAATGATGCAAAGATAAAGAAATTTATAAATCTCGTTGATCAAATTACTTTTAATGCACCGGATAGCATTTCACGGAACCAATCAGTAATATATGTCACAGAAAGATGTGTCTTTCAATTATCTGCAGATGGTCTGGAATTAATTGAAATAGCGCCTGGTATTGATTTAGAAAAGGATATTCTTAATTTAATGGATTTTAAGCCGCACATATCTTCAAAATTAAAGCTAATGGATTCAAAAATCTTCAAAAATGAACTTATGGAACTAAAACTGGATATGTTGAAACACAAAACAATTAAGGAATTGACACTATGAATATTCAAGATGTAAAAGCGAACGCTTTTGCAATGCCTTTGACAAGTCCAGCATTTCCTCATGGTCCGTATAGATTTATCAAAAGAGAATTTCTTATCATTACATATCGAACAGATTTGGACGCATTGCGATCTGTGGTACCTGAGCCCCTAGAGATTCAAGAACCCTTGGTTAAATTTGAATTCATACATATGCCCGATTCAACTGGTTTTGGCTCTTATACAGAGTCAGGGCAGGTAATACCCGTGCGTTTAGACGGTGTTAACGGATCCTATGCACATGCCATGTTTCTTAATGATCATCCACCAATTGCTGGAGGGAGGGAATTGTGGGGATTCCCCAAAAAATTAGCAAATCCCAAATTGGAAATTGAAATAGATACGCTGGTTGGAACGTTAGACTACGGAAAAGTTCAGATTGCTAGAGCAACAATGGGGTTTAAGCACAGAGAAGTAAACCCAGCTTTGGTAATGGCTTCGCTGGCTTCACCAAACTATCTTTTAAAAATAATTCCGCATGTTGATGGAACAGCGCGGATATGTGAATTAGTTAGATATTACACAACACATGTAAATCTTCAAGGTGCTTGGACTGGCCCTGCAACTCTTGAATTACATCCCCATGCACTTGCCCCAGTATCTGAATTACCAGTTTTAGAAATAATGTCTAGTTTACACTTTGTAGCTGACTTAACGCTTGGCTTAGGCGAGGTTGTTTACGACTATTTGAAATGACGATTAACAAGAACCGCATCGCTATATATATGCTGTCTAGTGATCTTAAATAACAAGATAACTATCAGCGTAAATGTTAATTTCAAGTTATATTTGATAGGTTACGTATTATTTAGTGAATAGACTAAAGTAAATGCTGAATAGATTGATATCTTCTGGGGCGTGATACTTAGTTACAGATGAATGTGTATATATTAAAACACTGGGCTTATGAATATTTTTTTAGGGACTTGATCAGATGAAGAGTTTGAATTGCTTTTCAAGGATTCAGACTCCATGCGCGCTTTTCTTAGTTGCTCTTCAAGATTATTCCTGGACTGGGTCTCAATCTTCAGCCTTTCCTCCGTAGCCGCAAGCACTTTGTCTTTTTCTCGCTTCTCTTTCTCGAGTCGATCAAGTTCTTTTTGTTTTAATGCATCTGCTTGTTTTAGAAGTGCTTCGTTTTCAGACTGTTTGGAAGAATCTTGATTTTGACGCAAGTTTGCTGAAGCCTGGTTTTGTAACGTATCAATCATTTTTTTAGCGACTGTTACGAAAGATCCGTTTGGAAATTGATTTATGTATCCTTGGTAATCCTCAATTTTTGAAGAAGTAAGGACGGATTCCCAAATTGCTATTTCAGTTAAAAGTTTTGTTTTTTCATTTTCTTGCTCTTGGCAGCCACCAAAACAGAAGTCACCTTCTAAACTACCCTCAGACCAGGGTTCTTGTCTGCCCTTGGATTTGTTTTTTACGGAGGACACCATTTGCTTTAACACTTGCTCAATGGGCTTGTGTATATCCATCAATTTGATTAGTTCTTCAGTGTAAAGTCCATTCCTTCCATCGCCGTCTTGAGCAACACTACCAGGCCTTGTCGAATAAGCTATTAATGTTCCAGATGGAGAATTTACCTTTGCCAGTCCTGCTGATAAAGAACGTGTTTTTCTTTCAAAAGGGTTATTTCGGCAAGCATCTAAGATAACAATGTTGGTGCTTGTTTTAGCTTCCTCTAGAATGTCCATCAACTGGTGTAGCGCTAAGCTTTGAATTGGAATATCTTCTTCAGAGGCGATATCAGCATCAACTACTGGGAAATAATTTTCTCCCCTCATTTGAAGGCCATGGCCAGCATAAAAAACTAGGGCAATAGAGCCGGGAGTGAGTTTTGATTTGAATTCTCGGAGCATCGAGCCCACTTGCATAATTTTTAGGTTTTCTCTATAGACAACATCAAAGCCTTGTTGTTTGAGCTTTGCTGCAAAATCTTTTGAATCGTTCGTGGGATTTTTTAAGGGTGAAAGTTGATAGTTTGCATTACCAATTACTAAAGCGATTAATTTTTGCGGAGTGGTTGTCGTATTTTCTTGCTGTGCTGCAAACGAATCGTAACTAGTTAGAGTAAGAGCAAGGGAGATGATTCTTATAAATTTTTTCATTGGTTATTGTGTATTTATAAATACCTCGTAAACTTCCTTATCATTTTAACAAAATTAAACTTTAATTAATGGATAACAATTAATTCACCATACATAAATAATATTTTGTAATGATAAATAATACATGTAGTCAATTGGTTTAATATAATTCAACTATTTATTCTTGTATGAACAGTTTTAGGTAATTTTTGTCCCACCCATTTGTTTGCGCATTTAGCAAAGAAAATGAATTTAATT
Organism: uncultured Burkholderiales bacterium; assembly: GCA_903896615.1. Lineage (GTDB taxonomy): Bacteria > Pseudomonadota > Gammaproteobacteria > Burkholderiales > Burkholderiaceae_C > Limnohabitans. The sequence goes on from CAITYM010000020.1 coordinate 58,806, forward strand.
AAAACTTTCTTACTAACTCCGTAATTTTGCAGTCTCCTACTCCCTTTGCTTTTGACTTGGTAATCATCTTTTTGAGGTAGCTTGATACGCCTGTTGACTCGTAGGTGAACGTGCCATTTAAGGAATTGATACTGAAATCATATCCATCATAAGTGAAGTTGATTTTTGTGTATTTATCTACTGGAAAAACCTCATCGCCTTCGACAAATACTTTACGTAGTTTACCGATCTCATCTCTTTCGATATCGATTTGGGTGCTCATACCATCTGCGAAACAGGTTAAATGGTTTTTAGAGGGTTTATTTGAATTATCTGATTGTTGGTTTGCAATCTCCGTAATTAGAGTAAATTCAGAGGCTGGAAAACTTTTCACGCCGGAGCCGTCAATCATCTCTAATTTAACTTGCTCTCCTTCTCTGGACCAACATGCCTCAATTTTCTTATTGCCTGAAGCGTAAGTTGCATTACCTATTGGTTTTATACATGCGGCGTCATTAGTTGTTACGAGTTCATTACTACCATTTGGATTTTTAAAAATGGCAGCTGACATCTTTTCCGCGTAAGTAAAACTAATTAAAAGTAACGATATTACAAAGCCAACCACATATTTAGTCATTTTGATATCCTTGATCGAGTAAGTTGAATTCTATAGCCAACCTTGATAGGGAAGAGTTCTGATAGCGGGTAAGGTGTAAAGATGTTGTTTTTCGTTTCCAAGTCAAGATAATTGGAGGTATGTAAAAATAAGTTGCTATTGGTGAGGGATTATGAGAATTCGGATCGATTTTTAGTACTTCTTGGCACCCAGTTACAGAGTTGTAATTGCTATTTAGCCTAATTAAGGATAATTTGAAGTTTTTTTAAGACACATATTTTTTCTTTCTTTTTGGGCCTTAAAATTACTTATCATAGTTGATAATACCCGGAGTACTTAAATATTAAATATTTGAGAGTTAGTTTTAAATGAAATACGTATTCCTCACATTATTGATAAGTATCATTTGCGTTAGCTCAGACGCTATCGATGTAAATTTACATTTCTTGACTATACCTAGACTTTCTTCTGTTAGGGCTTTTATTTTTTCTACTGTCGTGAAGTCAGTTTTATCCACCTGCGATTCTGTTTTATCCGGTTTTAAATCTATCTAAAATAATTTTCTATGAAAAAAATAACAAAACTGATTGTTACTGCTTTAATATTTTCTATTTATGCTTGTAGCTCAAACAACTTAGCTTCTAGAACAAGTGAGACATCAAATCAACTGAGCTTTGTAGATTTGAGCGCATTTGATAAGGATCTCTCAGCCTCACTTGGTGATAAGTACGAATCTGTAGATGTTGCGTTTTATGAGAAGGTAAGTCCTAATCAATTGCCCGAACGTCTACAAAAATGGATGTCATCAGTAGAGCAATCAGGAGGGCGAGTAAATATTGAACCTCCTCCCGGTGAGGTGGCGCCAAAAGATCCATTCACTATTATTAGTCTGATAGCTTCTGCAATCGGAGGTGCTAAGAACTTTGCAGAATTCAAAAATAACAGAACCTACGAACCCGCCAAAGAAAGGGATGCTGTAATTTCATTGGAGCGAAACGCCAAAGGAGAGGTTGTTGTGTCTAAGGTACAGTTTGTAAAGCGTCACCTCAAGGATGGTGATAAAAAATGAAAGGTATAGGTTTAATATTCCTAATTTGCTCTTTAAGTTGTCTAGCCCAGCAAGCTCCTAATTCGCTTTCAAACAGACATGCGTTAATTATTGGCGTGTCTGAATATCAAAATCCTCAAATACCGACCTTAACTGGTGTTCCTTATGATATGGATAGTGCCAAGAGGATTGCCTTGGCTATGGGGATACCAGAGGGAAATATTGAGTTTTTGAAAAATTCAGATGCAACCAAAGAAAACATTATTAATCGATTAGAGAAAATGGGAAACTCAGCTTCGGAGGGGGCTCGCGATTTCGTCTATTTTTCTGGACACGGTACTCGCTACCAAGATTATTCGGCTGGTGGCTGTGTTGAGGGGCTATTCAGTTACGATGGTCAGGCAATTACCAACCTTGAGTTTGCTGCAGCTACGAAGAAGTTAATTGCAAATGCGGACAAGGTCATCACAATGATCGACGCCTGTCACTCGGAAGGGGTTGTGCCGCCTAAGAGCTCAACTAGGTCTATTTCAATTGCTTTGACGCCTAAGTTTTTTTTGGGAAAAGCAGGTAGTGCAGATAGTGCTTGTGCAAAACCTGCAAATCAGAGAACCCGGGGTTTGATATCAGAAGCTACCAGAATGGGTGCATTGCAAGAAAATGTGGTTCAAATTACGTCTTCAAGGCCAGATGAGGTTAGTTTTGATGAACCAGGCAAGGGTGGCATTGCAACACAAGCTGTTAGAGATTGTTTGCTTGGTAGGGGTAAGGATATAGACAATTCGGGTGCGGTCTCCATAGCAGAGGTTCAGCAATGCGCACAAGAAATAATCAATGGAAAATTACAGAATCAAATTGACTATACGCCTCATCACGTAACTGTTACCGGTAACAGAAACCTGATTCCTGTTCAAAAACCTAAGCCACCAGAACTTATAACAGAAACGCCAATTGTCACGTCAACTTCAGCGCAAGTAGTTGTTGGTCAGCAAAATTCAAAAATAGAAGGTCAACCACAGCCTGATAAAAGCCCTAGTCCTGAAAAGCCCGCAGATAAACCAACAGAGCAAATTGTTGCAAATTCCGCTCAAGGGCAAAGTACATCCGCTTATACCGCCCCAGCTGCTTTGCCTCCTACAAAAATAGAAGATAACACATCTGCATTAACCGCTAACCAAAAACCGCAGCATCAGTCATCAATAGCTACATCATCAAATTTAGCGTCTGGACCTAGGCCATTTAAGGATAGGCCTGTTTCAATGGATAAGCCGTCTCAAATTGAACTTGAGTTAGCATCTATGGCGACCCTCAAGGATATTCAACAGCAGGGAAACCCTAAACGCCTAGTTACAGTTACATTAAGTAAGGCCAGCTTAAAAATTGGAAGAGATAGTCTCGACTTAACCATAAAATCAAATCATGATGGATTCGTCTATATAGTTTTACTTGGTAGCGATTCTAAAAGTTTTTACATTCTCTACCCTAATGGTCTAGATCAAAATAATCGAATTCATGCGGGGGAATCTTTGAGGGTTCCCAAATCTGATTGGCAAGTCTTGGCAAATGGTCCGGTTGGGACCGATAATTTACTCGTTATGGTTTCTGATAGTCCGCGAAAATTAAACGGACTAAATATGGCGTCCCCCACTGCTTCTGAGCCATTTACTTATGCCTTAAACGACATCGGTGGTAGAGGAGTGTTAATTGATTTCTTAACTGGATCCGGAGTCGATGGAAAATCAGAGAGCTTTGGATCTACCCTTGTTTCATTGAAGGAGATCAAATGAAAAAAGTACTAGTCTTGTCTAGTTTGTTGATTGGATTTATGACTTTGGCTCAAAACCAAACTGCAGATAGAGTTGATCAGCCTATGAACTCAGCAAGTATCGATCAATTAGTAGAGAAGCTTGCTCCTGAGCCAGCGGTTAGGACAAGAAGTTTAAGAAACCTTGCTCCTGCACCTAAAAGTGTCGACTTAGTTATTCAATTTGATTTTGATTCTGCAAAACTACAAGCCGCTAGCAAACCACTATTGAATAATCTAGCAGCTGCAATGAAAACAGATCGACTTATGCAAATCAGCTTCAAAGTAGAAGGACATACAGACGCTAAGGGTTCTGAATCTTATAACCAACAACTCAGCCAAAAGAGGGCTGAGTCAGTAGTTACTTATATGGCTGAGCAAGGGATTGATAAATCAAGAATGGAGAGTGTAGGAAAGGGATTTAGTGATTTACTTTATCCAGATCGTCCTCAGGCTATGGAAAACCGTAGAGTAAGAATTACAACAGTCCAATAAAAAATATGAAAAAAATCATTTTCAGCTGTATAGCTTCCTTTGCATTTTTGACCCACGCCGCACAGCCCTTGATGCTCGTTACGGTAGATGAGATGATTGAGTCCAACAAGGCGCCTCCACTATTTACTGCAAAAGCGATACCCGAAAAAGATGCGCCTGTCATTCAGATTATCAATCCTAAGATAGCGTCTACTGTTTCTTCTCCAACGCCAGTGGAGATTAAGTTTCAATCAGCTGATCAAAGTACTGTCAAGCCAGAATCATTTAAGGTTTTGTATGGTACGTTTCAAATAGATATTACTAAAAGAATTTTGAATGTTACAAAAGTAACTTCAGATGGCGTTTTAGTCCAGGCGGCAAATCTGCCAGCTGGAAAGCATAAATTAATATTAAACATTGAAGATAGCCAAGGCAGGTCGGGTTCACAGGTTGTCGAGTTTGAAGTGAAATAAAGTTGGTTAACTTTGTATTGCGGAGTTTAAGTATGAAACGTAATTTAATTTACACCCTCACTGTTTTTTTATCAGTTCAAACAGTGATAGCCGGCGAACTTATTTCTGATGAAGAAAATCAACTGCCATCTCTCATACCACTTCGAACCCGAAGTATTTCAAGGGGCCCGGGTATAAAGGTGATTTCACCTGATCTGGATGCTACAACTAAATCGCCTGTCAATATCAAAGTTCAATTTGAAGCGCGAGGGGGATCTAAGATTGATTCATCCTCAGTTAAAGTGATATATTTGAAAAGTCCGAACATAGATATTACTCAAAGATTGAATACTGGTATTACAGAAAGCGGCATAGATTTTTCAAAGGCCGAAATACCACCTGGAAATCAAAGTTTGCAAGTTATTGTGAAAGACAGTGATGGACGTGAAAATACCACTGTCCTTAACTTTACTATTATTAAATAATGAAATGCCCATATTGCTTATCTGAAGTTTTGGATGAGGCTTCTGTTTGCAGTAATTGCACAAAAGATATTTATTTATTCAAATCGTTAGTCTCTCAAATTGAAGGCTTGCAACACAATCTTAATGAATTTCCAGACAGAAAAGCCCTAGAGGCAAAGATCTTTGAACTTGAAGCAATCATTCAAGAGCTTGAGCCACAAAAGTCACAAAATAATATTTCTCAAACCGTAATTGAATTTGGACAATTTATCGTAGTTCCGTTGCTATTTTTGCTTTTGGCTCATTGGTCAATAACGATGGTATTTGATGCTAAGCTAATTTATTTAAGGGTGATTTCTTTTGTTCTTCCTTTAACCTTTTCATTTATGCTGTTTTCCGAAAAGAGGAGAAGCTTCTTTTGGTGGGTAGTTGGCTCGGTGTTATTAGCAGTCGCTTCAGTATCAGGAATGAGTTTCACGACCTATTTGATTGACCATACGCCTGTATTTCCTCAGGATGAGAGGGATTTGCAGGAAATGGTTGAATATGCTTTAAGTATTGCATTTAGTTTCATTACAGGTCTATTGATAGGGAAAGTTTTTTACGCGCATAAGTTCAAAGCTAGGGTAAAAGCATATAACCCATTCTTAAGAATCTTAATTAGTACAATTACTAAAGGTAATTTGTCTGCCGAAGCAACTAATACACTTGTCATAAATTTTAAAAATTACGTTTCAACAATCGTTGCAATTTGCTCAACCGTACTATCTGTTTATACTGGTTTGAAGCACCTGCATTAAGTCTAGAAATTTAAAGAAAATGAAAAAAATCATTTCCCTGATATTTTTAGTCTGGTTTATTCCTATTGTTATATTTGCACAAGAGTATGTGGTTCCGGAAAAAATATCCCCCACTGAAGTGCAAGAGCTGAGGTTGTTGCTGCAGCAATCTCAGCCAGAAGGATTGTCGGGTAGATCTCTCGACTCATGGTATCAAAAACTTGATGCCGCAGCATTTCGTCTTGGGGATCCTTCAGAACGCGAAAAGGTGTTGAAGGCTTGGTATGAAGCCTCTCATAGCATTGATTCAAAATGGACCCTTGGAAGCTTTTTAATGGAGATGTCAAATAATACAGATTCTGGTTTTAAATTACTTGAGGATTTACTTAAGGAGCCATTAAATCCACAACAAGCTGTTAGGTTGCGGTGCAGAGTGGCAACTGGCTACTTAGAGGAGCATAACTTGAAAAAAGCGCAGGCCCTATTGACTGAGGCTAATTTTATTATGCAGCGCGATTTCCCTAAATATAAAAGTGGGGTGCCAGGTTATTGGTTTATAAGAGCTGAGATGGAGTATTTTAGGACTTCGGCAAATTTATTATGGCGACAGGGAAAATTTGATTTGGCTGTTGATCAAGCTAAGACTGGTCGAGCCAAAGGTTTTGAGTTAAAACCATTCGAAATCTTTGCAGATTCAAGACAAATTCAATTTAGTAGGATGTATCATTCCTTTGCAGCAAATGAGGTAGCAGTTACTCTTATCGTATCTGGTAGACTATTTGAAGCTGAAGAGGCATTAAAAGAAAATTATGCACTTCTTAAGTCTTATCAATTCACTGATGATAAATTTGTAAGTTTTTATCGATGGCTATCTGATCTTTACTTTGCGCAGGGTAGATACGAAGATTCTTTAAAAATAAGCCGAATTGCTCAGCGAATTCAAAAAGATGCGGGACTGCCTGAAGGTACTGCGCAGTCAATATGGACTGAAATACGCATCAATAAAAATTTAATTGCAGAGTCAAAATGGAATGAGGCCTTACAAGAATTTAACAAAATAGATTTGGCTGTCGGTGATAATGAACGAGTTAAGCCTATTGCTCGAATGGTTGAGCTTCGCGGATTAACCTTGCTAAATAATGGACGAATGAAGGAAGCCATCGATACTTTTGCATCTACTCTTAATTGGGCGGCTGATAATTTTGGTCCTGATCATTATTTCACTTCATTCAAGCGAGGTTTATATGGAATTGCTCTTTCTAAAGATAAAGACAAAAAAGATCTAGCCCAAACGGAATTGGAAAGAGCCATTAGAGGCTTAACTTCCCCTGATTCATTGTCTAATCAATTTGAAGAAAATCCATTTCGATTATCTTTAAGGCAAGAGATGTTTAAAACATATTTAGAGCTACTTGCTGATTCGAAGGTTAATAGGCCTGAGATTTCAGCTAAAGCTTTTGCTATATCTAATCATTTAATGAACTCTACTGTTCAGCAGGCAATTGCTGATTCTGCTGCTAGGGCGGCAATCAAACAGCCTGGGTTAGGGGAGGTTGCTCGTCTTGATCAAGACGCTAAAACTGAATTAACTTCACTTTACAGTTATGTTACGGCTCAAGCGGGTGAAACACAGCAACATAAGGTAAATCCAGAAATAGTAAAAGCAATGCGAGGTAGGATAACTGAGCTTGAAAATATACGTCGTGAATATAAATCTAAAATAAAAAAAGAATACCCAGAATACTTTCAACTGTTGCAACCTCAAGCTCCTTCACCTAAAGAGGTTGCAAACTACTTAGGATCTAAAGATGTTTTTATTAGTATTATCCCCGCCGATCGGGTTACTTATGTCTTTTGTGTTACCAAGGAAGGGGAGATAAGATTTAACAAATCTGATATCTCTGCTAATGAATTAAAACAATTAGTTCAAAATATTCGACAAACATTAGATGTTGCAGAACTTGGGTTGCGAGCGCCTAATTTTAAATTTACTGATTCTTTTCGTATTTACAAACAACTATTGGCTCCATTTGAGGATCTTTTTAATGGTAAGGACCACTTAATTATTGCCACTTCTGGTGCTCTTGGCCAATTGCCATTTTCCGTCCTAACACGACGTTTGTGGAGCGGCAAGGATTATTTACAAGCTCCCTGGTTAATAAAAGATTTTGCGATAAGTCACATTGCATCCCCTAATGCCTGGACTGCACTAAAGCGATTGGAGGAGACACCTTCAGGTCAGCAACCTTTAATGGCTTGGGGAGATCCTAGTTTTGCATTTAACGTATCAAATAACTCGACACATGCTGTACGTTCATTAATTAAAGTAAGGTCAGCCCCTAGCTCAAATTTTGAGAAACCATCTGTTGATCTTTTTAGATATTCTGATTTGCCGCCTTTGCCTGAGACGCGAGATGAAGTGCTAGCATTGGCCAAGGTTTTAAATGCTAATCCACAAACTGAAGTTTTATTAGGCAAAGATGCAACTCGTGAATCAGTAATAAAAGCGAGTGAGTCTCGAGCCCTTATTGAAAAACAGGTTATCGTTTTTGCAACTCACGGACTCTTGCCAGGAGATCTCCCTAGATTAGAGCAGCCTGCGCTAGCAATGGCTGCTGACGCTGACGCTAAGGAGTCTCCTTTATTAACTCTAGAAGATGTAATGGGTTTAAGGCTTAATGCGGACTGGGTTATTTTATCTGCTTGCAACACGGCCGGCGCAGATGGAAAGGTTGAAGAGGCTTTGTCTGGCTTGGCGCGGGGCTTTTTTTATGCGGGTAGTAGGAGTTTATTAGTTACACATTGGTCGGTTGAGAGTGAAAGTGCCATGATGATAACTACTGAGACATTTAGACAATATAAGGGATCAGACAAGTTAACCAGAGCTAAGGCATTACAGTCTGGAATGTTGAAAGTAATGAGTGATTCTCGTTACAAGCACCCTGCTTTTTGGGCACCATATGCGCTTGTTGGCGAAGGAGGGCGTTAGTTATTGGAAAGCTCTTATTACCGAAGATACAAATGTTTCCGATACTAAAGTGCATGATAATTATTAGGATAATCTACATACAATATTAGTTAAGCATTATGATCTACTGGGCAGTCCAACCTCCATCAATTGAAATTAATGCTCCAGTAATTGATCGTGCAAGATCAGATGCAAGGTAAGCAGTTAATGAGGCAACTTCTTCCATTTTTACAAATTTCTTGGTAGGCTGAGCCGCTAAAAATACAGACTTAATCACTTGATCTTTTGTCAGCTTCCTAGCTTTCATTGTGTCAGGAATTTGTTTTTCTACCAAAGGAGTCCAAACATAGCCAGGACAAATAGCATTGCAAGTTATTCCTAACTCAGCAACTTCAAGAGCAACTGTTTTGGTCAGACCGGCAAGACCGTGCTTGGCTGAAACGTAAGCGGCTTTGTACGGCGAAGCAATAAGAGCGTGTGCGGAGGCTATATTGATAATTCTGCCCCAACCCATTTTTTTCATTGTGGGCAACACAGCTTTTATAGTATGAAAAGATGAAATTAAATTGATAGAAATGATTTCATTAAATTTGTCTTCTGGAAAACTTTCTATTGGAGAAACAAATTGAATCCCAGCATTATTTACAAGTATGTCAATAGACCCAAATTCGATGATAGTGTTATGTATCATGAGGCGAATTTGATCTGGTATTAACATATTTGATATGGAGAATAAACAATTGATTCCATAATCTTTTGAAATCGTATTAGAAATAACTTGAAGTTCATCAGAGGTGCCAATTCCATTGATCACAATATTAGCTCCCTTTGACGCAAAATCGCGTGCAATAGCTAGACCGATTCCACTAGTAGAGCCGGTAATAAGAACGGTTTTATTTGTAAATTCCATATGATTGTATTTACTGAAATGCGGATTCCAGTTTTGTGTGGAGCATAAATTTGTTATTGAATAGATAAATTCATTTTATTTCGATGATTAATGCTGTATTAAATATGTGTGTTGCTTAATTTTTAAATTTTAAGATATTTATTTAAATAGTTAAGTGCTAAACCGTACAGTATTTATAAAATAATAAATTAATATTGGGTAATAAAAGATTTGTAATCACATCTAAAAAAATTCAAAATCAACAGAGAAAGTAGTATATGAATAACCTGGATAGCCTTGAAGATGATTTACAGGCGGTTTATATTTCTAAGATATTAGATCTTTCTAAACAAATATCATATCTAAATTATGAAATGATGATTTCATTAGAAATAAGTCAGAATGGAAGAGAAAATGAAGAATGTAAATTTTCAATATCCAGATGCAGTGATTCACTAGCATTAATTCAGCACAATTACAAATCTTGTTTGAAGATGAAGACTGAAATGGTAAAAAAACTTGGGAGTATTAATCTTAAATCAATAAATTTAAGAACTCAAAATATCAATAATAACCGCCATAAGTCCCTAAAAAATAATACTATTACGTCATTTGTGGAAAAATTGAGTGAGATTTTATAGACTCAGGATGATCTGCACTATAGAATTATTTTTAGATAAATGTGTGATGGTATAAATAATTGTATTCCATACATTTGATTGTTTATTGAATTGAGTATATTCTTATTAAAAAAGTAGAGATTTCAATAGATTATTTCCTATTCTAATATTTTATTTTTGAAATTTTTTTTAGCGCTTAAGTGTTCTATGTTGGCGAGGTGACAGACAATTCAAATTAAATAGTTTATTGTTTAAATGTTCATAATTTTGAACAAAAACATTTTTAAAGAGGCAATATATGAATATTAAAAATAAAATCTATCATTTGATTTTTACTGGTTTTCTCCTGTCGCTAATTGGATGCTCGGGTATGAGCGAAAGAGATAAATCTACAGCAATTGGAGCGGGTGCAGGAGCTGTGGGTGGTGCTATATTGACTGGAGGAAGTACCATTGGCACAGTGGGTGGTGCCGCTGTCGGGGGCTACATAGGTCACGAAGTTAATAAACCTAAGTAAAGTATCCCCCCGGGAAATTAATATTTTCCGGGAGGGTAAATTAATTCTGTGATTATTTCACTGATATTTCGTTTTTTACAGACTTGACTCCTTTGACCTTAAGCGAGATTGTTTCAGCTAAATTCTTTTGTGTAACATTTTTAACAAAGCCTGAAAGCATTACTGTTCCGTTTAGTGTTTCAACTGAAATTGCCGAACTATCAACCGTTTTATCATCAAATAATCGACTCTTTACAGATGTAGTTATAACGCTGTCATCAATATAGGCACCAACAGTTTCTTGGTCTCTTGATACGGCACAACCCGTAGACAGGCACATCGCCACTGATGTCAATGTACATACTATTACTAATCGAATTTTCATATTTATCCTTATGTTATTGTTTGCAATTAAAAGACGTGTGTCTTTTTATTAATTTATTATGATTGCATCACTAAGTCTGTGCGGTATCTCACATTTTTTTATTATTACTTTTATGTTCGCTAGCAGACCGATTTAACTACTTAATTCTTATCAAATCCATTTATGGAATGTGTTCGCTTGAACGCACCAAACGAAGGATTTATATGAGACTTTTTAAATTTGTGAATACAAAGTCTTGCCGTGTGTTTATGGCGATACTTTTTACTCTGTTGACTGGATGTGGTGGGGGAGGTGGGCAAGACACGATACTTGGAACTGGTGGCCCAAGCTCAAATTCATTGAATGTTTTGATGGGATCGATTTCATCTTACGGAGCATTTGGAGGCGGTGCAGGTTTGACAAATCAAGGGCTCAATACCAGCGTTCAAGGTGATATTGGGACAACTGCGGCCTGTTCCTTGATTACTGGATTTACAGACCTTAATAATATACCTTTTACTGTAACTGGTTTAAATAATGGTGCCGTTTCTGGCAATATTTACTGCGATGCTCCTGCGCCAGGAACAGTTGCCACGATGGTATTAGCCACTAAAGCCGCCTCAGATGCCCTTGTAGACTATAACGCTCTTAAAAATATGACTCCTAGCACATCGCTAGGTCCTGTTTCAGGTCAATTGGCGGGGTTAACTGTTCCACCAGGTGTCTACTATGCCCCTTCGGATGCCTTTGTAATATCTACCGGGAATTTAACTTTGGATGCAAAGGGTGATTCAAATGCAGTTTGGATTTTTCAAGTCCCTTCTTCGTTGACTGTCGGCTTAATTGCTTTGCCAAGTAGTGTGTTACTTATAAATGGAGGTCAAGCAAAGAATGTTTATTGGCAAGTTGGTAGCGCTGCGCGTATTGAAGATGGTAGTTCGATGATTGGAACGATCATCGCAAAAGCTGGTGTAACAATTTCTACTCATAACCAAACTCTTCAAACAACTTTAACGGGTAGAGCTATTGGTCTAAATGCATCAGTCACTATGGTTAATACAACTATAACTTTGCCTTAGTATTCATTAGATAAAAAAATGAAAGATAAATATGAAAAAAAATAAATCACTATTAGTCCCCATAATAAGTATATTTGCGCTAAGTAATGTATTTGCACAAAACATTGATCATTTTTATGGTGGTGTTGGAGGTGGATTAGGTAGGGCTAGAATTGATGACGTACGAATAAGTAATCAATTAATCGATGGAGGAGCAACAAGTACCTCTATTGCAAATAATCGCAATGATGCCGCGTACAAAATATTTGGAGGTTATCAATTTACTTCCTTTTTTGGCGTAGAGGGTGGATACTTTAAACTGGGAGAGTTTGGATTTTCTTCCTCAACTGTTCCAGCCGGAACTTTAAACGGTAACATTAAGTTACAAGGTGTAAATTTAGACTTAGTTGGCACTTTACCCATAAGTGATCGTTTTTCATTAATTGGTAGAGTTGGAATTGATAGCATTAGTGCAAAAGATTCATTCACAAGAAGTGGTTCAGTTCTTATCAGTAACCCAAACCCTCAAGTTAGGGAACAAAATTATAAGGCAGGGGTTGGATTTTCTTATCTAATTAATCAATCAGTATCCTTGCGTGGTGAGTTTGAGAGGTATAGAGTTAATGATGCCGTTGGAAACAAGGGAGATATCAATGTTGGAACACTCAGCTTGGTTTTTCCCTTTGGTCAAACCTCCAAGGAAGAGCCCAAAGTTGTTGAGCGAGTCGTGTATGAAATTGCACCTGTAATTGTGGTTGCTACCGTTGAACCAACACCAATAGTTCAAGAGGAGCCACCAACTCCCATACCAGTATCTCTTCCACCTGAACATTTGCATGTTTCATTCAATTCAGACGTACTCTTTGGCTTTGACAGATCAATAGTAACCCCAGATGGTAAGACTGAACTTGATAATTTCTCTTCACAATTGAACGGCGTTGAATATGATGCTGTGACTATTGTTGGACATACAGACCGCATCGGCTCTAAAGTATATAACGATAGATTATCCCTGCAGCGTGCTGACTCGGTTAAGGCTTATTTTATATCTCGAGGCACAATTCCAGAGCAAAAAATAAAAACAAAAGGCAAAGGCAGTTCTGAGCCTTTGACTGATGTTGGTGCTTGTAAAGGAATGCACTCTTCTTTAGAAGCTATTGCATGCCTCGCACCAGATAGAAGAGTTGAAGTAGATGTAGTAGGAATGAAGTTGAAAGAAGATTAATTTTAAATGTATGCAATCATACAGACTAATGTTATGAAATACACGATCATCAACACTTAAACAATATAGGATAATTTATGAATATTAAGAGATTAATTACCAATGCCTCAGTCACATTTTTAATGATATCAGGTGTACAAGCTCAAACTCAAGTTGGATCTGTTAATACTTTTTACGGTGAAGTCGGACTCTCCCCTGTAGAGGTTTCTGGAGCAGGGGGTGACGCTAGGCCTTTTGCAGTAAGACTATTGGTTGGCAATGAGTTAACCAAAAATTTAGGCCTTGATCTTATGTACACCGCAACTATTTCTAAGGATAGTCGCTCTGGTTACAATGCTTATTTCAATGGACTTGGTTTATTTGTAAAGCCAAAAGTAGCACTTACTGAGGGCACAGAGGTTTTTGCTCGTCTTGGAGTACTTCGCTCCGATATTACTGCTTCTACGGCCGGGAGAGACTTAGGCACTGACATTGCTTACGGAGTAGGTATTCAAACATACTTTACTAAAACTGTATATGGTCAGTTTGATTATATGCATTCATATGACCGTGATAATGTTGCAGCAAAAGGATTTACTGTTTCAGCAGGAACGCGCTTCTAATAGCTCGTCATATCGATTTATATCACGCACTGCAAGTCAGTGCGTTTTTTTAATTTGTTAAGCATAATTTTATTTTTTTGAATTACAAAATATATTAATTAGATTTACTAGTTAGTTTGTTATTTTTTTGTGTTGCAACACACAGACTAAGATGTATATAGCGTCAATAATGCGTTTATAGGTTATGTGCACATAAACTATATTTTAAATCATAAATATTTTATAAAGAATTCAAATGACACTTACTGAAACTAAAACTCACGATGCTGCTTCTGTTACTCCGCAACAACATCACACAAAAGCCGCTGAACACTTGGAGTTGGCTGCCAAATCACACAAGGAAGTGGCTAAACTTATCAGTAGCAATGACCATAAAGGAGCTGTTGCCCACACGAAAGTTGCAAGTGAACATGTTGCGAGTGCAGAGCAACATGTTTCTCAAGCCGCTAAAAAGATAGCCGCAGTAGCCAAGTAATACTTATTGGATACTGGAGAGCCGTTCTGACATTTTGTATTGGAACGGCTTTTTGATTTTAAAAAATAATTGTAGACGTCTATATTCAATTGTATTTTAAAGGGCAAGCTAGCGCTGGTCGTTTTATAGATTTAAAGTATTTGAATATCTAGGTTTATTTTTAGACTTTTAAATCGCATTTAATCTATTAACAATATTCATGTATTTCATTGCCATAAGAGTTTCTAAATGTTCGACCTAAAAATGAATGCACTTGACTCATCATGTTCTGAATTTCTTAGTCTCACCGAAATTTGCACTTTATGCGGTATAAGTGAACTTGAGGCCAATGAATTGGTTGATTATGGTGCGATTATCTTTGATTACTATATTGAAGGCAAAGGCATGTTGTCAAAGGTATTGGTACCACCACTGGTTACTGCATGCGCAATAAGACAACTTTATGATATGGATCTCTTTATGGTTGTTATTACCTCTAGCCACCTGAGAAGAATATCTGAGTTGGAGCTTAGTTTAAATAAATATCTAGAACAAGCACATTAATGCTTTTTAATTGCATCATTGATTCTTGCAATGCTTTTAAGTTCAGACAGAATATTAATGCACAAATTTAGTTGTCTATATACTAAATTTTTCTCTTCTACTTTCTGCACTTCCTCTGCGTCTTCGTGACTTAAATATGAATCGATATTGTCTAACTTCATTAATTGCGTGTATAGTTCTTGGCTTCTATTAGAACTGTTAATATTTGACAAAGTAATCATAGTTGCTATGTCTTTCATCGCTTTATGTAATTCAATTGCAATTTTCAATAAATCCAGCGTAATATATTTTTCACTCCATTCACTTCGGTGCGCACCTAATGCGGATATGTAGTTTAAAAGTGTATGCGATGCAATTAAAAATCTTCCTTTTTCTTCTTGGCTTATCCTTACCTTTTCTGGTTCTTTAAGCATTGCGGAGTAAGCGTTTGATAGTGCTGCGTCTGCGTTGTGAGCTTCTCTGCGTGCGAAACGGTATGGCAAACTTTCTTCCTTGCCTAATTTGTATTGATTAATAATCTCTAATAAGTAGTCTGCTTGAGTGTTTAAACTGCGTGCAGCTAGATTAGGCCACAACCGCCACTGCCAATTTGGTAAAACTAACCAAGCCGCTACACCTGCAATAGTGCATCCGATAATGGTATCCCAAAGGCGTGCTGGGAACAATTCTTGTCTCATGCCGATCTGATGAAAACTTATAACTAATAGTGTTGTAATTGCCCCTGTAGCCAATATGTACCTTGTATGCCGTGTACCAAAAAATATCGCACCTACCACTACAATTAGTGCAGATTGAATTACTGTTTCTGTAAAAAGTTGGGTTAATGCCCATCCTACAGCTAAACCCAGTGCCGTACCAAGGGCTCTTTGAATCAGTCTTTTGTGTGTTGCTGCGTATTGTTGTTGACTTACGAATAATATAGTGAGCAAAATCCAGTATCCTAAATGGTCCTGCAGTATTTTCATTACCGTAAAGCCAATTAATAGAGATGCGCTTAGCCGTAACGCATGTCTAAAAAGTGGAGATTCCAAAGTCAATTGTTTTTTTATTAGTATCCATGCTTCACTAATAGTAGCGGGTTCGCAGTCATGTAAACTTTGATCAAGTATTTCATTTGGAGGGATAAATGCGCTCGAGAATGCTGTTGCCATGGATGTAAGGTTATCTTTTACCCCTTTAAGCGCTTGTATAGGTAGATCTCTTGGGGATTCCTTCTCTAAATTGCTTATTGAATTACTCAAATCCTCTATAGAGCGCTTAGTTACGCCGTGATGAATAGGTTTGCCTCTCGATTGAATTGCGTTCGAAAATGCAGCCGCCTGTTTACCTAGCAGTATTAAAGTCCTTTGGCAGCGATAAAGTACGTCTGAGTGAAAGAATGCCTTTGTCAAAACTTTATAGTCTTCATGCGAAGAGCTTGTTCTTTCATGAATATCTTGAGCGACTAGATATTGATGCATTGATAATTTTAACCAGTCATATGGGGAATGATGTTGAATTCTGCTCAGCAAACTCTCCTTTGCTGAATTCAATGCATTGACTACTCGGCCATTTTGTAAAACGAGTGTCATTCTTCTTTCTGCTTGATCTATTTCCCTAATAGGTTCTAATAATTGAGCTTTAAGCGTAAGGTATTCGGCTAATGAGGTGTATAGTTTTGCCATTTTTGCTTGAACCGCTTGTTTAGGCAGTAATGCAACCCATAATACAGAAATAATACCGTACCAAGTAGCACCAATAATAAGCAATGGCATCGAGATTAACGCCAATTCGCGGCTTTCATGGGCAGATATCGCGGCGTATAAAACGAGTACCAAGCTCCCAAAAGTTATTGCACGGTACCTGTCTCCTATAGCTCCTAGCATAGTAAGGGTAAAAGCTGAAGTTGAAATAACTATTGCAAGTAATGCTGGCCATGGCAGGCACATCCAAATGGCCCAATTTAGCGCCGCAAAAGTGCATAAAGCAATTAACTGAGATCGTAGACGGGGGCGCCAATGATCATCCGTTTCTGTAAGTGCACTTGCTACAATTCCTAACATTATGGGGAGCAGATCCGCTTGCCAGTTTGCTAGGGAATGTATGAGAAATACAGAGCATAATGCCAAAAATGCACGGGCACCACAAGCAAAACTTTCGCGTGTTATAACCCATAGTAACGAATTGAACCATTCTCTCCGCTTTAAGTGAGGCATTGTTTTCTCTTGAAATAAATTAAAAAATTTCAGTATCTGATATTTGTAACTTTCGATTTAAATTGTAATTTTAGAGCTTTCAGTAAATGTTGACTATATGATAGTTATATTTAGAAAAATAATTCCTACTTTCCTATGGCTCTGCCTTACCTCTGTTATTTTCATGACATATGCTTGTATTTCCATTTTTAGTGTAAATAGTTTGAGGGTTTTAAAGCACCGAATTTTCTTAGCTAAAGTAATTTTGTTATTTACCTCGTTATTGACTTTGCAATTCCCAGTTGAAGCTCAATTCGTTAGAACCCCTTGGCCGGCAAAGCATCCAGTTCCTAATTTTTCTTGGACAGATATTAATGGGGGAATCTGGACTTCTTCCAATCAAATCGGCAAAGTTGTGATTATTAATTTCTGGGCCACTTGGTGTACTCCCTGCTTATTAGAGTTACCTACCCTACAAACGCTTGGAGAAATAAGTGACCCTGAGCGAGTATCCGTGATTTTGGTTAATGTTCGTGAATTAAAGGCTCCAGTTCAACGATTTATTAACGCTAGCTCCCTTGATTTGCCTGTGATCCTGGATCCTAAGGGTGAAATTTCTAAAAATTTTGATGTCAGAATTTATCCAACTACGATATTAATAGACCCCAAAGGGGTTGCTAAGTGGCGAATTGAGGGGGATGTTGATTGGACCAGCCCACAAGTCAACTCTTGGATAGGTTCTTTAAGTAGCGCGAAGTTTCAGCCATAATAGATACCTACTAGACACCTGGCCAATCGACTTGATTTTTTGGCTATTTATCTAGTTAAACTGCCTTCGAGGTTTTGAGTGTTTCGACGCTCTTGTAAACGCCGACAGTTTTTTTAAAAATCCGGAGACCTATTTATGACCCCCGTTCGTAGAAAATTTTTAAAGAATGTAATTGGTGTATGTTCTACGCCTTTCCTTAGTTCCCTATCACAGGCGCAATCCCTATCTCAACCAACAATTGGTTTGAATATCTCTGATCGCACCTTTACGCCAAGTCCTGGCAGATGGCGCACTTTTGAAGTTACAACTAGAGTTGAAATTGATATTCCTAGTAGTCCAACTCGTGTGTGGTTGCCGGTTCCTTGTGTTGAATCGCCTTGGCAAACCTCATTAGAAAATCAGTTTCAAAGTAACGGATCAACCGTATTAACCACCGACGGTAACCAAGGTGTCAAAATGCTTTTGACAGAATTTCCTGCAGGACAGGCTTATCCATTTGTAGAAATAACAAGTACTGTTAAAACGCAAAGCAGGATGGATCTTGTTGAGCAGGGTAAAAAACCAATAGTCCAGGAATCAACAGACACACTTAAATACTTCACTCGATCAACAAAGCTCTTACCCACAGACGGTATAGTTAGAAGTACAGCACTCAAAATCACTCAAAACTTACGATATGATGAGGAAAAAGTAAGAGCTATTTATGAATGGATTGTTGCGAATGCTTGGCGCGAACCCAAAGTGAGAGGATGCGGCGAAGGGGATATTAAGCTAATGCTAGAGACTGGGAATTTGGGCGGTAAGTGTGCCGATATCAATGCACTCTTTGTTGGACTTTGCAGATCGATTAATATTCCTGCACGTGATTTGTATGGGATACGACTCGTGCCTTCAGCTTATGGGTACAAAGAACTCTCAGGAAACCCAGATAGTCTCAAGGGGGCACAGCACTGCCGCGCAGAGGTTTATTTAGCCAACAAGGGCTGGGTTGCAATGGACCCTGCTGACGTTGCTAAAGTCATGAGACAAGAAACACCTGAATGGATTAAAGCTCCTTTGAATCCAATTGTTAAGCCCGTATATCAAACATTATTTGGTGGTTGGGAAGGTAACTGGCTTGCTTGGAATAGTGGTCACGATATTAAGTTACCCACTAGTAGGGGGTCAACCATAGGTTTTTTAATGTATCCCATTGCAGAGAACAATGAAGGCCGATTTGATTCATATTCTCCAGATACATTCAAATATCAAATAAAAGCCAAAGAATTACTATAGGTGCTGCTACTTTCGTGAATTCTCGGTTAAGTCTACTTGCTACGTAGTTATGAATCTAATTAAATTTCATGAGCTTGACTGAGAATTCAATTTGGCACTTAAGTGTTTCTCCTATAGCTGTTCTCTGATGGAATTTGTTCGAGCGTGATATATTCGTTAAATTGGAAATACATCAGGAGACAAAGATGAAATTAACTAGACGGGCAGTAATTGCAGCATCATCAACTTTGGTCGCGCCGTGGGTGGTCACATCATCCAAAGCACAAAAGGTTGAGTTCAGTGTCAAGTTTGGTAGCAATCTGCCAGCTACTCACCCCCTCAACACACAGGCTGTTGCCCTTGCAGCTAAGTTAAAAACTGAATCAAAGGGGCGTATCGACCTTCAGGTATTTCCTTTCAATCAATTGGGAAATGATACGGATATGCTCTCCCAGTTGAGGTCAGGCGCACTAGATTTCATGACTCTGTCGCCACTGATCTTAGGTACTTTGGTACCTGCAGCGCAAATAAACGGTGTCGGGTTTGCTTTTAAAGACTATAACCAAGTTTGGAGCGCAATGGACGGAGATCTAGGCGCTCACGTCCGTCAGCAAATTGCAGCTACTGGCAGTATTTTCGCCTTCGATAAAATTTGGGACAACGGGTACCGACATGTGACCAATAGTGTGCGTCCTATTATTGTTCCTGATGATTTGAAAGGTCTTAAACTTCGCACGCCACCAGGACCAATGTGGGTTTCAATGTTCAAAGCTTTAGAGGCATCCCCGACTCCGCTCAATTTCGCAGAGGTTTACTCCGCATTACAAACCAAGGTAGTTGAGGGGCAGGAGAATCCACTTGCCATTGTCTCGACTGCAAAATTAAACGAAGTCCAAAAATACTGTTCCATGACTGGACATATGTGGGACGGATATTGGTTTATGGGAAATAAAAAACTATTTGACCGCTTCCCCGCTGATCTGCAGGCACTGATGACTAAGTTAGTTGCAGAATTTGCGTTGCTACAGCGCGCAGAAGTTCGCAAACTCAATGACAGCTTGCAAGCTGATTTGAAGGTAAAAGGGATGTTGTTTAACGATGTCCAAATTGATGCATTCCGAACCAAACTTCGTGCATCTGGCTTTTATGCAGATTGGCACAAGAAGTTTGGCGATGAAGCCTGGTCTCAGTTAGAAAAATATACTGGTAAATTGTCCTAAAAGCCAATTAATTTTTATATCAATGAAAATGACACCCAAATTCGAATGGGTTTGGGTGTTTTTTAATTAGTCCAAATTGAACTACACGCTATTTAAAAATGCGGTTAGTTCAAGATGTAATTGATCAGTTACACCGCTCCAATCACCTCTTTGTGTTTGTCTGAATAAACGAACACTCGGATACCACGGAGATTGGTGGGTATTTAAAAACCAACGCCAGCATGCATTCGCTTTAAGTAATACCCAAGTCTCAAGCCCTAACGCACCGCAAAGGTGTGCAGTTGAAGTGTCTACACTGATGATTAGATCGAGGTTTTGTGCAATTGCTGCGGTATCGGCAAAATTGTTGATTTCTGCACTCAAATCTAAAAGTCCGTGTCCCCCCCATCCATTTTGATTTAACGCAGCTAACTCTTGGTTAGGAATCACGCCAACTTGAAGACTTACCCAGTCTATTGGCAGTTGGAGTAAAGGTTCAATCTCGTTTAAATGAAGGTTGCGCTCTTTATTGATCTCCCAAGTCTCTTTTTGATCCTCTCTGTATCCACTTGACCAAATTAAACCAATTCGAGGACGTCTTTTACTTTGAAGTATTTGTGATGAGCAATGAGAAGAGCCTTTTAATTGACGATCTTCAATTAAAAAATTCAACTTTTCAGCCCAAATCTCTCTTAACTCTGTATCTACCTTCAAATATGGAAAAGTTGTGTTGCTAAGGCTTGGTAGGTCGTCTATGCCAAGCGCGAGGGGGAGGCTCATGAGTGGGCAATGCAGATCATAGTGCGGTAACTCTTCGCCCCTAGCTAAAACCAATAATTCAGCCTCACTTTTATCTGCTGTAGTTGTATCTAAAAAAGTCATCGCAGCAAGCAGTTTAAGTGCTGGTTGTACCTCAACAATAACTTGCGCGCGCAACTTTTTTACTTCAAGTACGTAACGCAAAAATTGTAAGGTGTCTCCAAATCCTTGTTCAGCGTGAAGCAATATGCGCTTTCCATCGATTGTGGATTCGCCGTTCCAAAGAGGTTTTTTAAAGGTGCGTTGTATCTGTTTGTTCTGGAGTTCGTTATGTCTCCATCGCCATTCATACTCTAGAAAACCACTTTTTAGATCACCTAGTACAAGCTTGCAGTGGGATAAATTCCAGTGCGAACGGATATGTTCCGGATCAATTGAGATTGCTTTTTGATAGCAATCTAGAGCGTGAGAGTACTCTAACAATTCAAAGTAGCTCACTCCACTGTTGTAATGAGCCATTAAGTAATTTTCGTCCAACTCAATTACGGCCTTGTATTGCTCAAGAGCCAAGTGGTGCTCTTTAATGTGGTTATAAGCAACCCCTAAATTGTAATGAGCATCTAAAAATCTTGGATTTAGTGCTAAAGCATTTTGAAGTGATTGAATACATTCCTGAAATTGTTCTGCGCAAAAGCAAGATATACCCAGGTTATAGTGGGCATTGATCTGAGTTGGATCCTTGGCTATCACTGATTTGAAGCACACTTTAGCGCCCTCATAGTCGCCCGTTTTTTGGAGAGCAACACCCATATTTATGAGTGCTTGTATATAGTCTGGTTTTATTTGTAAGCAGCGTTCAAAGTAAATAGTTGCTTGCTTGAACTCTTGAAGGGAGAGAAAAATCAATCCAATTCTGTTGTACGCTATATGCTCATCAAGGCGGTTCGATATCATTTTTTGATATTGCTGTACCGCTAATAAATGATGCCCTAGACTCTCCAATTGCTCGGCTAGAAATACATATGCGTTACTGAGGCATTCACTTTGATCTTGATAACTGTCAATGATTAATTCGCAACATATGTTCGATATCAGTGGATAATCCGCTAACTGATTTGAATTTGCAAGTTGAAGGAGAGTTTCGGCTGGGGAAGCAATTTTCTGTGCACTTAGTGCTGTGTAGCTTTGGATCCACTGGGCGATAGAGTTTTTAATTTCCGAAATCAGATTTTGTTCTAACGTAGTTTTTGTCTGAACTAAGCTTGGTAATTGCTGAAGATTTATCTTGAGCTTGAGTTGACTTAAAAAAGTGCTTGCTAGATCCTTTTGTATTTCAATCATAATAGCTTTGATTTTTTTCGGATAAGGACAGTGCATTAATTTTTAAATTTAAAACCATGCGGTGTAAATTTCCTTCCGGTTCGTTCATCATTTCCCCATATTCTATTGAATTTTAAGAATGAAAGATTTTACCAATCACATTGATGGCTTAGACTTATTTCCCCTGGGCATGACGTTGTTTCCAGATGGCATTATGACCCTTAATATTTTTGAGCCCAGATATTTGAGTATGATTAAGCGTCATTTTCAGCGAGGTGAACCCTTTGGAGTTGTCACTTTACTTGAGGGGTTTGAGGTTAAATTACCTGCACAAGAAATCAAGCTTTCAGATATCGGCACATTGGCCAAGATCACTCAATTTGAGGAATTACAGCCGGCGATGTTTCGAATCACTTGCATGGGTTGGCGTAGGTTCAAGATCAATTACCGATTACCCCCTCTAATAGGTGTAGAGCAGGCGAGGGTCACCCTACTGGATGATGATCCTATCGTAGCTGTGAGTCCTGAACTACAAGGTGTTGCTGATACTTTAGGTCAATTTATCTCACAAAACCAAGCGCGGGGGATTAAGTTAAGTGAGTTCCCATTTGCTCAACCCTTTTGCCTTGATGAGTCAGGCTGGGTGGCTAACCGTTGGGCGCAGTTGTTAGCCTTAAACCGCTTGGAGAAGGTAAGGTTATTAGGAGAGCTTGATCCTTTGATCAGGCTAATAAAGATTAGAGACTTAATGAATGCGCAAAGCAGTTAGATTGTTCTTATAACTACTGCGAGATATAGATCTTGTTTTTGCTTATAAGTGACTGCATTAAAAGATATTCGGAGGACATGACGTTTTTCAAAGCCTCATCCGTACCGCCCCTTAAGATCCAGCCTTGATTAAAGAGTTGTGTGCGAAGTTCACTACTTTGGAGTAATAATCTAAGTTCTTTGGACAGTCTAGTTTGTGCGTCTCCAGACAATGACTTGGGACCCACTAATGCGTCCCATACCTTCAACTGTGTAGCAGCGCCGCTTAGTCCCAATTCGGTCAGAGTTGCAGTACTTGGCGCCAAAATACTCCTTCCTCCTAAAAGCCCAATGGCTTGAATCTTCTCGCCGTGAATTAAAGGCATCGCAACCCCAACGGGTACCAACGCCATTTGAATTTCGCCGGACATCAGTGCATTTAGGACACCTGGGTTACCTGGATACGGTATGTGAACAGGCTCAAATCCAGGGTTTGAGGCTTTCAATGCCTCCATAGCTAAATGTGCCATTGAACCTGTCCCAACAGAACCGTAATTCCACTTTTTGCCCTGTGATTGGACAGCTTTTATGAATGCCTTACCACTGGGTAAGTTAACTGAAGCAACTAATACCAGCGGACTATCGGCGATAAGTGAGATTGGAGTGAAATCTTTTAAGGGCTCAAATTCGAGAGTTGGATAAAGTAATTTGGCTGTAGTCAAATTACCATTGATCATTAAGCCCAGCGTATGGTCGTCTTGAGCTTTCGATACCATCTGCGCAGCTAAATTCCCGGATACTCCGACATGATTTTCTACGATGACAGTTTGACCCAGGGATTTAGTGAGTGGTTCTGCAATTGTCCTTGCGATCATGTCGGGTGTTGAGCCTGGGGGGAATCCGACCAAGATGCGTACTGTGTGTTTAGGCCATCGATTGGTTTGCAAGTTGGGTAACTGTGAATCTAAAGCCCTCCCAGTTTGAGCAAAAGCAGGGTTCACCTTCGCCTGAGTAAAAACGACGAAAGCAAATAGCAAAACGTATTTTAATAAAATAGAGGGTTTTTTCATAATTGGCAAAGTAATGGGAGCATAACGCAGGGAATAAATACAATTAAATAATACTATTTTTATGAGTCAATTAAGTGGACTGGATAGTTAGTTGAAATAGGGATGTGGGTAAAGATCTGGAGCTAGGGATCTGAAGTTAGGGACCTGAAGTTAGGGACTTGAAGATTTTACGAAGTGTAGTGCTATGCCTGCCATACAGCGTAACCACTTTGCCTCAACCGAATAGCGAGATCAACCTCCATATAACGAGCATCCTCATAGGGCATTGGATTGAACTCGGCATATAACTCAGGCATCAAATGAAGTCCGTAGTCTTTTGCATAACGATTGGACTGAATACCGGCCTTGTGTTTGTCAAACCGTATATCCGGATCTAATCCCGTCATGCCTACATAAACACACGGAAGTCCGGCCCTGTAGTCTGGATTGGCTCTCAAAAAGCGTCTCACCTTTAAGACTTCCTTGGACAATTCGATGACATAGACATGATGCTTTTCTGAGAGTTTCATGAGTGCAAGTTCGCTATTAATCAATCCAAGCTACTGCTCGGTCTCAAGCCCTATGGCTTAATGTGTTGCGTTGATTCTCCATCAACTTGAAGCTCATCCACTCCCTGGCTAATCGATGGGGGTAGCATTTTGGCCGGCTTAACCCCAAGTGTCATTAGCATTTGGGCTTGGCGAATCACATTTCCCCGACCGGTACTTAGTTTGCTAAATGCGCTATCGTAACTTCCCTGGGCTTGTTTTAGTTTGGTGCCCAAGGCCTCCAGGTCCTCTACAAAGCCAACTAATTTATCAAACAGTTCAGCGCCTCGGTTTGCGATGTCCTGAGCGTTCTTACTCTGGGCCTCCTGACGCCATAGGTGAGCAACCGTTCGAACCACAAATAGTAAAGTGGATGGACTTACCAATAAAACGTTTTTCTTCCAAGCTTCCATGAAAATTTCCTTGTCATGCGTGATTGCAAGCATAAAAGCCGGCTCAATTGGAACAAACATCAGTACGAAATCAAGGGACTTAATGCCGTAAAGGGATTGATAGTTTTTATTGGATAACTCTTTAATGTGATTTTTGACGGATTCAATGTGCTTTTTAGCTGCTAGCTTTCTTTGCTCGGCGTCCTCCGTAGACATAAACTCATCGTAGGCAATCAATGAAACTTTTGAGTCAATCACAAGAGAGCGTTCTTCGGGGAGGTGTATAACCACATCGGCCTGCGCTTTGCTCCCGTCCTCCCTTGTTTGGCTAACCTGAACAACGTATTCTTCGCCCTTTCGCAGCCCAGAGCCTTCCAGGACGCGTTCCAACACCAACTCCCCCCAATTACCTTGAGTTTTGCTAGAGCCTTTAAGTGCGTTAGTCAGATTTTTAGCTTCCTCAGTTAAGTTTTGATTGAGCGTGACCAACTGCTTGACTTGCTCGGCAAGTGCAGATCGATCTTTACCTTCTTTCACATAAACGTCTTCGACCTTTGCTTGAAACTCGGTAATTTTTGTCTTTAATGGGTCTAAGAGTTGACTCAGGCGCGCTTGATTGTCTTCTGAGAATTTCTTAGATTTTTCCTCTAATATCTCTTGTGCTAAATTTTTAAATTGAATACTGAGACTCTCTTTTGCTTGATTGAGTAGTTCAATCTTTTCCCTAGCCGAATTTTTTTCGTTTTCAAGTTGAATACTTAATTTCGCTAATGTTTGATTGCTTTCATTTAAACGGCCTTTAGTGTGCTCATGTGATTCAGTTTCAAGCACTTTTGCACTGAGTGTTGATCGGTGGGCAACTTGTTCAGCTTCTAATTTAGCAAGTGCAATACTTTTTTCTTCCCGGGTTTGATTAATTTCTTTTTGTGCATTGGCAAAATCAAGTTGAAGCACTTGGATCTGGGACTTTAAATACTCCCGCTCCCGCTCTAAAACTTCAAGTCTCTCTTTAGCCAATGCCGTATTGATTGGGTTAAGTGGATCTGAATCTAGAGCGAGCCCTAAAGTGCTTGCATCCTTAGAATTTTGCTGCAATTTATGAATTAAAAATGCAACCAGTCCTATAACTAAGGAGCAAGCAATTACAACAAGAGATATGGTCAGGATGATTGGTGTTGAATTTAATTCAGGCATTTGTTGAACGGGGTTGAATCGGGAGCAATTATTGACTTAGGTTTTTAAGGACCAATTTACCTTTAACACCTCGTGAACTCATTTTTGCGTAGGCCGTTTTAAGATCGGCCATATCGGAAACACTGTCTATTAAAGGTTTGATAAGGCCTTTTTCATACCATTCCATGAGTTCTTTGAGCATTTCCTTATTTTTTTCGTACTCACGCCTGGAGAAATCACCCCAGAACACTCCAATTACGCTGGCCCCTTTTAGAAGCATGAGATTTAGAGGAATGCTTGGGATATTGCCGCCAGCAAATCCAACGACTAAATACCTTCCTCGCCAAGCAATTGATCGAAATGCTGGCTCTGCCCATTGGGCTCCCACGGGATCGTAAATCACGTTTGGACCTAGTCCACCCGTAAGTGCTTTGATTTGCTCACGAAAGTCTCCTTCTGAGTAATTAATGCACTCATCTGCGCCCAGTTCTTTGCAGGTGGCGCATTTTTCGGCGTTCGATACTGCTGCTATGACTTTTGCGCCCTTAGCCTTTGCAATTTGAATGGCTGCAGATCCAACTCCCCCCGCTGCTCCTAAAATTAGCACTGTCTCGCCTGCCTGTAACCCGCCTCGGTCAATAAGTGCGTGGTGCGAGGTCGCATAGGTCATAATAAAAGACGCGCCGTCCTCCGGTGTAAAGCGCTCGCTCAAAGGAAGACACAATTTAGCAGGAGCCAGGGTATGCGTTGCAAACCCCCCCGTACTACTTAAACAAGCCACTCGAGTCCCAATAGCTAGGCCGTTAACATCCTCGCCTACAGCACGAATAATTCCCGCATATTCAGCACCTGGAACAAATGGAAGAGGGGGTTTGAGTTGATATTTGTTCTGTACGATCAAAAGATCTGGGAAATTAAGACTTGCAGCTTCAATTTCAATTAGAACCTCCTGTGCGCCTGGCGTTGGGGTTGGGATTTCTTTTCTGATTAGGTCATCTACTCCAGTTGTTTTCTCGCATAACCATGCCAACATATTGAATCCTTTTTATGTTTTGTAGGCCGAGTCTAAACAATACAACTTTAGACACCGCTTAAATCTTAGGAACTATTGTATTTTGCAAATAGATCACGGACTGACCCTACAATCAGGGATCAATAAAGGGTTTAGATGAAAATTTTAGTTTCTAATGACGACGGTTATCAGGCTCCCGGCATAATTGCGCTTTACGAGGCTTTGAAGGATTTGGGACAAGTCGAAGTTGTCGCTCCAGAGCACAATAACAGTGCCAAGTCTAATGCTTTAACCTTAAATGCGCCTTTGTATGTCAACAAAGCGTCCAATGGGTTTCGTTATGTTAACGGTACGCCCGCAGACTGCGTCCATATCGCATTGACTGGATTGTTAGGATACAAACCTGATCTGGTGGTATCCGGGATCAACAACGGCGCCAACATGGGGGACGATACGATCTATTCTGGTACTGTGGGTGCTGCCATGGAGGGGTATTTGATGGGAATACCTGCTGTCGCTTTCTCGCAAGTGCATAAAGGATGGGAGCACCTAGACGCTGCTGCAGCGCGCGCTCGCGCCCTAGTCTTGGAGCTGAAAGAGTCTCATATTCTAGGCTCCAAGCCCTGGCTTCTCAATGTCAACGTTCCCAACAAGCCACTTGATCAACTAGGTTCTAGTAAGATTTGTAGATTGGGGAGGAGACACGCCGCAGAACGGGTCATTACTCAGGAGAATCCAAGGGGTGAGACCATGTACTGGATCGGTGGGGCGGGGGCAGCTAAGGATGACGCTAGTGACACAGATTTTTATGCAACCAAGCACGGACATGTATCGATTACACCTTTGCAAATTGACTTAACTGAATACGCCGAGTTAGAGTCTTGGTCAAAAGTACTGAACAAATAAATCAATATTTAGTAAGAGTTGGTTACGGGTGAGAAATTCTTTCATAATTAAAAAAACCTAATATTTGAATGACAAAAGAGAGACCGTCATTTCCGCTAAAGCTCGATGCGCTCGAGTCTAAGAAAAACCTTGCAAACAGGACTGTCCAACTCTTTGCCCCTGTGCAGGCTAATCATCCTTTGTCCAAACTTCAAGAGCAAACCGTTCGTTCAACAAAGCCAAGTGATTTGGGGCTTGAGAGCGCTAGTGGTGTAGGGCTAGATTCTGCAACTGTTCGAGAGCATATGGTTAGAAAACTTGCTCAACAAGGCATTACGGATAACGCGGTGCTTGGTGCGATGCTAAAAGTTGAGAGGCACCGTTTTGTGGACACTGCTTTGGTCAATCAGGCCTATGAAGATACAAGTTTACCGATTGGTTTGGGCCAAACCATCTCTAAGCCTAATGTCGTAGCGCGCATGATTGAATTGCTCAGGCAAGGGAAGAGCCTGAATGCTAGTGGCAAACTAGGGCGAGTTTTAGAGATCGGCACAGGTTGCGGATATCAAGCAGCTGTATTGAGTCAGCTCTCTACTGAGGTATATAGTATCGAGCGCTTAAGGGGACTGTTCGTTCGTGCCAAAGAAAACTTACGCCCGCTTAGGATTCCAAACTTACATTTACTTTTTGGTGACGGCATGTTGGGATACGAAAAAGGTGCCCCATATGGCGGCATCATTGCTGCAGCGGGGGGGGAGAACATTCCCGAACATTGGTTAAACCAACTTGCAGTGGGCGGGCGTATAGTGGCTCCTGTGGAAACGGGTGAGCGTACACAGACCTTGATGGTTGTTGATAAAACTGATGATGGCTTTGAGAAAACTTATCTTGAAGCGGTTCACTTTGTGCCTCTAAAATCGGGGATTAATTAAAAATGATCTGGAGATGCAGGATGGCACCCTTAAGTGGAAGAAATGAAGCAGATAAGAGCGATGCTCAAAAGCGGAGAAATAGCGCTTCATTAAGCACTGTTCTTTTGGGAAGCTTATGTGCTGCAGCACTTCAGGGCTGTATAAGCTCCGATATCTCAATTCCTGCCCCTGTACTTGATCACTCTATTGGAAAATCCAATTACAAAGATCCCCGTGCGAATGTAAGTGCTCGCCCACCTGCTTCGCCCGTTTCAGTACCCGTTGAGAGCCCAAACCGGCCGGGTTATTACACGGTTAAACCTGGAGACACCATTTATCATATTTCTTTGGATCATGGTCAAAACTGGAAAGATCTTGCGAAATGGAATAATGTAGACAACCCCAATGTCATTGAGGCAGGTCGTGTATTGAGGGTGGTGCCCCCTGAGGCAGTGGTGACAACGGAGGGAGTCGTTGTTCGCCCCGTCAACTCTCAAAATAATCCAACAACCAGCACGGGCACGATGACAAGCGTTGGCACGTCTAGTGGCCCACAACCGCCCTCATCACTTGCAACCACACCTACTCCTACAACTCCTGCACCTATAGCGGCACCTTCTGGCACGCCAACAACCACGCCTGCAACTTCGCCAACTCTAACAAGCAATTCATCAAATAGCGACAATACAGGGGAGACTCCCAACTTTATCTGGCCATCTGTAGGAAAAGTAATCGCAACTTTTGATGAATCAAAGAACAAGGGGGTAGATATTTCCGGCAAATTAGGAGATCCAGTTTTGGCATCGGCGGATGGAAAAGTAGTCTATTCAGGCTCAGGACTAAGGGGCTACGGTAATTTGCTCATCATCAAACACAACAACACCTATTTAAGCGCTTATGCACACAATCAAACGATTTTGGTCAAGGAAGATCAAAACGTAAAGCAGGGGCAAAAAATAGCTGAAGTTGGCAACAGTGATGCTGAGCAAGCGGAGTTGCACTTTGAGATTCGCAAGTACGGCAAGCCCGTTGACCCCCTTAAGTGGTTGCCTGCACGTTGAGAAAAAATTCAAAATCCAAAGCGCAAAGGACTGCCTCTAAAGCAGTTGAGTCATTGGACTTGAGCGCTATATCAACCTATCCAACTTACCTTATCGAATCCCTTGATTTAGAAGGGCGAGGAGTCAGTAGACGCGAGGACGGAAAGGTTGTATTCATAGAGGGCGCGTTGCCCTTTGAGACCGTCAAAGCACAGATCAACATACGCAAGCCCAAATGGGAGGAGGGGGTATGTGTTCAGGTTTTGAAAGAATCCTCTCAACGTGTTACGCCTGAGTGCGCCTATTTTGGGTTAAAAAGAACCGACTGTGGTGGTTGCAAGATGCAGCATTTACACGGAGCCGCTCAAGTAGCGATTAAACAAAGAGTGCTTGAAGATAATTTGTGGCATATAGGTCGAGTAAAACCACTTGAGATCATGAGAGCTATCCATGGGCCACAGTGGGGATATCGCTATAGAGCCCGCCTGTCGGTTCGTTACGTGAAAGCGCGTGAGGGGGCGTTGGTTGGATTTCATGAACGACAAAGTCGCTATATCGCTGACATTCACTCTTGTTCGGTTTTGCCTGTGCACGTTAGTAACTTGCTGTTACCGCTGCGATCACTTATCAGTTCATTGACAGTTCGCGAGAGTTGTCCCCAAATTGAAGTGGCATGTGGGGACGAAGTAACTGCTCTTGTTCTTAGGCATTTAGCTCCGCTTGAGTCAAGTGATATTGAGATTCTGAGGGCCTTTGCAGATCAGCACAATGTTCAGTGGTGGTTGCAACCGCAGGGAACTGACTCGCTGCACTTGATGGACGAGTCTCAACCCTCTCGCTTAGGCTACAGTATTCATGAGTTTGGTGTGCGTATGCCCTATCGCCCTGCTGACTTTACGCAGGTCAACCCGCACATCAATGAGGTCTTGGTCTCCAAGGCGATTAGGTACCTCCAGATAAAAGCGGGTGAGAGCGTTGTCGACTGGTTTTGTGGTTTGGGTAACTTTACGCTTCCCCTAGCAACCATTGCCTCCAACGTCCTTGGGGTTGAGGGTAGTGAGATACTCGTTGCACGGGCAAAAGAAAATTTTCTGTACAACCAAGAAAGACGTTTAAAACAAGGATCTACTCCGCTTAATCCGGCTGATTTCGTTGTCCGTAATCTCTTTGATATGACGCCAGAAGCGCTTTGGGCGGACGGTACGTTTGATAAATGGCTCGTTGATCCTCCACGGGAGGGTTGCATGGCCTTGGTCAAAGCATTGGCGCAAATTAGTCAGTTGCAGAGTGTAAGAAATGACACTTCAACAACTACGAACCAGGCTGGTTGGAGGCCCCCTCGAAGAATCGTCTACGTAAGTTGTAATCCATCAACTTTGGCTCGTGATGCGCAAATTCTGGTGAATGAGGCAGGGTATGTGTGCACGGTGGCTGGAGTGGTAAATATGTTCCCCCAAACCGCACACGTCGAGAGTATGGCCGTTTTTGACTGGCCAAGTTGAACTAATTAATATTAGATCTACGGAGCTAGAGGAACTTTATTCGATCAATGAAATAGGGGGTCTATGCTCTTAGCATAGACCCCCTACGGTGATGTTGACCTGTGCGTAATTCAAGCAGTATTAATCTCTTTCACCGCCGAGAATTCCGAGCAATGCCAAAAGACTTTGGAATACGTTGATGATGTCCAAGTAAAGCGTTAAAGTTGCAGAGATGTAGTTGGTTTCACCGCCGTCTAAAATTTGCTTTAAATCGTAAAGCATAAAAGCACTGAATATACCGATTGAGAGTACAGAAATCACCAGCATTCCCGCTGTAGAAGCTACAAAGAGGTTGATAAGACTTCCAATCATCAGCATTACAAGGCCAACAAATAACCATTTGCCCAGTGCTGAGAGGTCACGCTTGATAACGGTTGAAACACTCGCCATGAGGAAGAAAACACCTGCTGTTCCCCCAAAGGCAAGCATCACAAGTTCAGCGCCGTTTCTAAAACCAAGGACCATAGCGATCATACGAGACAACATGAGGCCCATAAAGAATGTGAAGCCAAGTAGCACGTATACGCCGGTCACGCTTTCTTTGGTGCGCTCAATAGCGTAGATGCCGCCAAAAGCGCCAACTAAAAGGAGTATTGTTCCAAGTCCACCAGAAAGTGCATAAGTTAATCCCGTTGCGATGCCAATCCATGCGCCTAAAACGGTTGGGATCATGCTGATTGCGAGCAACCAATAGGTGTTGCGCATGACACGGTTACGAGCATCTGCACTCAGCGTTTCGTAGGGATAATCAATCGTCTGATATTGTTCATTCATCTGTATATCTCCAAAAAGTATGCAATTAGCATATATGGATCATTTTAGGACAATTCAAGTGGTAGGTGTTATAAGATCTATTAAATAAGGGTTTAAATTGCGTACTATATTGTTCTTTCTGTTAAAAAAAGGCGTTTTTGTTCGTATTTAAGTAATATATTTCAAGGCGGTTCTACATTGTTTCTGGATTTTTTTGGCGCCCCACACCCCAGATCGGGAGAGTTTTACAGTGCATTTGATCTGCTATACGTTAATCTAGAATACAAACTCGAATGCAGTTTGTAGTGAAGACTGTATTAAAACATTTATCAATTATTTTATGAAAACCAAATATTACCTAGAGAGTGCAGACGTCAAAGTGATTATGACGGCGAGTGAGGCTGAGGCTCACAAAAATAACTGGGCTGTATCAATTGCTATCGTAGACGACGGTGGACATTTGCTCAATCTTTTACGCCTTGACGGTGCTGCCCCTTTTTCAGCGCACATGGCCCCTGCTAAGGCTAAGACTGCAGCTTTAGGGAGAAGGGAGACCAAGATATATGAGGACGTCATAAATAACGGCCGTTACGCATTCATCACTGCACCCGAAATAGACGGCCTTCTTGAGGGCGGAGTACCAATTTTGAAGGACGGGCAAGTCATTGGTGCTGTCGGAGTCAGCGGTGTTAAGTCACCTGAAGATGCTCAAATT
The DNA here is from genome assembly GCA_903896615.1 of uncultured Burkholderiales bacterium. Lineage (GTDB taxonomy): Bacteria > Pseudomonadota > Gammaproteobacteria > Burkholderiales > Burkholderiaceae_C > Limnohabitans. Next base: position 91,903 of record CAITYM010000020.1, read on the forward strand.
GCCAAGGCGGGGATAGAGGCGTTTTACCGACTTCACCCTTGAGGTGAGGGTAACTCAATTGGGGTTTGAACAGGAAAATAGCCTAGTAACTTAACCTCTCTGGGCGTATTTCTTGAAGTATGGTTGTTGCAATCTCCTCAATACTTTTGGTTGTAGTAGATAGCCATCTAATCCCTGAGCGACGCATCATCGCCTCAGCCTCTCGGACCTCGTATTGACAGTTCTCTAAACTGGCATATTTGGAGTTGGGTCTTCGCTCATTTCTAATTTCGCTTAAGCGCTCTGATTGGATCGTTAGTCCAAAGATCTTGTTGATATGGTGCTTCAAAGCATCAGGGAGTTGTTGGCGCTCAAAGTCCTCCGGTATCAACGGATAGTTGGAGGCTTTGAGGCCGTGTTGCATTGCTAGGTATAAGCTTGTTGGTGTCTTTCCGCTACGGCTCACGCCGACCAAAATAACATCAGAGAGCTCTAAGTCTTTATTCAATTGTCCGTCATCGTGGGAGAGACTAAAGTTAATGGCCTCTATCCTGTCATGATAAGCGCGGCTCTTGCTGACGTTTGAGAATCTTCCAATACGGTGGTTTGATTTAATCCCAAACTCCTCCTCAAGTGGATGCACAAAAGTGCCAAACATATCCAAAAGCATTCCTTCACAAGTAGTTTGTAGGACCTGAAAAACTTCTGTATTTGCAAGCGTTGTAAAAACAATGGGGCGCCTGCCCTCAACGAGACCAGTTTGGTTAATTTGTCGAACTGCTTGATGCGCTTTATCAACGGTATCCACAAAGGGGAGCCTGATATGGCGAGGAGTTAGCTCAAATTGTGCAAGGATGGCATTTCCAAAGGTTTCGGCGGTAATGCCGGTGCCATCGGATACAAAAAAGACGGTGTAGTTGTGCATTATTGAGTTTGCTTTGGGATTTGAAGGTAGATTGTTGGCTATTTTGCCTTAATCGTAGTCCAACTTAGAGATCCGCTAAAATCAGTGTACTTACTTATTTTTCAAAAATGCCCCTTTCAAGCATCCCTAACAAACAAGAACCACAAAGCCGGGATGCACGGGCGCGTTTAATACTCCTAGAGGCTTGCGCTAGCTTTTTAAATACTGCTAGGCCACAATCCCTCATTAGGGGCATACCAGTTTTAACTTCTGGAGCTTTCTCATGTCTAAACTATTTGAAGCGACCGCCTTGGTCGTACCTTTTGAAAACCTAAGGATGACCGACGTTGAGTCGGTCGGCGGTAAAAACGCGAGTCTTGGTGAGATGATCTCCCAGTTACCTGCAGGCGTTAAGGTGCCAACAGGCTTTGCGACGACGGCTCACGCCTTCCGAGAGTTCTTGAAATTTGAAGGCCTGGGTAAGAAAATTGAAGACAGGCTCAAAACCCTTGATACTGAGGACGTTAGGTCCTTGGCTAAAGCGGGCGCAGAAATTAGGGGCTGGATCCTGAGCCAGCCCTTCCCCGCAGATCTAGAGCGCGAAATAGGCTTCGCTTTTGAAAAACTCAACGGTAAACAAACTGATGCATCTTATGCGGTTCGCTCCTCTGCTACTGCGGAGGACTTGCCTGATGCATCCTTTGCTGGGCAACAAGAGACATTTTTAAATGTTGTAGGTTTGCCGGATATTTTGCACAAGATGAAGGAAGTTTTTGCCTCACTGTACAACGACCGAGCCATAAGTTACCGTGTTCACAAGGGATTTGCGCACGCAGATGTGGCCCTGTCTGCAGGAGTGCAGCGCATGGTACGCTCAGACAAGGGCTCAGCAGGTGTTATGTTTACGATTGATACAGAGTCAGGTTTTGAAGACGTTGTCTTCATCACCTCTAGTTACGGCTTGGGGGAGACGGTAGTTCAAGGGGCAGTTAACCCAGATGAGTTTTATGTTCACAAGCCGATGGTTAGTGCGAATAAACGCGCCATCATACGTCGTAACTTAGGCTCGAAACTTATTCAGATGACTTTCTCTACTTCAGAGGAAAAGCAAAAGACTGGAGAGTTAGTGAAAACAGTCGATGTGCCTGTGGAGATGCGTAATCGTTTTTCATTGACTGATGCAGATGTTGAGCAACTTGCCAAATACGCGCTTATCATCGAGAAGCATTACGCTCGACCCATGGATATTGAGTGGGGTAAGGACGGTGTGGACGGGCAGATCTACATTTTGCAAGCAAGGCCAGAAACCGTAAAGAGTCAACAAAAGGGCAAGGCCGAACTTCGTTACAAATTAAAGTCAACGGGTACTGTGCTTGCTGAGGGGCGTGCTATTGGTCAAAAAATAGGTACAGGGCATATTCGCTTAGTTCACTCAATTGCTGAAATGGACCAGGTTCAGGCCGGCGATATTTTGGTGACTGATATGACGGATCCCAATTGGGAGCCGGTCATGAAACGCGCCGCTGCAATAGTGACCAATCGAGGAGGGCGTACTTGCCACGCAGCCATTATTGCTCGTGAACTTGGTATCCCTGCAGTGGTTGGATGCGGTAATGCAACTGAGACACTCACCAACCAAACCTTGGTGACGGTTAGTTGTGCTGAGGGTGATACTGGCTTTATCTACGATGGTCTACTAGAGACTGAGGTGAGCGAAGTTGAACGGGGCACAATGCCAAAGATTGCTACAAAAATCATGATGAACGTGGGTAACCCGCAGTTGGCCTTTGATTTTGCGCAACTCCCCAATGAAGGTGTAGGCCTTGCTCGCTTAGAGTTTATTATCAACAACAACATTGGTATTCACCCAAAAGCAATTTTGGATTATCCTAATGTGGATATGGATCTCAAGAAGGCGGTGGAGTCCGTGGCTCGCGGTCATGCCTCACCCAAAGCTTTTTATGTAGATAAAGTTGCTGAGGGTGTTGCAACGATTGCTGCTGCGTTTTGGCCAAAGCCAGTGATCGTTCGTTTATCAGACTTTAAATCCAATGAGTACCGCAAACTAATTGGAGGTAGTCGTTATGAGCCTGAGGAAGAAAATCCGATGCTAGGCTTTAGAGGTGCTGCACGCTACTTGGCGCAGGACTTTAGGCCAGCTTTTGAGATGGAATGTGAGGCTATAAAAAGAGTCAGAAATGAGATGGGATTGACCAATGTTCAGGTCATGGTGCCTTTTGTAAGAACGCTGGGCCAAGCCAAGGCCGTTACGGAGCTTTTGGCCAACTACGGACTTAAACGAGGCCAAGATGATTTGAAAATAATCATGATGTGTGAGATTCCGAGTAACGCCGTATTAGCCGATCAATTCTTAGAGTATTTTGATGGCTTCTCAATTGGTTCCAATGACCTGACACAGTTAACACTTGGTCTAGATCGTGATTCAGGGATGCCGCTACTTGCTGCTGATTTTGATGAACGCGACCCGGCCGTGAAAGTGCTTCTCAAGAACGCAATCGACGCTTGTATCAAAAGCGGAAAGTACGTAGGTATCTGCGGACAAGGCCCAAGCGATCATCCTGATTTTGCGCATTGGTTGGTAGAGCAAGGCATAGCCTCAATTTCATTGAATCCAGACAGCGTCATTGAAACTTGGAAATCCTTGGGTAAAAAATAAGATAATTTTTTGAATTAGGTTGCAACTGTATTTACCAATACAGTTGCTCCTGAATCTTAATTTCATCTCCTTGTGTTTAAATTAATCGCACTTATTCAATTGGGTATTTCAGATATTTTTAAAGTTAAATCTTAAGTATTATTTTTTAAGTGCTAGATTTGGATCTGCTCTGGTTGAGTCATTGTATAAGTTGAAGTACGTGCTCGGGCGGGTTATAATGTTGGTCTTTGCCTTGCTCTACCGCGTCTAGACGCCGCGGAGGGCTCAACCCACAAGGAGTGTTTATGCGTCATTACGAAATCATACTTTTGATCCATCCTGATCAAAGTGAACAAGTACCTGCTATGCTCGATCGTTACAAGAGCATGATCACAGCGGGTGGCGGTGCCATTCACCGCATCGAAGATTGGGGCCATCGTCAACTGGCTTACATGATTAATAAATTAGCCAAGGCGCACTACATCTGTGTGAACATTGAAGCTAATCAAGAAATCATGGCAGAGCTTGAGCACGCATTCAAATTCAACGACGCTGTACTACGTCACTTAACTGTTCTGAAAAAGAAGGCGGAAACAGGCCCTTCAGTCATGATGAAGTCCGTAGAGCGTGAAGAAGCCCGTAAAGCTCAGCAATCTGAGTTCCAGGCTTAAATTTTCAAGAGCAACAGTTAATCCTTACGAAAGGCGTGAACAGAGTAGAACTTAGCGCAACGGTTGTAGAAATATCGGCGCAACGTTTTACACCTGCTGGCTTACCCGCTCTTGATCTGCTCTTAGAGCATCAGATGGAGTTAGAGGAGTTGGGTCGCAAAAGGCAGGTCCGATTGTCCATTAGGGCCCTGGTGATGGGAGATTTGGTGAAAATCATTTCTGAGACCCCGCTAGGAACTCCATTAGGACTTGTTGGATTCTTGGTTTCACCTAAGTCGTACAAAACTGTTATTTTTCACATACAAGAAGTTTCAAAGTTATAAGGGAGGCTCATATCATGGCCACATTTAAAAAATTTAACAAAGACAAGCGCCCAAAGCGCAACACACAATCACTGCTTTTTAAGCGCAAGCGCTTTTGTCGTTTCACAGTAACTGGTGTAGAAGAAATCGACTACAAAGATATTGACACATTACGTGACTTTATCGCTGAGAACGGGAAAATCATTCCTGCTCGCTTGACGGGCACTCGCGCCATCTTCCAGCGCCAACTCAACACTGCTATCAAGCGTTCACGCTTCCTTGCGATGTTGCCTTACACCGATCAACACAAGATCTAAGGAAAGCACAATCATGCAAATTATTCTTCTAGACAAAGTAGTCAACCTTGGTGACTTAGGTGATGTTGTTAAAGTTAAAGACGGCTTTGCTCGTAACTTTTTAATTCCATCTGGTCGTGCAAAGCGTGCAACTGACGCGGCAATTAAAGACTTTGAGGCCCGTCGCGCTGAGCTTGAGAAGCTTGCAGCTGAAAAGCTTGCAACAGCCACTAAGTTGGGTGAAAAGCTTGCTGGTACTACAGTGAAAGTTACTCAGAAATCTGGTGTAGACGGTCGTTTATTCGGCTCTGTTACCAATCACGATATTGCTGATGAACTTAACAAAGGCGGGTACTCCATCCTCAAGTCACAAATCCGCATGCCCAATGGCCCTATCAAGATCGTTGGTGATAGCACTGTAAGTGTCTCACTACATACGGATGTTGTAGTTGATATCAATATTAGCGTCTACGGCGAATCAGCCTAATACAAACGCTAGAGTTAAGCCCTGCGAATGGGCTAATAGTTAACCGTGAGATTGATCCTATCTGACGGACCTAAAGGGAGAAAGCCATAATCATTGGTTTTGTCCCTTTTTTTATATAAGTTGTTTTTTACGCTTTCGTCTAAGCTTTGCAGAATTTTGTTAACTCCTTTTTCACTGTTTATTCATGACTTATGCACAACCTTATCAACAGTGACATACGAGGGCATTGTCCAGACAGATGTATAGTGCGTCATTGAAGTTAAGAGTTTGGTAACTATGAATTATTTTAGATATCGATCATTCATTTTTTGAAAGTTTTAATGTCTACGGCGTTTGCATCTAGAAAGAAGTTTTCTACCCAATCGAGTGATCCTCAGTTAGCACAGTTACGTGTGCCCCCTCACTCGTTGGAGGCTGAGTCCTGCGTGTTGGGCGGGCTCTTGCTAGATAACTCAGCTTGGGACCGAGTTTCAGATGTGTTGTCAGAGAGTGATTTTTATAAGTTTGAACATAGACTAATTTATGCCTCGATTCAGAGCCTAATTAGTGGCTCACGCCCCGCGGACGTGATCACTGTTTATGAAGCACTTTTGGATCAGGATAAGGCTGATGCAGTCGGCGGTTTGGGGGAGTTGAACGCGCTTGCGCAGTACGTTCCCAGTGCCGGCAATATTCGACGTTACGCTGAGATCGTGCGTGAGAGAGCGATTCTTCGTAAATTGGTTGTTGCGAGTGATGAAATCGCAGCCGAAGCTTTCAATACCAAAGGCCGACCTGTTGCTCAGATTTTGGATGAAGCTGAGCAAAAGATATTTAAGATCGGTGAGGAGGGCTCTCGCTTAAGGCAGGGCTTTCAAAGTATGGATCAACTCATCTCGGACCTTTTAGGGCGAGTCGACGAGATGTCTAAAAATCCCAACGACATTACAGGCATTCCTAGTGGGTTTATTGACTTTGACGAGATGACCTCTGGCCTGCAGTCGGGTGACTTGATTGTGCTTGCTGCAAGGCCCTCTATGGGTAAAACAGCTCTAGCTATCAACATCGCCGAACACGTTGCTTTGGGGGAGGGGCTCCCAGTCGCTGTGTTCTCCATGGAGATGGGCGCCTCACAACTGGCTATTCGTATGGTTGGATCGATTGGTCGAATCGATCAAGGACATCTAAGAACTGGCAAGTTGTCCGATGACGAATGGCCTCGGCTAACCGAAGCGGTTGAGCGGTTGCAAACAGTTTCATTGTTTATTGATGAAACACCAGGGCTTAACCCAAGTGAGTTGAGAGCGAATGCCAAAAAACTCTCTAGGCAATGCGGCAAATTGGGGCTTATAGTAGTTGATTACTTGCAACTGATGTCTACCGGCTCTAGTGATGGAGATAACCGCGCTACGGAGTTAGGCGAGATCTCCAGAGGCCTTAAGATGCTTGCCAAAGAGCTTCAGTGCCCCATCATTGCTTTGTCCCAGCTCAACCGAGGCGTTGAGACCCGTACTGATAAGCGTCCGATGATGAGCGATCTAAGAGAGTCTGGCGCGATCGAGCAGGATGCGGATGTGATTATGTTTATCTACCGCGATGATTACTATAACAAGGACTCTAAAGAGCCAGGTATTGCCGAGATCATCATTGGCAAACAAAGAAACGGACCGACAGGTACCGTTAAATTGGCATTCTTAAAGCCGCTGACCAAGTTTGAATCGTTAACAAGAGGCAACGAGCGAGATTGAGCGATTAGCTCGTGATAACTTTTAGGCTAGGTTTAAAGCCGGAATTGCCGGGCCTACAAGACCTGCAGTAACTGCGTAATGTACGGCTAGAGCACGTCACTTGCAAAGTCTGCCAGCCTAGAGCGTTCACCACGAGCCAAGGTAATGTGGCCACCGTGGGCCCACCCTTTAAACCGATCTACTGCAAATGTGAGCCCGGAGGACCCCTCCGTTAGGTAGGGCGTGTCGATCTGTGCCAAGTTACCCATGCAGATGATTTTGGTGCCAGGTCCTGCGCGCGTGATGAGGGTCTTCATTTGTTTAGGTGTTAAATTCTGTGCCTCATCAATGATTACGTACTTGCTCATAAAGGTGCGACCTCGCATAAAGTTCATGCTCTTTATTTTGATGCGACTCCTTATCAACTCGTTGGTTGCCGCGCGGCCCCATTCACCAGAGCCAGTATCTGTTTTTGCGAGTACCTCTAAATTATCATCAAGCGCACCCATCCAAGGCCCCATCTTCTCCTCTTCGGTACCCGGAAGGAATCCAATATCCTCGCCCACGCTAACGGTCGCCCTGGTCATGATGATCTCCGTGTACCGACGGTCATCAAGCACCTGAGTTAAGCCAGCAGCCAAGGCCATGAGCGTCTTGCCAGTGCCCGCAGTACCAGTCAAAGTCACAAAATCAATATCAGGATCAGTCAGCAAATTCATCGCAAAGTTTTGTTCACGGTTCCTGGCTGTTACGCCCCAAACTGCATTTTTGATGTGATGAAAATCTTTGAGCGTCTTCACAACGGCAGTCTTGCCCCTGATTTCAGTCACACGCGCATAAAAATTGGGTTCACCTGGTACCTCTAAGAAGACAAACTGATTGATGTGCAGCTCTGCCACGATCGATCCAGAGAATCTGTAAAAAGTTTGACTCCCTGATTGCCAACTCTCAATTGTTTTAGCTTGTTTGAGCCAAAAGTCATGCGGAAGGGAGAGGGCTCCGGAGTACAGCAGGTCTCCATCGTCTAGGGTTTTGTCGTTTTCGTAGTCCTCTGCCGCTAATCCCAGCGCGCGCGCTTTAACGCGCATATTAATGTCCTTGGAGACAAGGACTACTTCCCTTGGTGCCATCTTCTCAACGAGGGCGCCAACTACGGCCAAAATTTGGTTGTCCGCCTTTCCTTGCGGTAAGCTGTCGGGTAGTTTATAGGTCAGCGGCTGAGTTTGAAACATCAACTTACCCGACACTTCAACATGCCCTGTGCTGTTTAGTTTCAAACCTGCGGTGATATCCGCGTTATGGGTGCCCGCGAGTGCATCAAGTGTGCGAGAAGTTTGTCGCGCGTTACGCGCAACCTCAGTCATCCCCTTTTTGTGACCGTCTAACTCCTCAAGTACGATCATAGGGAGGAATATATCGTTTTCCTCGAACCTGAACAGACACATCGGGTCATGTAACAACACGTTCGTATCCAACACAAAGAGTTTGCTTGGCCCAGTGTTCTTTTTCTTTACTTTCTTTTTCTCACTCTGCGCCGGCGAGTAAACCGCATCGCCCTTGCTGCTTGAGCTCAAAATCTCTTGATCGCTTGCGTCTTCACCCTTGTCTAAAGGATCGCGGGCAAAGTTCGTTTGAATCCCCCCCCCACCTTTTAAAGCGTAATCATCTTCTAATTGCGATAAGGGGCTTGATGGGTGCTCGTTGTTTGCCGTATCTTGACGGGAGCTGCTCCTGAGTACTGCAGAGTCATAGCTCTGAGCGGATAGAGTCGATGCGCGCTTAGTAGGTGCGGGTGGTAGGGGCATAATTTGGGTTGGATGAGATTTGGAATGAAAAAGAATGAACTTCCAAAGTAAAAAAACCGCACAAGGGGTGAACCTTTGCGGCTTGATTAACAGAGCTTTGGAGTGCTTTTGTAAACATTTCGTGGGTAATCATAACCCAACTGAATCACCAAAACGGAGGGGGAATTTAAAAAAGAAAAATAAATTACAAATATCCAATTTTTTGTAATTCATATTTCTGTCACATAGATTTCCAAATCTATTCTTTGTAGGGGAGCGAAAATGTCGACTGAACCTTTATTTCCAAAGGAACTGACCCGCAACCTAGGCTGTTGCAGCGCTTTTCTTTAAGGACTTGACGGCTTTTAAAACCTCATCCACGTGGCCAAGCACCTTAAGTCCTCGCCATTCTTCTTTGAGAAGTCCATCAGCCCCAATGAGGAAGGTACTCCGCTCAATGCCTTTAACTTTCTTGCCGTACATGATTTTATTCTTAACGACACCAAACATATGGCACATTTTCTCTTCAGTGTCAGCAATCAGCTCGAAGGGCAACTCTAATTTTTCTTTGAAAAGATCGTGGGACTTCATGTTGTCTCTGGATACTCCAAAGACGACGGCACCTGCCTTGGTAAAGTCTTTGTACTTATCCCTAAACTGCATAGCCTCTGTAGTACAGCCAGGCGTGTTGTCTTTTGGGTAGAAGTAGAGCACCAATGTCTTACCTGTATGGGAGTGATTAGTTACCTTCACTCCACCTGTAGCCATCGCTTCAAATTCAGGTATGGGTTTGTTGAGAACGATCGCCATAAATCTTCAATCCGGTCAACTAGCAACAAATTAACAAGCAGTATTTGTCAAAAACTGCAACAACCTGATATTTTAACTCTAATTTAGAGCCCGGACTCAGAAGTCTTAGGTTGGGGCTGAACAAGGAGTGCCGCAGCGACTTTGCGTCCCTCTGCAGCCAAAATGTTGTAAGTCCGACAGGCGGCCCGTGTATCCATAGATTCAACCCCTATTCCCTTCGTGAATAGGGCTTTGAGCCACTCCGGGCGAGGAAAACATAATTTATCACCACTGCCGTAGATAATCATCTCTACCCCCATTTCGCTGAGTTCAGCAAAATCAGCCTCACTCAGCAAATTGGGGTCTGTACAGTTCCACTCGCGTTTGAGTCCCAAGGACGATAAAACGATGCTGTGGCTAAATTTTTCTCCGTTGACAGCAATCCAACCCTCTCCGTAGCCGGTAACTGCCAGGGTTTGTATACGATCAGGTTGAAGTTTCATTAAATTTCGGACGTTAAAAGGCGTTTTTTTCTTTAAATATGTTCCAATTATAGGTTCGCTCTTGTAGGGTTGCTAGGTAGGGCGTTAAAGCACATAAACCAAAAGTGTCGGAGGGCCATTGAATCCCATTCTCAAATCCACGAAGTTAGCCAATGTTTGTTATGACATCCGTGGCCCGGTTATGGACCGAGCGCGTTTGATGGAGGACGAAGGCCACAAAATAATCAAGCTCAACATCGGTAATTTAGCCGTGTTTGGATTTGACGCGCCCGAGGAAATCCAACAAGACATGATTAGAAATTTGCCTAATGCTGCTGCCTATTCGGATAGCAAAGGGATTTTTGCCGCTCGAAAAGCGGTCATGCACTACACGCAGCAACAAGGCGTGACTGGCGTGGTCTTAGACGATATCTACCTTGGCAACGGCGCTAGTGAATTAATTGTGATGGCGACCAACGGACTTTTAAACGACGGTGATGAGTTGCTAATTCCCGCGCCGGACTATCCGCTTTGGACCGCTGCTGTATCCTTATCTGGGGGTACACCCGTTCACTACAACTGTGTTGAAGAAAATGGATGGATGCCGGATTTGGATGATATTCGCTCCAAAATCAACAAGCACACTAAAGGCATAGTGGTTATCAACCCCAATAATCCAACAGGCGCGCTCTACTCTGATGCACTGCTAAAAGGAATCATTCAAATTGCGCGAGAGCACGGGTTGATCATATTTGCAGATGAGGTTTACGATAAAGTTTTGTATGACGGTGTTCAGCACACAGCAATCGCTAGTTTATCTACAGATGTACTAACCTTGACCTTTAACTCCCTCTCCAAGAGCTACCGCTCCTGTGGCTACCGTGCTGGTTGGATGGTTGTCTCAGGAGACAAGGACGCAGCAAAAGACTACATTGAGGGTCTCAACATGCTCTCTTCAATGCGTTTGTGCGCTAATGTGCCCGGACAGTGGGCTATCCAAACCGCGCTTGGTGGATATCAAACAATCAATGATTTGATTAAAGAGGGGGGGCGCCTTCGTCGTCAAAGAGATATGGCTTATGAGCTGATTACGGCCATCCCAGGAGTGAGCTGCGTCAAACCCAAGGCGGCGCTTTACATGTTCCCCAAACTCGATCCAAAGGTCTATCCGATTGAGGACGATCAAAAGTTCATTTTTGAGCTGCTCAATGAGACGAAAGTCTTATTGGTTCAGGGCTCTGGATTTAACTGGAAACAACCCGATCACTTTAGGATTGTTTTCTTACCCCATGAAGACGATCTTCGTGAAGCGATAGGTCGTATCGCTAAATTTTTACAAAACTACAGAAAAAAACACGGAACATGAAACCTATTCAAGTTGGATTACTAGGCATTGGTACGGTTGGACGCGGCACGTTTGAAGTGCTAATGCGCAATCAAGAGGAAATTAAAAGGCGCGCGGGTAGAGGTATTGAGATCTCCATGGTCGCAGATTTGGATACCGCCCGTGCGAGTCAAGTGGTAGGCAAACACGCGGTGGTTGTCAGCGACGCCCAGGCTGTAATTTCCAACCCCGATATTGACATTGTGATCGAGTTGATTGGCGGTTACGGAATAGCTAAGCAATTAGTGATGGCCGCAATTGAAGCGGGCAAGCACGTAGTTACTGCAAATAAAGCACTCTTAGCAGTTCACGGAACTGAGATTTTTGCAGCTGCACATAAACGCGGCGTCATGATATGTTTTGAAGCGGCTGTTGCCGGTGGTATTCCAATCATCAAAGCTCTCAGGGAGGGTTTGACGGCGAACCGAATTGAATGGATTGCGGGAATTATTAACGGTACAACAAATTTTATTTTGTCAGAGATGAGAGACAAGGGACTCGCCTTTGATGATGTCTTAAAACAAGCACAAAATTTGGGATACGCTGAAGCAGATCCAACGTTTGACATTGAAGGGGTGGACGCTGCTCACAAAGCGACCATCATGTCCGCGATTGCTTACGGTATACCTGTCCAGTTTGATAAAGCTTACATTGAAGGAATCTCCAAGCTTCAAGCTCAAGACATCCGTTACGCTGAGCAACTTGGGTACCGGATCAAATTGCTTGGTATCGCTAAAAGGGTGAATGCAAATGGGGCAAGAGAGGGCATTGAACTGAGGGTACATCCTTGTTTAGTTCCTAGCAAGCGTTTGATTGCAAACGTAGAAGGGGCGATGAATGCTGTGATGATTCAAGCAGACGCGGTAGGCACTACACTTTATTACGGAAAGGGCGCGGGCAGCGAACCTACGGCAAGTGCAGTGATTGCAGACTTGGTTGACGTTACGCGTTTGATGACTGCGGATCCTCTTAACCGAGTCCCTCACCTTGCTTTTCAGCCCGATTCAATGAGTGATTTGCCAATCCTCAGCATGGACGAAGTCCGCACCAGCTATTACCTGCGTTTGGTGGTGGCAGATGAGACCGGTGTGTTAGCAAAGATTACGGGCATCTTGGCCCAAGCTGATATCAGTATCGATGCAGTATTACAGCGCCCTGGCACAGAGTCAAAGCAACAAACTGATTTAATCATTTTGACTCACACCTGTTTAGAGGCTCACATGAATAAGGCCTTGGCCAGTATCCAGAGTTTGGCCTCTGTATTAGCCCCTATCGTTCGAATTCGTAAGGAAGAGCTTTCTTGATGCGTTACATTTCGACTCGCTCTGCACAGGGGCTTAAGGGCGCAAACACACCAAACCAAGCTGAGCAAACAGCTAGCGGGGGCGAACCGCGCCAATTTTGCGAGATTTTGTTAGAGGGTCTAGCCCCAGATGGAGGTCTGTACCTTCCACAGAGGTATCCAACCTTAAGTCCAGCTGACCTCTCTCGTTTTCAAGAAGTCTTTGAGAGTAAGGGTTATGCTTACCTGGCTTTTGAGATTTTAAGTTTATTTATCGATGATATTCCTGCTAAAGATTTAGAAGCTTTATGCCTTAAAACATATACGAAGGAAATATTCGGTGATGCACTTATTGCACCGATTCGTTTGCTCGAGCCTGGTCTATATATTCAAGCGCTATCCAATGGACCCACTTTGGCTTTCAAAGATATGGCAATGCAGTTGTTGGGTAATTTGTTTGAGTACCAATTAGCTAGAACTGGGCAGTCTTTGAATATCTTGGGCGCAACTTCTGGGGACACGGGGAGTGCGGCTGAATATGCCATGCGTGGTAAGCGTGGTGTCAGGGTATTTATGACGAGCCCAAAAGACCGGATGAGTGCCTTTCAACAGGCTCAGATGTTTAGCTTGACCGATGAGAATATATTTAATATCGCCATTGAAGGCGTATTCGATGATTGCCAAGATATAGTTAAATCTGTGTCTGCTGATTTAGCTTTCAAAGCGAAGTACTCCATTGGCACGGTCAACTCCATTAACTGGGCAAGATTACTTGCACAGGTCGTGTATTATTTTGCGGGCTATTTCCAAGTCATCTCCAGTTCCCACAGCAATTTGAAATTAGGCTCACCCGTAAGCTTTACAGTGCCTAGTGGCAATTTTGGAAATGTTTGCGCAGGACATGTCGCAAGAATGATGGGCTTGCCTATAGATAGATTGGTCGTTGCTACCAATGAAAATGATGTGTTGGATGAGTTTTTCAAAACTGGGGTTTATAAAGTTCGTACCTCTCAAAATACGCACGAGACCTCCAGTCCTTCAATGGACATCTCTAAGGCTAGTAATTTCGAGCGTTTTATATTTGATTTGTTGGATAGAGATAGCGCACTCACTAAGCAATTATTTGCCTCTGAAGTTGCAATCAAAGGCAGTTTTGATTTAAGCAAAAACAAGTATTTTGGTGATGTGCTTGATAAGTTCGGATTTGTGAGTGGACGAAGCACACATGCTGATCGCTTAAAAACAATCCAATCCGTTTATAAAGACCACCATCAAATGATAGATCCGCACACTGCGGACGGTGTGAAAGTTGCGCGTGAACAGATGAGTAAACATGCATCAACTCACCAAACTCAATCGCCTATGGTTGTCTTGGAGACGGCGTTGCCGATTAAATTCGCATCCACCATAGTTGAGGCACTGGGTGTTGAGCCTGTTCGCCCGAGCCAATTCAACGGAATTGAGGCACTTGCACGCCGTGTTCAAAATATGCCTGCTGATGTGGACAAGATCAAGGCCTATATTGACAAACACTGTTCCCAGTGACAAAACTGTTGAAACAATGACAATTTCTAAAGCTTTATTACCCCTTGAAGACGCGCTCAAGCAGTTAAAGCATTTTGCACAGCCCTGTCTTGGGGTTGAGCGGGTTGACACGTTTGAGCTTGATGGGCGGGTGCTACGCGAGGACGTAATCTCTGAGCTGAGTGTTCCCCCCTACGACAACAGTGCAATGGATGGTTATGCTGTTAGAGCGCAGGATGTAAGCGAACCCGGAGCGTTACTCAACGTGACCCAGCGGATTCCCGCCGGCTCCAGCGGACAAGCCTTAAAGCCAGGAGAGGCTGCACGCATATTCACGGGGGCGCCCATCCCCGTTGGTGCGACATCCGTGGTAATTCAAGAGGACTGCGAACAGGTGGGGGACTCAAGTGTTCGAGTTCGCATCAAAGGCGTTCCTGGCCAATCTATTCGATTAGCTGGGGAAGATATAGCCAAAGGGGATGTTGTCCTCAAAAGCGGTGCGCGTATGTCTGCAGCGACACTTGGCTTGGCCGCCTCTTTAGGGCGCAAAGATTTACTGGTGTCCTCTAGACCCAGAGTTGCGCTCTTCTCAACCGGGGACGAGTTGGTGATGCCTGGGGAGATTGCACCAAAGGATATGGGCATTGGTAAGATCTACAACTCAAATCGTTATTTTTTAAAGGCACTACTCCGTCAATCGGGTTGCTTAGTCACTGATATGGGTAATATTCCCGACGACAGGGATGCAACTATTGATAGCCTTTCTAAAGCAGCCCTAGATCATGATTTGATTTTGACAAGCGGCGGCGTCTCAGTGGGGGAGGAGGATCACATCAAACCCAGTGTCCAGTCCCTAGGAGAGTTGCATCAATGGGCTTTAGCAATTAAGCCTGGTAAGCCCTTTGCATATGGACGTTTAAACGGATCTGAGGACTCAAAACCTTACACCCACTTCATTGGTTTGCCCGGTAATCCAGTATCGAGTTACATTACATTTTTACTCTTAGTTAAACCTTTCCTAATGTACTTGCAAGGAGCTGATAGCGTTTTTTACAGACGTATACCTATGACAGCCAATTTTGATTGGTTAAAAGCGGATAGACGGGAGGAGTTTTTGCGCGTACGTCAAAACGCTGAGGGCACACTTGATTTGTACCCCAATCAAAGCTCTGGTGTCCTGACCTCTGCAGTTTGGGGGGACGGTGTGGTTGATAATCCACCCGGTCAGACTATTAAGGCAGGCGATACGGTGAACTTTATTGCATTTGAGAGTTGGTTAAAGTGAGAGTTAATATTCTTTATTTTGCATCGATTCGAGAGAGCTTGGGCATCGGCTCAGAGGTTATTCAGACGCAGGCTAAAAATGTGGAGGAGTTGCGTCTTGAGTTGATCGGTAAAGGGGAGCCCTACGCTGAGGCGTTATCGCTTAACCGGGTGCTTAAAACAGCCCTTAACCAAGAAATGTGTACACCAAACACGCAGCTTATGGAGGGCTGCGAATTGGCTTTCTTTCCCCCTGTTACGGGTGGCTGATTGGGTTGAAGCTTTTTTTGGCGCCCTGGATCATAATAAATAGCTTCACTTCTCAGGATTTTTCAATTAGGAGTTCATTTTTTGAGTTTTACGGTGAGTATTCAAGTTGCTGATTTTGATCTCACAAAGGAGATTGCTGAACTGCGCGCTAATGATGCTAGCGTAGGTGCAGTTTGCAGTTTTGTTGGGACAGTGCGTGAGCATGAGCGCATGCATGATGAGCTAGCGGGGGAGGGTAATCAACCCTTCATCTCAAGCCTGGAGTTAGAGCATTATCCGGGCATGACTGAGCGCTCGATTGAGCAAATGATGCAAAGCGCACGTATGAAATTCAATATCAACGCTGCGCGTATAGTGCACAGAATTGGCATATTGCAACCCAAAGAGCAGATTGTTTTAGTTGCAGTGACCTCACCTCACCGGGGTGAGAGTTTTAAGGCTTGTGAGTATTTGATGGATTATTTGAAAACTCAAGCTCCATTTTGGAAGAAAGAGCAAACAGCTCATGGCGCTCGGTGGGTTGACGCTAGAGTAAGTGACGACCAAGCAATGGCTAGGTGGAGTTGAGGGCAAAGCACGAGCCTAGCATTTACTGGCTAATCGCTCGAGCCGCAAGACCTGATGCTTCAGGATAGGGATACGGGGCGGTGGTTAAGGGTTTGCGTTTTCTACTTCATTCAAAAATGAAGACACTAATTTTTGTAGCACAGATTCAATGAGTTTTTCATTGCTAATTCTTCGCTCCTTGCTTTCCTTTTTCAACGTATTCGTTGCACCTTCATTTTCGCTCTCATTTGAACCTGCATAATTCAGTAATGAATTTTCCCAAAGCGAAGCATATATTTTTTTATCTTTAAAACTAATTAATCGATTTAATTCGATTTGAGTTACAAAGAAACAAGCCGGTGCTTTGCCTTCTTCATAGGAAGTGGGTAGTGTTGTAATGTTTAGTGCAATGTAGTCCTCTGCACTGGAATCAAGTTTTAGCAATCTGGATTGGCTCATGATAAAGTTGACTGAGCGCAATAAATCAGATTTATTTAAGCCGCAGGCCTTAGCATCATCATCAACTTCTAAAATAACGTCCACAGAGTTGACGCCTTTGAAGCGGATCGTTTGGAAAATATTGGACTTGTTTTCAGCAAATGAAAATTGACAAACAAGTAGCAAGAGTAAGAATAGTTTTTTCATGAATTAACAGGTTTTGCTCAAATTGGATTTGATAAGTTGCACCCTAACTTGAATAGTATCGGCTTGTAGGCCTTAAATCTTGAGTACAAATTCATAGATTTTTGTGCCTGTCGGCATAAATCGAAGTCTAGGGAGACATTTTTTAATCAATAAGTTGATTTTAGGCCCGATTTGTAAGCAATTTGTAACTAATCTTAGGGATTTAAGGGAGAGGTGAGCTTTTAATAAGGATGCAAAATCAACACGGGACATTTGACGGATTCGTCCAATGCGAATAGGAGTAGAGCTTCACTGGGCAACTAAAACGGCCACTTTGAATCAACTATAACAAAATATAACAAAATATAACTGGAGACTTTCAATGAAATTAGATTTACCGAAAATAGCGCTTGCTGCTGTACTGGCAATCACTGCAGTAACTTCCTTTGCTCAAACTACCCCACCCGCCCCCAATCCAATGGACATCATTCCAGATGTAATGCCCTTTGATGTTCCCTACGGAGCGCCAATAGGTCTTGATAAAGCAGAGGCACTTATTAACGCAGTGATTAGCGAGTCCAAGAGACGAAACTGGAAAATGAATGTTGCCGTTGTGGATTCGGGTGGAAATTTAGTCTCTTTCAAAAGGATGGACGGTGCGCAGTATGCTTCTATTCAAATTGCAGAGCATAAGGCTAGAACTGCTGTGCGTTTTCGTAGAGAAACTAAATTGCTCGAGGATGCTATTCAGAAATTCGCTTACGTAAGCACATTGGATGATGTGATCGCCTCACGCGGTGGGATTCCATTGGTTGTTGATGGCAAAATAGTTGGTGGCTTGGGTTGCTCTGGTGGAGCGGGCTCGCAAGACGAAGCAGTTTGCAAATTTGGAGCTGCGCAGTTGGGCAAATAAAACGGCAGTGTTGATTTTCTAAATAGGGGCCCTATGAAGGGCCCTTTTTCATGTCTTCTAGGTCAAATAGGGTGTAGATCAATTGAATTTAAATTCAATCCAACGTACATTGAAAGAGTGGTTTATCATACTCATCTGAAAAATGCATCTAAACTTTAAAATTCGGAGTAAAAATGTCTGTTGAATTTAGTAATGCCAATGATCGCAAAGGACTGATCGAGTCTGTCTTTACGGACCCCGTAAGCCATGCATTTAAGCGATGGGCGGCAGTCATTAATTTTTGGATCTATGTTTCTTGTATTTCAATGGCTCTGGAAACAGTTGAGCCTTATGGGACCGAATATTTAGATTTATTTCATTTTGTAGAGTATTCTGCAGTTATATTTTTCATCCTGGATTACGCGGGAAATGTATTCTTTGCTGTTAACCGTATTAAATATATTTTTAGCTTTTGGGGCTTGGTGGATTTTGTCTCAATCTTACCGACCATCTTGCAGCTCTTAAATCTGGGGATGCTTCAGGGGGCAAAAGTCTTTAGATTGCTAAGAGTTGTGCGAGTTTTGCGGGTTTTGAAGATGGCAAAGTCGGCATTAAAAGAGCTGACCAATAAAGTTAAATCTGCGAACCCCATTGTTACAAATTTAAGAATTTACTTTATTGCATTGTTCTCGGTCTTGATGATCTCTAGTAGCTTAATGTTCTTTGTTGAAGGCGGGCTCTACTCTGAAGAGGCTTTGGAGGTTGGTCAAAAGCAACTAGATGCAGAGTTAAAAATCCATCCCCTTGCTGCGGACGCAGCACCTGAGGCGGCTAAATACATGCCTTTGGATCCAGTCAGCCACAACCCGATCCCGGAGGACAAGCGGTTTTATACATCCATTCCAGCATCCATGTGGTGGTGTATCGTGACGTTGACAACAACCGGATACGGGGATATGTTTCCAATTACCTTTTGGGGAAGAATCATAGCTGCAGTCACGATGTTGCTAGGGTTGGTGTTGTTTGGTGTTTTAATGAATATCGTTGGTAAAACATTAATGGTTTTGCTTTTTGGCGAGACTGCCGATGAGAAACACGTAGCCGATAAGAATACGCTTATCACTGGGATGCTTCACCTTGATTTGATTTCTCCAGAACAAACAGTAGTGTTGTTAAAGTTAAGCGAGGAAGAATTGAAGCATCATTTCAAGCAACTCTGAGGCGAATGATCCACAAAGAATTAATGACCTTTATTTAATATTCAAATGAAAATTACGTCTCCTGCTGAGGCCTCATCCGTTCCTGAGTTCGGACTCATTATTGTTGGTGATGAAATCTTGTCGGGCAAGCGCGCCGATAAACATATGAGCAAAGTCATTGAACTTCTTGGCGCGCGTGGCCTAACCTTATCTCAAGTGCAAATTGTTGGTGATTCTCCCTCGCGTATTACTCAATTACTCGAGCTGGCTTTTAGTACTCCAGGTGTTTATTTCTCCTGCGGCGGCATCGGTGCAACCCCAGATGACCATACCAGGCAATGCGCGGCGAAAGCACTCCATCATGAACTTTCACTGCACCCTCAAGCTGAAGAGCTAATTCGACAACGTATGAAAGATCTCGCTAAAGAAGCGGGTACAGAGTACATTGCAGATCATCCGGATAATATTCATAGATTGAATATGGGCGTGTTTCCAACCGGCGCTGAGCTCATTCCCAATCCTTACAACAAGATACCTGGTTTCTCTTGTCGCGGGGGGAGCGGTGTTGTTCATTTTGTACCCGGCTTTCCTGTCATGGCATGGCCAATGATTGAATGGGTTTTGGATAACAAATATAAGCAATTCCATCAACTCTCCAACACAGCAGAGCTATCCCTCATTGTCTATGGAGCTATGGAAGCTGCATTAACCCCCCATATGATGGGTATCGAAGCGTCATTTCCTGGGATTAAGGTGTTTAGTCTGCCAAGCGTAGACCATCCAGTGCACGGCAAACACATCGAGTTAGGTGTTAAAGGAAGCAAGCCCATCGTTGAAGAGGCCTATGTAGCACTAAAGCAAAGAATGATCGATTTTGGTGCATCTATTGGCCCTGAGTTGGTGCGTTAAATATTGGTTCACTTTTGGTGCATTCCTTTTTATTAGTATTTAAGTACTCTTTATTTTTTGTTTCAATTCTGAAATTGGCATTTAGAGCAATATTTTTTGTAATAATGCCCCGGAGTGGATGCACAATCTAGCGTTTTCAGCTTTAAGTAGGTTGCAAGTGGATGGCATAAATTCTGCTCATTGCTACCGTTAAGATTTCAATAACCTTTTCCCTTAGGAGATATTCAGATGGCCAAAAATGTGGCGGACGTGATGAAACTAGTTAAAGACAACGAAGTTAAATTCGTTGACTTCAGATTTACGGATACCAAGGGCAAAGAGCAGCACGTGACAGTGCCTATTTCTGCTTTTAACGAAGAAAAATTTACAGAAGGTCACGCATTTGATGGCTCTTCTATTGCAGGTTGGAAGGGTATTGAGGCATCTGACATGTTGCTCATGCCAGATGCAGGTTCAGTATTTTTAGATCCATTCTTCCAAGAGCCTACTATTGCTCTTTCTTGTGATGTGTACGAGCCTTTTGAGCGCAAGCCCTACGATCGTGACCCAAGGTCCATTGCTGGTCGTGCTGAAGCGTACCTTAAGTCTTCTGGTATTGGAGACACAGCTTATTTTGGTCCAGAGCCAGAGTTTTTTATTTTTGACGATGTACGTTGGTCCAATGAGATGGGCGGCGCTTTCTTCAAGATTGATGAGTATGAAGCGCCTTGGAATAGCGGTGAAAAAATGGAAGGTGGTAACAGAGGCCATCGTCCTACAGTTAAAGGCGGCTACTTCCCAGTTCCTCCTGTTGATAGCATGCAAGACATGCGTGCAGAGATGTCACTACTGTTAGAGGAGATGGGGATTCCAGTTGAAGTTTTCCACCACGAGGTTGCTGGTGCTGGTCAAAACGAAATTGGTACTAAGTTCTCCACATTGGTTGAGCGTGCCGATTGGACTCAAAAACTTAAATATGTCGTTTGGAACGTAGCAAATGCATACGGCAAAACAGCTACTTTTATGCCAAAACCTTTGGTTGGCGATAACGGTTCTGGTATGCACGTACACCAATCCATTTGGAAAGGCGGCAAGAATCTTTTCGCAGGCACAGGCTACGCTGGCTTGAGTGACTTTGCGCTTTACTACATTGGCGGCATTATCAAACATGCACGTGCTTTGAACGCCATCACAAATCCAACCACAAACAGCTACAAGCGTTTGGTTCCTGGATTTGAGGCTCCAGTCAAGCTTGCTTATTCAAGCCGTAACCGTTCTGCTTCCATTCGTATTCCATACGTGAATAGCGATAAAGCACGACGTATTGAGGCTCGTTTCCCTGATCCTATGGCTAACCCATACCTGTGCTTCTCAGCTCTCATGATGGCAGGTCTTGACGGCGTAGAGAACAAAATTCATCCGGGCGAAGCAGCTACTAAAGACTTGTACCATTTGCCACCTGAAGAGGACGCATTGGTCCCAACAGTCTGCCATAGCCTTGATCAAGCCTTAGAGTATTTGGATAAAGACCGTGCATTCTTGACAAAGGGCGGAGTATTCTCTGACTCTATGATTGATGCTTACATTGAACTTAAGATGCAAGAAGTTACACGTTTCCGTATGGCTACTCATCCTGTTGAGTTTGATATGTATTACTCACTATAAGTTGAGCAACGCTTCTCAGAAAAAAGGACGGCGTTGCCGTCCTTTTTTTTGGATAAATGTTTCAAATCTAACCCTTAATAAGATGTATTTAACGTTGCGGATGACGCTAAGCATTGCTTTATGTATTGTGTTGGCACAGGCCGCTCATTGCGAGGGGGAGGCTGAGATTTGGAGGTGTGGAAATTTATTAACTAATCAACCTAGTTTGGATGCAGTTGATAATGAGAACAATAAGTGTCAACTGCTCAGCACTAAAAATACACCAATCACAGTTCCTGCAGGTGTACAACACTCCAAATCACTAGCTAAGAACGCGAGTGCAGGAGCCTTAGTTCGCTCAGAAGTGTGGGGGAGCGAGGACGCAGGAGTCACAGACGCTGACCAGCAAAGCTCCAGGGATCAAATGTCTAGGGCAATATTATTGGCTGAGAAAGATAGATTAACTAGCAGACAGTCAGCACTTGAGGAACGACTGAAATCCAAGTCCTTGAATACAGTTGAGCGCCAAGAGATTGAAAATGAGTTAAGTCGTAATTCGGCTGACTTGAACGGATTAAGGCGTGAAATTGCTAAGCATCCTTAATTTTTTATATTTAAAGGTGAATTAATTTTGAATTCGGATCCTCACTTTATATCCTATGACCTATTGGCCACTTTAGTTGTAGTCGCGGATGAACGTGGAAGGGTGATATTTGCAAATTCTGCGTTTGAAGAAGTCATGGAAATCCCAAGGCGTTCAATAACGGGCACTTCGCTTCTCAATTTATTTGTTGAAAGAGAGTTTTTTGAAAATGCATTAGTCGGCGCCCGTGAAAAAGATTTTGCCGCCTTTAGGTTTGATGCTCACGTTAAATTATTTCCTAAGGACGATATTGCAGTTCATGTGATTTTGGTGCCTTTAGAACAAAACAGCGATATTTTGATTGAATTACTCCCTTTGGATAAGCAAAATAGGATAGACAGGGAAGAGCGGACCTTGGGGCAAGCGCAGGCAAATAAAGAGTTGATCAGAAACTTGGCCCATGAAATTAAAAATCCCTTAGGCGGGATTCGAGGCGCGGCTCAGTTATTAGAGATGGAAATTGAATCTAAAGATCTTATTGAATACACGCAAGTCATTATCAGGGAGGCAGATAGGCTTCAGGCACTGGTTGATCGCTTGTTGGCCCCGCACCGCAAGCCCCACGTAGTAGCACCGGTTAATATCCACGAGGTTTGTGAGCGGGTCAGATCCTTGATACTGGCCGAGTTTCCTAAAGGATTGGTTGTAGTCAGGGACTATGATATTTCTATTCCCGAATTTAGGGGGGATGTAGAGCAATTGATTCAAGCTATTCTTAATTTGGTCCACAACGCTGCTCAGGCCTTGTCAGAGCAGATAGCCAATGGTATGGGCAACATCATTTTGAGGACGCGAATAGCCAGGCAGATCACTTTTGGCAAACAAATGAACCGATTGGCATTGGAATTGCATGTCATAGATAACGGGCCTGGGATTCCTGAGGGCATAAAAGATCGGCTTTTTTATCCCTTGGTCTCGGGTCGTGATGGTGGTTCAGGTTTGGGGTTGAATTTAGCGCAAACCTTTATTCAACAACACTCAGGTGTGATTGAATGTCACAGCGAACCAGGTAAAACAGATTTCATGATTTTGATTCCCTTGCCCTAAGGCCTATGCATGTGGGGTAGGTGAACTTGTATGAGCAGCCCTTCAAAGATAAAACCAGAGGTACTTATTTAAATGAAACAAATTTGGATTGTTGATGATGATCAGTCCATCCGCTTTGTATTAGAAAAAGCGTTGATGCGTGAGGATATGCCTACTCGAAGTTTTACAAATCCGCAGGACGTTTTAAAGGCGCTCGAAACTTGTTTGCCAGAGGATGGCCCTCAAGTATTGGTCAGCGATATCAGGATGCCTGGTGGCACTGGCCTAGATCTTTTAACTGCTGTTAAGGAGAAGCATCCCGCGTTGCCAGTCATTATCATGACTGCCTATTCAGATTTAGACAGTGCTGTCTCCTCGTTTCAAGGCGGCGCATTTGAGTATTTGCCCAAGCCTTTTGATCTTCCCAAAGCAATAGAGTTGATCAGACGGGCAGTGGAGGAGAGTAAGCGAGAACAAGGCGACTCTGTAAGTGCTCGGTTATCGCCCGAAATGCTGGGCCAAGCGCCAGCAATGCAAGATGTGTTCAGAGCAATTGGTCGCTTAAGTCAAAGCGTCGTGACAGTTATGATTACAGGCGAGTCTGGATCAGGTAAGGAGTTAGTTGCTAGGGCGCTGCACAAACACTCCATTCGTGCAAGTGGTCCGTTTGTAGCTATCAACACTGCTGCCATACCTAAAGATCTTTTAGAGAGTGAACTCTTTGGCCATGAGCGCGGTGCATTTACTGGTGCTCAAACCATGAGGAGAGGGCGATTTGAGCAAGCTGAGGGAGGAACGCTTTTCTTAGATGAGATAGGGGATATGCCATTTGATCTGCAGACCCGACTATTAAGAGTTTTGAGTGATGGCAATTTCTACCGGGTTGGTGGACACGTTGCACTTAAAGCAAACGTTAGAGTGATTGCGGCTACACATCAAGACCTTGAGCAGCGGGTTAAAGATGGTGTATTTAGAGAGGATCTGTTTCACCGTTTAAACGTAATTAGGTTGAGGTTGCCCTCGCTTCGTGAGCGAGTTGAAGATATCCCTATGCTTACGCACCATTTTCTTCAACAAAGCGCACAACAACTTGGTGTTGAGTCAAAACGCATTGCAGAAACTGCTATCTCTGTTTTGCAATCATTTTCATTCCCTGGGAATGTTCGACAGCTTGAAAACATCTGTCACTGGTTAACTGTTATGGCTCCTGCGCAAACCATTGAGCCCAAGGATCTACCTCCCGATGTTTTGCAATCCGTTGTGAATGCTGGATTTGATCTTGCTTCATTGTCTGCCCCGGGTGGTGCAGCCAATTTCAACACGAACTCTGCTTCAACATCTGCGAGCGCACTGAGTTCGTTAGCAGTAGGCGATTTAAGTGGTGAAGGCGCAGCAAACGGAATTCAAAGAAATGCAATTGCATCTGGCTTGGATTCATCTTCTTTTAAGTCTAATTTAGCCCTGGGTGCGCACTCTGGTGCAAGCGCGGTTACAAACCCTCAGTTAAGCGGTGCTAATTTGGGGGCTTTAAATCCGAGTTCTTCAAGCCATTTTGGTGCTGATTGGCAAGTAGGTCTAGAGGCCCAGGCTATGTCATTATTGGTTGCAGGACATCAAGATGTCTGGGATATTTTGAGTCGACGATTTGAGAGCACCCTTATTCAAACCGCGTTAGCAAATACCAGGGGTAGACGTATTGAGGCGGCTCAAAAGTTAGGTATTGGACGCAATACCATTACACGAAAGATACAGGAACTTGGTTTAGAGTGAGGTTTAGTAGGTCTTTTTCAATCTAAACTTATTTAAATTAAATCTAACTCAAGTTTGCAATAACCGGCGTGTGATCGCTTGGACGTTCATTTTTACGAGGCCGCTTGTCAATGACGCATTGAGTTAACGAAGGTCTGAGCTGATCGCTAACAAGGATATGATCAATTCGTAAGCCACGGTTCCTCTTGAAGGCAAACTCTCTGTAATCCCACCAAGAGTAATTCTTCTCTGTTTGATCAAATTCTCGAAATGCATCTGTAAAACCTAAATCAATAAGTCCTCTCAGATGTATCCTTTCCTCCTCTGTGCAGTGAATAGTCCCCTCTAGTGCAACTGGGTCCCACACGTCCCTTGCATCAAAGGTGATATTAAAGTCACCCATCAGTACCATTTTTGGGGTCACTATGAGTTCAGACCTAATCCAGTCGTGCAAAGCTTTGAGCCAGCGCATCTTATACTCAAACTTATCGCTGCCTGGCCCCTGACCATTGGGGAAGTAAGCGCCGATGATGCGAACACCGTTTACAGTTGCGGATATTACGCGCGCCATTTCGTCTTCAAACCCAGGAATATTTTTGACAATATTTTCAAGTGGATGTTTGGAAACTAGCGCAACGCCGTTGTAAGTTTTTTGGCCGTGAAAAGCAACATGAAAGCCAGCATCTATAAATTCATTGAGAGGGAATTTATCATCTGTTGTCTTGGTCTCTTGGATGGCAAGTACATCTACCCCAGTATGGGATGGTGTTGAAGGATCACTCGCTAGTGGATCACTCGATAACCATTCCAGAACCTGGGGGAGTCTCACACCCAAAGAATTCACATTCCAAGTCGCTAAACGCATTTTTTTTCGCTTGTGGTGCAGAGCAATTTAGATCTTAAATATGCATGTAAGCAATTACGCCCATCAAAAGCCCCAATGCTCCTACACCGTACATACCCTTTTGGAGCCAACTTTTGCGTGTAAGTAAAGCAATAGCTGCCAAGGCAACACAGACCTGGAGGATGGTTGTTGCAAGAGCCCACTGATGATGATTATGCATCTGGTGCTCTGACCGCTCTTCCCACTCTTTTGCGTCCGCCTCTAGTTTTTCTGCCCCTTTTTTGATCTCAGCTTTCTCTGTTTTGTATCTTGCTATCTCAGTTGTGTAAAACTCAACGCGACTCTTTGGGGCAACATCCAGGGCGAGCTCCCAAAGGTTTTGCTTGCTACTCTTGGATTGGTAGTAGTTCCATTGATTTGAGGCCTCGGTTTTGATGATCGCGGCGTTATTTTTAAAAAGACCTGCGTCGGCTTGGGTTGCACCGGCCATATAGCCAAAAATAGCACCAAAAGTTGCGATTATGGCTGTGAACATCGCAATTTGACTCGTCATGCTTTGCTCGCTACCGTGAGCACCCGCGTGTTCAAGCTCATGGTCGTGTGGGCCGTGTACTTCAAATCCTTCCTCTGACATAGTCGTCTCCTTAAGTTTTTTCCAAATAAATAATACTATAAATCAAACCATTTGCCGCTGTGTGACGAGTGCGCTTAACCTCTGTCCAACTCGCGTCGAAGTGGGGTGCCTTGGCATCTCCCTCAAAATCGGCTTCAATCTCCGTAATCACTGCTTGGCGCGCTAGACCCATACACTGAGCATACACCAAGGCACCGCCAATGACCCATAAATCAGTGTCAACTCCAATGATACCTAAGGCTTCATCAATGCTTTTAACAACTTTGGTACCACTTAAGTCTAATTCTAAAGTGTGACTAAGAATGAAATTCATGCGCCCTGGGAGAGGTCTAAATTTCTGAGGAATCGATTCCCAGGTCTTTCTCCCCATAATGACTGGGCTTCCCATCGTAGTTTGTTTGAAATGGGCAAGATCCTCAGGCAAATGCCAGGGCAGGGTATTGTTTTGACCGATGGTGCCGTTGCGAGCACGGGCTAATATTATTTTGAGAGCCATTTATACATTCAAATTGTATGAACGTATATTTTCTCACACCTTTTTACTGAATAAACTGAAGGAATTCTGGCATACTTTGTGTTCATTAGTTTTGAGTCATTGGCAATATAAATTCATACGCTTTTGAACAAAATATTCAATGTTAATTCCTTCACATCCTTTAATGAGTGATGTATTAATTCTGAGTCAAGCCAGCTTAGGTGACTTTATTTCAAACACTTTTCAATGATTACAGTGCTAACGCCGTCCGCCGCCTCAGTCAAATCGATAGGAGAGGACTACTTGGAGCTCGAAGTAAGGGGCAAATCTGAGCGCTACCAGTGGCGAAGCGAGAACGGCTCAAGTGTGCCCTCTAAGTTATTGCTAATTGATGATACTTGCACCGCAGATAACGCTTTGAAGTTAGCCCGTTCTGGGACTTCGTTGCTTTGGACGGGAGACTTTCAAAATGCACGTCATCTGCTGCAAGCAATGTCTAGACGTCTTGATAAGCGGAGCAAGTTGCGTCCTGGTACTAAAAACAAAGTCGCCGTCTCACGTCAAGACTCACACCAAGACTCACATCAAGTCTCACAAAATCTAAGCTCAAATGATATTTCTTTAGCTAAGACATTTGAAGCATTTAGAGAGGACCAAAAAAGCCGCGCTCAACTCCTTGGTAAATTACTCATCCCGATCAATGCTGATCACAAAATTGAGCTTAAACGAGCGCCAGACATCACGCTTGCAAGTGCTCAGGCTTACGGAGCCGATATTGCTGCCTACATAGTTTCACTGCGGGAGTTACAAGGCGTCATAAGCGCATTTGAGTGGCGCAAAAAGGGTGTGAATATTGATTTATCTGCGCTGGGAATCAGCCCATTTAAACTCACTCCTCATTTCGGCGTGTTCTCTCCCATTCGAGGTGAGTATTTAAAGTTGCTCGCCACAACTCCCCTACCCAAGTGCGTGCAATCTAATTCTTGTGCCTTAGATATTGGAACGGGTACAGGGGTTCTTGCCATCATTCTGGCTTTGCGAGGCGTTCAAAAAGTGATTGCAACAGATCAAAGTCCCAGAGCCATCGCTTGTGCTTTGGCAAATGTTCAGGCGCATAACTTGGAATCAAAAATAACGGTTTTAGCTACTGATTTGTTTCCCCTTGATACACAAACTAAACAGCCAATCAAAGCAGCCCTAATCGTTTGTAATCCGCCTTGGCTCCCTGGACCCTCAAGTGGGGCGCTAGATAGCGCTGTATTTGACCCGCAAAGCCAGATGCTTAAAGGATTTTTGAGCGGACTTGGCAAGCATTTGCTAGACCAGGGACAGGGGTGGTTGATATTGTCAGATTTGGCTGAGCACTTGGGACTTCGCACACGCGCTGAGTTGATGCAGTGGATCGAGGATGCGGGCTTGCAAGTGCTGGGACGTTTGGATGTTCGTCCAGAACACAAAAAGGCAAATGATGTTGCGGACCCTTTTTACAAGGCAAGGTCGCTTGAACTCACCTCACTTTGGCGACTTGGAATTAAGGCCTGATGCACATTTAGGGCTTAGGTTGGTTTAATTTTTTATTAAACTGCAACTGGCGCTTTAATCGCGGGATGGCATTCATACCCAAGAACTTCAAAGTCCTCAAACTCATATCCAAATATGGAGTCAGGGCGGCGTTTGATGTTGAGTTGGGGGTAGGGATGAGGCGCTCTAGATAACTGCAACTGAACTTGTTCGGTGTGGTTGCTGTAGATGTGGCAGTCACCACCCGTCCAAATAAAGTCTCCAACATCAAAATTACACTGTTGAGCAATCATGTGAGTGAGTAATGCGTAGCTTGCAATATTGAACGGCACTCCCAAGAAAATATCAGCACTTCGTTGGTACAACTGACAACTTAGTTTGGGGCGCGCGCCGCTTACTCCCGCCTCTGCCGGTGCAACATAGAACTGAAAGAAAGCGTGGCATGGCATCAAAGCCATCTTGTCAAGCTCAGACACGTTCCACGCGCTAACAATCATCCTTCTGGAGTTAGGATTGGAACTCAATGTTTGCATCAAATCACTAATCTGATCGATATGTCCGCCCTCAGGTGTTGGCCAACTTCGCCACTGGACCCCGTAAACAGGTCCTAAGTCCCCATCCTCTTTTGCCCACTCATTCCAGATGCTTACACCTCGCTCTTGCAGCCATTTGGCATTGCTATCACCCCTTAGGAACCAAAGGAGTTCATAGATGATGGATTTGAGATGGACCTTCTTGGTGGTCACCAAGGGGAAACCTTGTTGGAGATTAAACCGCATTTGATAGCCAAAGACACTCTTGGTTCCTGTACCCGTTCTGTCCTCTTTTGACACGCCGTGATCGAAGACGTGTTTCATGAATAATTCGTATTGGTTGCTGCTATGCTTTGCGGTTAAGGGATTGTTGTTCATTGCTTTTGCGTTATAGCTGAGCTTATTGCTTGAGAAAAGCGGTTGCTCTATTAAGTGTTGAAGTATTTTTTTTCAGAGTGCACAAAGGTTAGATTTTAAATCTCTTTTTTACCAAAGATTTTCGCTCACTACAAACTGTTGATGACCCGCCCCGGATTCATAATGTTGTTAGGATCTAACGCCTTTTTAATGCTTCGCATGAGTGACAGTGCAGTTGGGTCTTTGTAATCTTTAAGAGTATCCACTTTCAAACTGCCCACGCCGTGCTCGGCTGAGATGGAGCCACCATATTTGACGACGCTGTCGTAGACAATTGTGTTGATATCGTGTTCGTATTCTTTTAAAAATATTTTTGAATCTACCCCCTGCGGAGCTTGGACGTTGTAATGCAAGTTGCCGTCACCTAAGTGTCCAAAATTAACAATCCTAACTCCATCAATCTTTTTAGCAATCAACGCGTCGGTATGTAATACAAATGAGGCGATTTGGGAGACAGGAAGAGAGATGTCGTGTTTAATATTGAGACCCTGCGCTGCCTGAGCCATCGTAATGTTTTCTCGAATCAACCATAGCGTTTTCGCCTGAGCAAGGCTTTCTGCGATAACTGCATCTGTAATGATTTCGGCCTCCAAGGCCTTTTGCATCAGTCCTTCAAACTGGACTCTGGCGTGTAGTTCTGACTCGCTGTCTGAGGCTTCGAGCAAAATACAGTATGGGCTTTCTCTCCAAAGGGGTACATTTAAATTGGGAAAGTGTTTGTCAACCAAGCCCAGTGCAAATTGACCCATCATCTCAAAGCCACTCAGTGCGGGGCCTAGCATTTTATGTGCGAGTCCTAAGAGCTTTACTGCTTGTTCGATATTTTGAACGCTCGCCCATGCAGTAAGCTTTGCCGCAGGCAAGGGGAATAGTTTCAGCGTTGCTGCAGTTATGATTCCAAGCGTTCCTTCGCTACCGATGTATAAATTTTTAAGATCGTATCCTGTGTTATCTTTTCTGAGTCCTGATAAACCGTTCCAAATGTCTCCGTTTGCGCTAACCACCTCAAGACCAAGACACAATTCACGAGCATTGCCGTACCTAACAACCTGTGTACCACCTGCGTTAGTAGATAAATTCCCTCCAATCGTGCAACTCCCCTGTGAACCAAGACTTAAGGGGAACAAGTAGCCCGCATTTTCTGCGCTTTGTTGAACTTGTTGGAGCACGCACCCTGATTCAACCGTCATAGTTAGGTTGCCCGCATCTAAGGCCCTTACCTTATTCATGCGTTGCATGCTCAGCAAGATTTGTGTTCCCGAAGCGTCGGGTATCGACCCAACCACCATGCTTGTATTTCCTCCTTGAGGGACGATACTCACTCCCTCTTGCAGACAAGCTTTAACGATTAAAGAGACTTCATCTGTCGCGCCAGGACTGAGTACAGCGAGTGCCTTCCCCTTAGTCCGTTTCCTCCAGTCCTCCTCGTATCTGTCGAGATCGCCGGTAGTTTGAATATAGGGAGAGCCGACGATAGAGGTTAATTTATTTAAAAATTCGTTCATGACAGTAATAGGCGTAAAACTGATTGAAAGGTGCTTTTAGTGAGTGCTAGTTGGTTAGGCGTAAGGTTGATTTATATTTTTTTGATTTGATCAGCCTGTTCTCTTGCATTTTGAAATCTGTAACGAACATGCATAGCGCAAGCCCAAAACAAAATAAAGCAAATAATAACTTCTATTGCAGCGTAGATTTTGCTTGGATAGGTGTCGCTCCAAACTCGCACTACACCTTCTGTAAAGTAAAACCAAATCCAAAGACTTAACCATCGGTAAGTGTAGAGTCTATTTTTTAGTAAACCAGTTAAGGGAATGCAAAGTGGCAAAGCTTTAAGGCATAACCAAGAGCCACCAGGTCGAATGGGCGCCAACCAAAGCTCCCATAAAATAGACAAAACAATAAGTGCAATCAGTGAGGATATAGCAATGGATTGGGTGAGCCTGATGGTTGCTGTGGGCGCTAAATCATTTGAGCCGCTAGATTCACCAGAAAGCCCTTGGGCTAGATGCGCAAAATGTGCGTCTGGGTCATTGGGCTTGACAGCAGAGCTGTCCGAGCTTGGGGGGTGGACTTTAGTCAAGATGATAATAGGTATTGATTTAGGTTTTAGCTGCTTAAGCGGGGCTTCTTTGTTTGAATTGAATAGGTAAGGGTTGAGTACAACAACCCAAACTTAACACTTTAGGATTCCCTCTTAAATGATTTTTGAAAGATAATCCAACTTATAAAAGTTATAACGTTTTTGGATTTCCTTGCTTCACCGTTACTGATTGATACTTCATGATTGTCTCTTATCTTAAAGCCCTTGGCCAAAACTTAATGGAGTTTCCTTGGAAGCGCTGTGCATTAATCGTTTTTGAGCGTTTTAGGGAGGATAGGTTAGCCCAAACTGCAGGTAGTTTGACCTTTACAACGTCCATTGCACTTGTCCCTTTATTTACGGTTGTTTTGGCCGCCTTTACGATCTTCCCCATCTTTGGACAGTTTCAAGCAGGCATACAGCGTTGGTTGGTCGAGAGTTTAATGCCTGAGAGCATCTCCCGCCAAGTACTTGGCTACTTGACCCAGTTTTCCTCAAAAGCAAGTCGTTTGGGGGTAGCTGGCTTTGCAGCGTTGGTGTTTTCAGCCATCGCTTTGGTGCTCACTATTGATCACACCCTGAATGCAATTTGGCGAGTACGCACTCACCGCTCTTGGATAAAGCGAATGGTGCTTTACTGGACTGCGATGACACTGGGTCCACTTGTCGTTGCGCTCGGACTTTTTTTGATGTCCCTGGTTTTTAGTTTTACGGGCGGTGAAACATTGCCCTTGTTCACCTTGGTATGGCGGCCTTTGCTAAGCCTCACAGAGTTCATTTTGTTAGTTTCCTGTATCAGTGCCCTTTACAGGTTTACGCCCAATACACAAGTGGCATCTAACCATGCATTACTTGGCGGATTAGCAGCTGGTGTTGCTTTGGAGGGTGCTCGAACCTTGCTCACCCTGTACCTTGGAAAGATGTCAACTTTCTCAGTGGTGTACGGAGCGTTCGCAACTGTGCCTATTTTATTGGTTTGGATTTACACCCTGTGGGTTATAGTTTTAGTGGGAGCCGTGTGGGTGTCTTGCCTACCCGCCTTGTTGCAAGAGAGTGTGCGCGTGGGCAGTGGACCGGGGTGGCGCTTTCAATTGGCTGTGGAGTGTTTGCAAATTTTGTATATGTATCAACAAAACAACTCCAAAGGCCTAAATCTAAACGCGATGGCCAAGCACCTACAAGTTGATCCCTTGGAACTAGAGGACGTGGTGGAGCGCTTGGTAGGGATGGACTGGATAGGCTTGCTAGATGAGGAGAAGGAGGGACAAAATTCCAGGTATGTGTTACTCGCCATGCCACAGCAAGCAAGGCTGAGTCCTTTGCTCAGTTGTTTCTTACTCGCGCCTAGTGAAGAAACCAAAGCAATTTGGTTGAGATTTGAGGGCTTAAGGCTAGATACGTTGTTGCAATGACGGGGCTTTTACAGTCACAAATATGAAAGGGCGCCCTGGTTAAATCGAGCGCCCTTTCTTGTATCCAGGATCTGGTTGCTGCAGCTTGGGTATTCTTGTGGCTATTCCTGTGGATATGAGTGAAGCAATTTTTTACCAACTGCTATCGTCTGAGCCCCCGCCAGAGGAGTTGTCATCCCAGCCTGATCCAGAGCCTGAGTCAAAGGAGCCAATATCGGGCGCTTGGGGTTGGTCAAACGGTACGTACCCACCGTTATTTTGCATGCTAGATGATCCATCACTGTGGTGCTCACCGCCTTCCATGGCTTTAGAGAGGGCGTAACCGGCTGCTACACCAGCTAGCCCGCCAACTACAGCTCCCCCTAGACCAGAACCAGAGGGGCCGTATCCAGGGGCAGGACCGTAGCCAGGACCGTAAGCTTGGCCGTAACCCGGACCAGCTTGAACACCGCCTGGTCCCATAGGACCATAGGGCGAGGGTGCAGGTGCGTAAACCACGGGTGAAGGAGCAATCCTTCGGATGATCAATCCAAGCAAGAACATCACCCCAATTGCCAAAACAACGTAGCCCCATGGGAATGAGGATTGTTCTTGGGTTCTCATAACAGGTTGAGCATTAACGGCATTGGTTGCATGCGGGGGCATGGTCTGTGCGGCAGTTTCTGCGGCACTTACTCTTTCTAAGATTTCTTTAAATTTCTCAGGACTTTTCGCAAATTTCAAACTTGGATCTAGCCTTTGTGCTTCTAGTAACTCTTGACGACTCTCACCCAGATGGTCCTCTTTAGCAAGCACTTGACCGAGCTCATAGTGGGCTTTTGCGCTAGAGGGCTTTTCATGCAGGACTTCCTTGAGCATTGCTTCAGCCTGCGTGTACCGTCCAGCGTCTACAGCATTTTCGATATCCTTGGGCGAGGGGAGCGCTTGGGCTTGCGCCCAAGAGAGCGCTAAGAAGGCAGAGCAAAGTAGCAACCTAGAAAAACCAGCTCTTGCACGTTGACCAATCGATTGATCATCAACTAATGGGTACTTCATGAAATCTCCTTAAATTGTTATCTCACCTTAGCGAAGTTGCAGACCTTTGGGACTTAATGGAACGAGGTTACCAATTTTTCCCGTATGGGGCTGAATCTTAGGTTGTGATGTGTGAGTATATGGTGTTGAGTTGAACTTAATCAAGTCCGACAATCAAAAGGGAGCTAAGCGCGGCTAATGCGGGCTATAAGCTCGATTTCTACACAAGCGCCCATAGGCAACTGCGCCACCCCAAAGGCGCTTCTGGCATGCGCGCCTTTGTCCCCGAAAACCTGGCCCAACAACTCACTGCACCCATTTGTAACCAGATGTTGTTCAGTAAAGCTTCCTGAGGAGTTGACCAAGCTCATGACTTTAACGATACGTTCAATGTTGTTGAGATCTTTTCCAACCGATTGACAGGCGGCGTGAAGTGTCCCGAGCAAATCGATGGCGACTGCTCTTGCTGCTTGCACAGCATCTTGAGTGGTCATATTAAGACCGAGTTGTCCAACCCAGACTTGACCTTCTTTTTTTGCGATATGGCCGCTTAAAAAGATGTGTGAATCACTCACGGCATAAGGGACGTAGGCTGCGGCTGGCGTGGACACAGGCGGCAAGGTTACACCGAGTTCTTGCAGTTTCTTGTAAATGGTCATTGGATGCTTGAAGAGTAAGGGTTAGTGAAGGTGCATGCGGACAGTACCCGAATTCTTCTATTCTAGGGGTGCAGGCTCAGTAGCAATTAAGTAATCTGTGAAAAATTCATGAAAACTCGAACACAAAAGGTGAGGTAGGGTTGGGTTGGGTTGGGTTGGGTAGGGTAGGGTACGGTACGGTTGATAAAGTGAGCTGATTAAAGGGGGGGAGCGGGTAAACCCAAGTCCTGCAATTCATTGGGTAGTGTCAAATAGAGTCGTGTCAGATTGAGTTTTGAAATTATTCTTGAAAGTTGTTCCTATGAACTCTCACCGCATTGTTAAATTCAGCTTCACTTTTTTGTCCTTTTTGATGATGGCTGCTTGTGCTGAGCTTCCATCGGCAGCGTCTAAACGTGAACTTATCATCATCGGCATAGATGAGAAACAGTCCTACAACGATAAAGGCTTAGCCGTAATGAGTTTAGGGGGCAAGGACTCCCTGTTGGTGATGGATGTTGGTGCTGACCCCTTGAAGCCAACTATTGTCGGATCTCTCCCACTACCCAACACAATTAGTGGACCGCCAGTGAACTTGGCCGTAAGCCCGGACCAAAGCATTGCACTGTTGGCTAACTCAACCAATGTTGTGAGCGAAGGTGGCGTTTTAAAGCAAG
The DNA here is from genome assembly GCA_903896615.1 of uncultured Burkholderiales bacterium. Classification (GTDB taxonomy): domain Bacteria; phylum Pseudomonadota; class Gammaproteobacteria; order Burkholderiales; family Burkholderiaceae_C; genus Limnohabitans. The sequence continues at coordinate 127,138 of CAITYM010000020.1, forward strand.
TACCCGACAATAGACTCTTTGTAGTGGATTTAACCACTACACCACCCACACTTATAGATACCCTACAGGTCGGCAGGCAACCTTCAGGGCTCTCATTCAACAGAGACGGGAATTTAGCTTTGGTCGCTAACCGCGCAGATAACTCAGTTGCAGTATTAAGAGTATCTGGTAAAAAAGTGACTTTGATTGATACGGTTGTAATCGGTGAGCAAATCTCACACGTCGTTTTTAGGCCCGATGGTACTGGCGCTTTTGCAACTAAATTTCCAGCTCACAAGGTTGCCGTGCTTGATGTAAATGGTGAAAAGGTTACCTATAACAAATACGATGTAGTTGTTGGTCTTTGGCCCTACAACATGGGGGTTGCCCCGAGCGGGAAAATTGCCATCACAGTAGACAACGGAAATGCGGGGGCTGCGGACGGCAATACAGATACAGTAAGCGTGATAGACATAGAGGCTAATCCCCCTAGGACCATAGATAAGGTCGTAGTCGGTGATGGTCCTGAGGGGTTTGCAATAAGCCCTAACGGCCAACTTGCGGTGGCCGTTTTACTAAAGGGTACAAACGCATCTAAGAATGCTTTCTTTTACAACCGTAATGCAACTGTGGTTGCTTTGAAAATTGACGGCAAAAAAGTCACAAAAGGAAACGAAGTGGACGTAAGAGGCTTACCCGAGGGCGTAGCATTCACTCGGGACGGTAAGTATATTTATGTCGGAAACTTTATAGACCAAGACATTTCTATACTGAAGGTAGATGGTGACCAAATCATGAACACCAATATTTTGATACCTCTGCCCGGCCATCCTGCCTCTATTAGAGGTAGTTTGCAGTAAACGCAATCAGTGCAAAACAACCGGTATCGGCAGATAGCCTTGAAGTGGATGATTAAACACGCTCACTTTTGATTCGCACTGACTTGATCTGGCGGCCTGGGGGCAGAGTGATTCCTAAAACCGGTTAGAACAGGGGGCAAGTCCGACTCCCGTGACAGTCCCCATTTTTTGCGCGTCTTTGTTCACTCGGGGTTTATTTTAATACTATAGTACCAGTAATAATTTTAAGGCTGGAGTTAATTAATAACTCTTAGGCCTTGAAATCCTAGGATTTGTCCCAATCTCTTCGGGTGAGAAACAATTTACTTGAAGAGCAACCATGTCAGAACAAAATAACAACGGCGAGTCATCCAATCAGCCACAAGGAGTGGGCGGATCTGAACCGCATCCTCATAATTCGGCTCATCCAGATCAGCACCCAGATCAACACCCACAGCCCTCCACAGGTGCAACCCCTGAGAATTTAGATCCTTTGTCCAAAGCTTTGGCTGAGGTAGCGATTTTGCAGGCCAAGGTTTCTGAATTGAATGATCAGTTCTTAAGAGCGCAAGCGGATGTGCAAAATGCCAGGCGTAGGGCGGATGAGGAGGTATCAAAAGCTCGCAAATTTGCCATTGAGGCCTTTGCAGAGAGCCTGCTCCCCGTGACCGATAGTTTGGAGGCTGGGCTCGCGATTAAAGAGGTGACACTTGAGCAAATTAGAGAAGGCTCTGAGGCTACGCTTAGGCAGCTAAAAAGCGCCTTAGAGCGAAATAAAGTCTTAGAAATCAACCCGCAAGCAGGGGAAAAATTTGATCCTCACCACCACCAAGCCATAAGTGTGGTGCCTGCCGACCAAGAGCCAAACACTGTGGTGTCCGTTTTGCAAAAGGGATATTTGATTATGGACCGTGTCATTAGGCCTGCTTTGATCACGGTTTCAGCACCCAAGTAGTGCAAAAACTCAAATTAATTAAATATCTAGCTTGAAATTTGCAAGGTTATCCACAGATAACAATGAACAGTATTAACAAATCGTCGCTCTAACGAAAATAAAGCGGCCCTTACGGAGAAGAAAAATGGGAAAAATGATTGGTATCGATTTAGGAACCACAAATTCATGTGTTGCTGTAATGGAGGGCAATACAACCAAGGTTATCGAAAACGCAGAGGGCGCGAGAACAACACCTTCGATCATTGCTTACATGGAAGATGGTGAGATTTTGGTTGGTGCATCTGCTAAGAGACAGGCGGTAACGAATCCTCGCAATACCCTGTACGCGGTGAAGCGTTTGATTGGGCGCAAGTTTGAGGAGAAGGAAGTTCAAAAAGACATTAACTTGATGCCTTACAAAATTAGCAAAGCCGATAACGGAGACGCATGGGTCGAAGTAAGAGGCGACAAGTTAGCTCCCCCACAAATAAGCGCAGAAGTTTTGCGTAAGATGAAAAAAACGGCTGAGGACTATTTGGGTGAGGCGGTTACAGAGGCGGTGATTACAGTGCCCGCTTACTTTAACGACGCGCAGCGCCAAGCCACTAAAGATGCAGGTCGCATTGCGGGCTTAGATGTTAAGCGCATTATCAATGAGCCTACAGCTGCAGCTTTGGCGTTTGGTTTAGATAAAAATGAAAAAGGCGATCGCAAGATTGCTGTGTATGACCTTGGAGGCGGAACATTTGACGTCTCTATTATTGAGATCGCTGATGTTGACGGCGAAAAGCAATTCGAAGTTCTCTCAACCAACGGTGATACGTTCTTAGGCGGAGAAGATTTTGACCAGCGCATTATTGATTTCATCATTGGTGAGTTCAAAAAAGAGCAAGGGGTGGATCTCTCAAAAGATGTGCTCGCTTTGCAGCGCCTAAAAGAAGCTGCTGAAAAGGCTAAGATTGAGTTGTCCTCTGCGACCTCTACCGATGTCAATTTGCCTTACATCACAGCGGACGCCTCTGGGCCTAAGCATTTGAGCGTAAAGATTACTCGCTCCAAGCTTGAGTCAATCGTTGAAGAGCTCATAGAGAGAACAATTGCACCTTGTCGCACCGCTATTAAAGATGCGGGTGTAAGTGTGGGTGATATTCATGATGTGATCTTGGTTGGTGGTATGACCCGCATGCCGAAGGTTCAAGAAAAGGTTAAAGAGTTTTTTGGTCAAGAACCACGCAAAGACGTTAACCCTGATGAGGCCGTTGCAGTCGGCGCAGCCATTCAAGGACAAGTGCTATCTGGTGATCGCACCGATGTGTTGTTACTCGACGTTACCCCTTTGTCCCTTGGCATTGAGACCTTGGGGGGTGTGATGACAAAGATGATTACAAAGAACACAACGATTCCCACCAAATTTGCGCAAAGCTTTTCAACTGCAGATGACAACCAGCCCGCTGTAACGATCAAGGTTTACCAAGGTGAGCGTGAGATGGCAAGTGCGAACAAATCACTTGGCGAGTTTAATTTAGAAGGCATTCCTCCCGCACCTCGTGGTACCCCTCAAATCGAAGTTGCATTTGATATTGATGCAAACGGTATCTTGCACGTCAGTGCAAAAGACAAAGGTACGGGTAAAGAGAACAAGATCACGATCAAGGCCAACTCTGGACTCTCTGAAGAGGAGATTCAACAGATGGTCAAGGACGCGGAGATTAATGCTGCGGAGGACAAGAAAAAGTTAGAGATTATTCAGTCCCGCAATCAAGCCGACTCTGCACTTCACAGTGTGAAGAAAAGTCTCTCCGAACACGGCGATAAGATAGAGGCTAGCGAGAAAGAGGCTATTGAGTCTGCTCTCAAGTCGCTTGAAGAGGCTTTAAAAGGCGAGGACAAAGCTGAGATAGATGCTAAAACTGAAGCCTTAATGACCGCAAGTCAAAAACTCGGTGAGAAAGTCTACGCTGACATGCAGGCCGCCCAAGCTGCCCAGGCCGCAGGGGGCGCTGCGGGTGCCGGTCACGATGATCACTCTGGTGCATCCTCCAAACCTCACGACGATAATGTCGTGGACGCAGAGGTTAAGGAAGTCAAAAAGGGCTGACCTAACTCTCAACATCTGTGATCTCTTCCCAAATGAGGGGTCATTGAATTCACTTCGCCGCGCTGGGTCTTAGGTTTAAGACACTTCGCGGCGCTTGTACTCGATCAACTACAAAACCATCATGGCTAAACGCGATTTTTATGAAATCCTAGGTGTTGCAAAAAACGCTAGTGAAGAAGATATCAAAAAGGCTTATCGCAAGTTAGCGATGAAGTTCCATCCTGACCGCAATCAAGGCGATAAGTCCAAGGACGCAGAGGCTAAATTCAAGGAAGCCAAAGAGGCGTATGAGATGCTCTCTGACGCTGAGAAAAGAGCCGCCTACGATCAGTACGGTCACGCTGGAGTTGATCCTAATATGCGCGGTGGACCTGGTGGCGCGCAGGGCTTTGGAGGCGGTGGGTTTGCGGACGCGTTTGGTGATATTTTTGGCGACATCTTTGGACAGGCAAGGCGCCAACAAGGAGGGCGCCAAGTTTACCGAGGTAATGATCTCAGCTATGCGATGGAGATCACCCTAGAGGAGGCGGCGAAAGGGAAGGAGACCCAAATCAAGATCCCAAGTTGGAACACTTGTGAGCCCTGCAACGGTAGTGGCGCAAAACCTGGCACCTCCGTTAAAACGTGTACCACCTGTCAAGGTAGCGGCTCTGTTCAAATGAGACAAGGCTTCTTTAGCGTTCAACAAACTTGTCCGCATTGCAGGGGCTCCGGGCGCATTATTCCTGAGATTTGTACGACCTGTCACGGTCAGGGAAAGACTAAAACGCAAAAAACACTTGAGGTCAAAATACCTTCTGGTATCGATGATGGAATGCGAATTCGAAGCTCTGGAAATGGTGAGCCAGGGACCAATGGTGGTCCAGCCGGAGATCTCTTTATCGAGATTAGGCTTAAAAAGCATGATATTTTTGAGCGCGATGCAGACGATCTGCACTGTGCCATACCGATTAGTTTTACCACCGCCTCACTGGGAGGGGAGATTAATGTCCCAACACTAGAAGGACAGGCAACTATAGATATCCCCGAGGGCACCCAGTCGGGCAAACAGTTCCGCTTAAGGGGTAAGGGTATCAAGGGTGTTCGCTCAAGTTTCCCGGGTGATCTTTACTGTCATATCAATATTGAGACCCCAGTGAAATTAACCGAGCACCAACGCAAACTCATGCGCGAGCTTGATGAGTCACTTAAAAAAGGCGGTGCCAAACACTCCCCCAATGAAGACGGCTGGGCAGATAAGTTAAAGGGCTTTTTTAAATAACGAGTGTTGGCTATTTTTTAATAAATTACTAGAAAATAGCCAACAACTTTGAGCTAACTGGAGCGTTGCCCTTGCTGCGGGGCAGAGCTGTGAGCGCTGGCAGCTCTTTCAACTCTTTCAAATGTGACCCATTAAAAGAACCGGTCTAAAAGTTTCCTGCTATGTCGATCAAGTTTAGGCAGGTCTTTGATAAGAAACTGTACTCCGTACCGATCGCTCACGATTAGCGTTTTAGAGGACAGCCTTCGGATATCCTCCTCTCCCTTGAGCTCCAGCTCTGTTGTGCCCCTAGACGTCTGGATGTGCCAAATGCATGGTGTCGTAAAGCTAGATACACGCTCTAGCTTTAGGATTTCTGGCATAAATTCACGTTCACGTAGCGCACCTTCCACGCTTGCCCGTTGGTCATCGTTTAATAATTCAAGCGCTTCGATCCACACTAGCTCTTTACCTTCGCCACTTAATATGGAAATGCCTGTAGAAGGGGACTCAATGGGGAAGGCGCGGACAACCACAACTTCTTGGGGCGCACTGAGCTTAGCAGCTTCTTTTTGATCGAAGGACAAAACCCATTTACCCAAAGTGTTTTTATAAAGATTGAAAACATGGGGGGATTGCATTTGATTGGACTGTGCGCTTTTCATGGAACTATTCATAGTGCAACACCGTTGTTGGTTGCTTCACTTGTTTGTGAATCAAAGACGTTGCGGTCTTTTTCGGCCTGGCGGGCCTGTGCCTCGTAGAGTCTCCAGTACGCACCCTTACGAGCAAGTAGTTCATCATGTTTGCCCATCTCCACTATTTGACCCGCTTCCATGACCACCAAACGGTCCGCTTTGTGAAGAGTTGAGAGTCGGTGCGCAATGGCTATGGTTGTGCGCCCTTTGACCAAGTTGTCTAGTGCCTTTTGGATTTCTTGTTCTGTTTCAGTATCAACGGAGGAGGTGGCCTCATCCATAATCAAAATCTTAGGATTTATCAGCAAAGCTCTAGCGATGGAGATCCTTTGGCGTTCACCGCCCGAGAGCCCTTGGCCACGCTCTCCCACAAGTGAGTCATAGCCTTGGGGTAGACGCAGTATGAATTCATGCGCGTTCGCCGCCCTAGCAGCATTAACGATTTCTTCTCGGCTCGCATGCGGGCGACCATAAGCAATGTTTTCTGCAATCGTGCCAAAAAACAAAAAAGGTTCCTGTAAAACCAAACCAATATGGGACCTGTACTCAGCCAGAGTCAGGTCTCGAATATCAATGCCGTCTAATTGGATAGCGCCCTCTGATAGATCGTAAAAGCGACAAATTAAGTTCACCATGGTTGACTTACCAGAGCCACTTTGCCCGACTAATCCAATCATCTCTCCCGGTTGGATGTTGAGCGTCAGGTCTTTGATCACTGCTCTATTTCCATACCTAAATCCAGCATGGCTGATTTGTATTTCGCCCCGCACTTGGCCCAAGTGTTTGGGATGCGTTGGCTCTGGAACGCTTGAGACATGATCGAGTATTTCAAAAATACGCTTAGCTCCAGCGGCAGCTTTTTGGGTGTTAGAGACGATTCTGCTCATTGAATCGAGTCGGTTGTAGAACCTGCCAATGTAGGCCAAAAAGGCTGTTAGCACACCCACTGTAATATCGTGATGCGCTACCTGCCAAATACCAAAGGCCCAAACCACCAACAACCCAACCTCTGTCATCATTGTGACCGTGGGTGAGAAAAGTGACCACAAAAAGTTAATGCGGTCATTCATATTGAGGTTATGGCGATTCGCTTCCCTAAAGCGCGCAGTCTCGCGCTCTTCTTGGGCGAACGCTTTGACGACTCTAATGCCTGGGATCGTATCTGCTAAAACATTGGTTAATTCAGACCAAACCCGGTCAATTTTCTCAAACCCAGTCCTGAGCTTGTCCCGCACGACGTGGATTAACCAAGCGATAAAGGGCAGAGGTACAAGGGTCGCAGCAGCAAGCCAGGGATCTATTGCAACCAGTATGCACGCGGTCATAAGGATCATTAGGACGTCGGTAGCAAAATCCAGTAAATGAAGCGACAAAAAGACACAGAGTCTGTCTGTTTCACTGCCAATCCTACTCATCAAATCCCCGGTACGACGTCCCCCGAAATACTCTAGGGACAGCTTTAGGAGGTGCTCATAGGCGCTAGTCCTCAGGTCAGCACCAATGCGCTCTGATACGAGAGCCAAAATATAGGTCTTCCCCCACCCCAGACCCCAGGCCAAAAGTGCAGACCCAAAGAGCCCCATCAGGTACAGGGAAACTTTGTCGATGTCGATTTGCTGTCCATTTTGAAAGGGGATCAACACATCATCCATGAGTGGCATGGTGAGGTAGGGAGGAACGAGTGTTGCTGCGGTTGCTGCGAGCGTTAGTGAAAAGCCCGAGAAAAGTTGCCACTGATAGGGTTTAGCGAACCGCCAAAGCCTAAATAAACTCCATGAAATCGCGGGTGCTTCGCCCTCCTTTTGGCAATTGCGGCACACGCCGTTTGCATCAAGGTTTGCCCTGCACTGGGGACAACGGCCCTCCAACAAGAACTGGGAGTCGGAAATATCCGATTGCGGATGATTTTTAGCCTCAAGTGTGAGTCTTTGGCAAACCAAGTTTACCAACTCAGTAAATTGGGACGCATCTTGTTGAAATTTAAGGGTAAAACGCCAGGCCGCTAATTTTGAATTTGAATCCAATAGCTCTAAGTTCCCGACTCCTGCATAATCAAAATAGTTCACCCTGCAACCTGGCTTTAAGGGCCAAATTGCAGTATTGAACCCGTCTTTGTCGCTCTTTTCAATGGCAAGTAGCCGAGTCTCGGTACAGATTAGAATTCCATGGGTGAAACATAACTGCGAATCTAGGTCAACCTGCATCCAGCCTAGAACGTTCTCTGTAGGTAAGATCTTTGCTGAAACAAGGGAATTCCAGCTAGTAGGCAAAGAAGCGGGGCTATAACCGAGAGGGTGAGGAATCATTCGTACTTTTATTAAAACTAGACAAAGAGATGAGCTCAGATTTCACTGCATTTTGGACGAAATCAAAGTGCTTGTCCTCAATAGCTTTGATTGTAGCCATGCAGTACAGTAGTTCACTATAGCCTATAGACAATAACGGTATTTATCCACTATCTCATTAAAACAAACATCCAATGGCCTTCAAAGATATTGAGTTTTTGCAGATGCGCTATCTGCGCGGTCCCAATTTTTGGACTTACCGACCCGTCATCGAAGCTTGGGTAGATATTGGAGAGCTGGAGCAGTACCCCTCTGACAAGATTCCAGGATTTGCTGAGAGACTACAACAATGGCTTCCCGGTTTGATCGAGCACCGCTGCGGGATTGGAGAGCGGGGCGGCTTTGTGCAACGTTTGAGCACTGGCACCTGGCCGGCTCATATCATGGAGCATGTGGCCATAGAACTTCAAACCCTTGCTGGGATGCCGGTTGGATTTGGAAAGGCCCGCGAGACCAGTCAGGCTGGGGTGTATAAAGTTGTCATTCGAACCCGCCAAGAGCAAGTTGGTACAGAAAGTCTAACGGCCGCAAGGGATCTTGTGATGGCCGCTATCAATGATCAGCCTTTTGACACCGGTGGTGTTGTCTCAAAACTAAAAGCCATGGTTGATGATCTATGCCTGGGTCCATCTACAGCTTGTATTGTGGACGCTGCGAGTGATCGAAAAATTCCCTCCATTAGGCTAACCGATGGCAATTTGGTTCAACTCGGCTACGGCGCACGTCAGCGCAGAATTTGGACCGCAGAGACTGATCGCACAAGTGCTATAGCTGAGAGCATTTCAAGTGATAAAGATTTGACCAAACAACTGCTCAGTCAATGCGGGGTACCTATACCTGAAGGACAAATTGTTGACTCCCCCGAGGAAGCTTGGGATGTTGCGCAGTCAATGGGGTTGCCCGTGGTTATCAAGCCCAGTGACGGGAACCATGGTCGTGGTGTTGCCCTCGATTTGAATACTGCTGATGAAATCAAGGCTGCTTTTAAAGTAGCTCAGGGTGAGGGTAGTGATGTCATTGTTGAGCGGTTCATCAAAGGCGAGGAGCACCGGGTGTTGGTGGTTGGTAATAAAGTTGTCGCAGTTGCAAGAGGGGAGACAGCAACCATCAAGGGAGACGGTAAAAGCACAGTGCTTGAGTTAATAGAGTCACAAATTAATAGCGATCCTAGGCGTGGCGAAGAGGAAGGCTTTCCTTTAGACACCATCCGATTATCTGAGCATCAACATGCGGTGCTTGAACTCCAGCGTCAAGGACTTAATGAAAAAAGTGTACTCGCTAAAGACAGAGTAGCCATCGTTCAGCGCAACGGCAATATGAGTAACGATGTAACGGATCAAATCCATCCCGATATCGAGCAAATTGCAACACTTGCTGCAAGGGTGATTGGACTAGATATTGCAGGCATTGATTTGGTTGTTGAAGATATCTCAAAACCCCTTGCAGCCCAAGGCGGTGCTATCGTAGAGGTTAACGCCGGTCCTGGACTACTCATGCATATCAAACCCGCGGTTGGCAGGCCAAGGCCTGTTGGGCGCGCAATCGTTGATCATCTTTTTTCCTATAACGAATCAGGGCGTATCCCCATTGTTGGTATTTTGGGGAGCGACCAAACTCGTATCCTGTCTGAGCTTGTGACTTGGCTCCTGCATTTATCAGGACTCAGAACGGGTTTGGCTTGCAGCGCTGGACTTTTTATGAACCAAAGAAGAGTTCAAGCTGAGGATGCTAGGCACTTTGCGCTTTCGGAGCGGATCCTCATCAACCGCGCATTAGATGCAGCGGTCTTTGAAACCACTGTTTCTCAAATATTAGATGAAGGTCTTCCCTATGATCGTTGTCAGGTTGGTGTGTTAACCAATCTGCCAAAAGAGGAGGGGCTGGATAAACATGATATTAAAACTAAGGAGCAACTGCTGGCGGTGGTCAGGACGCAAATTGATTTAGTCTTAAAGGAGGGGGTTGGGGTCATCAATGCTGATGACCACGATATCGTTGGACTCTCTGAGCTATGTGATGGTGAAGTCATTTATTACGCCGAGTCGTTTGATAATCCATCTATCAAAAACCATGTTGCTAATGGCAGACGTTGTGTTTACTGCAAGGACGCCCAAGTTGTTATGGCGCGTGGGGATCAAGAAACCATGCTCTTTCCCCTTGAGTTCAAGCCCATCTCAAGACTCATCACAGATGAGGGTTTGAGCACCTCAACTCTACTCGCCGCTGTTGCGACGGCCTGGGCTTTAGATATAAAACCACTTTTGATTCGTGCTGGACTTAAGAATTTCGGCCAACAAGAGAGTGAGCCCGTTTCAGTCTCGTCAACAAAGATAGTTAAAAAAACAAGGATGGATTCCTAATATGGAAATCTCAAGAATAAGGGCCCTTAGAGGGCCAAATCTTTGGACTAGAAATACTGCTGTAGAGGCACTAGTAAGGTGTGAAGATGCAACTGAGTGCGATCTAGTCCTTGAGCCTGAAGTTGAGATTAGGTTGCGACATCTTTTTCCGGGAGTCGGAGCCCTCAGAGGTACTGACCAACAAGAAAAGATTACGATTGCACATGCACTTGAATCGGCAACCCTGCACCTTCAAATTCAAGCCGGATGTCCTGTAACTTTTAGTCGAACAACCAAAACACCTGAGCCCGGGTTTTACCAAGTGACGGTGGAATATTCTGTAGAGGAGGTGGGAAAAAAAGCGATAAACCTTGCGATTGATCTGTGTAACGCCGCCCTGAAAAATACGGAATTCGATCTTGATTTGGCCCTGTCTGAGTTGAGAGAGCTTGATGAGGATCTGCGTTTAGGACCATCAACGGGTTCTATTGTTGATGCTGCACTTGCAAGAGGAATTCCTTATAGAAGATTGACTGAGGGTAGTCTGGTTCAGTTTGGTTGGGGCAGTCGTCAACGCAAAATACAAGCCGCCGAGATGGACACGACAAGTGCCATTGCAGAGTCGATAGCACAGGATAAAGAGCTTACAAAGAAGTTACTCCATGCAGCCGGAGTACCGGTTCCAAATGGGCGCCCAGTTAGCGATGCTGAGGATGCTTGGCGGGCTGCAAATGAGATTGGCTTGCCAGTTGTGATTAAACCTCGAGATGGAAATCAGGGAAAGGGAGTTGCGGTCAATCTCAAAACCCCCGATGAAGTCAAGCAAGGTTTCTTGAATGCATCCAAATTCTCGGATGAAATTTTAATTGAAAGCTACCTTCCTGGTAGTGATTACAGATTGCTCGTAGTGGGTGACCGATTAATCGCAGCTGCAAGGCGTGAACCTCCAATGGTAGTGGGGGACGGCAAGCGAACTATTTTGGAGTTGGTAGAGAAAGTTAATGCGGACCCCAAGCGGGGAGACGGGCATGCAACTTCACTTACCAAAATCAAATTTGACGATATAGCTAAGGCGCGACTTAAAGAGCAAGGCTTTGATTCAAATAGCGTACCTCCCAAAGGCACTCGCGTGAGTCTTCGCAATAACGCTAATTTGTCGACTGGGGGTACTGCTACTGACGTCACAGACGATGTGCACCCTGAGGTAGCTGCGCGAGCCATTGCTGCAGCTCAAACGGTTGGACTCGATATTTGTGGTGTTGATATTGTTTGTGAAACCGTTCTTCAGCCCCTAGAAGCCCAACGGGGAGGGGTTGTTGAGGTTAACGCTGCGCCTGGACTTCGGATGCACCTTAGTCCTTCATTTGGTAAGGGCCGTGATGTGGGTGAAGCCGTTATCAATAACATGTTCCCATTGGGTGAGGACGGGCGAATTCCTGTCATCGCTGTGACGGGTACCAACGGTAAAACAACCACTGTTAGGCTAACCGCACATCTGCTCAGGACCAATGGGCTGCGAGTTGGGATGACCAATACGGACGGGGTTTATGTGAATGATCGTCAAATGGACTCAGGCGACTGTAGTGGTCCTAGGAGCGCAAGAAATGTGTTGATGCACCCGGACGTAGACGCTGCGGTTTTAGAGACCGCGCGCGGAGGTATGCTCAGGGAGGGACTTGCTTTTGATCGCTGCAGTGTGGCTGTGGTCACCAACATTGGTATGGGCGATCATTTGGGGTTAAATTACATCACCACCGTGGAGGACTTAGCGGTCCTCAAGCGTGTGATTGTTCAAAACGTATCGCAAAGTGGCATGGCAGTTTTAAACGCAGCCGATCCGATGGTTGCTGCGATGGCTAAAAATTGTCCTGGACAGGTAACGTTTTTTGCTCTTGACCCACATCATCCAGTGATTGCAACTCACCGTGCACAGGGCAAGAGAGTTCTCTTTGTAGAGGATGATCAAATGGTTGCGATGCAAGGCAAGATGAACGTACGCATCCCATTATCTGAAGTGCCTTTGACACGAGGGGGCGCGATTGGATTTCAAATTGAAAATGCGATGGCCTCTGTGGCTGCAGCCTGGGCAACCGGCCTGTCTTGGGATATGATCATTAAAGGGCTTAGTACTTTTATAAGTGATGCGGTTGCGGTACCTGGTCGTTTCAATGTTTTTGATTACAACGGTGCAACCGTGATTGCTGATTACGGGCACAACCCAGATGCTATCAAAGCCTTGGTTCAAGCGGTCACAAACATACCTGCAACACGGCGTAGTGTTGTCATTAGTGGTGCAGGGGATAGGCGAGATGAGGATATTCGAGAGCAAACCCGAATTATTGGAGAGGCGTTTGATGAAGTAGTGCTTTACCAAGACGCCTGTCAAAGGGGGCGCGAGGACGGGGAAGTTATCAAATTGCTACGCCAAGGTCTCCAAGGTGCGAGAAGAACAAGCTACATTGAGGAGATTCGCGGTGAATTTGTTGCGATCGACTCGGCTATGAAACGGCTTAAACCGGGCGAACTGTGCTTGCTCTTAATTGATCAAATCGAAGAAGCGCTTGAACACATCACCAAACGCGTTGCTGAGCACTCAACTGAGGTCGTTAATTAGGGCTGAGGCGACGAATTAATTAGTTAAAAGTTGGATTCAAGAACGTAATCACAAAGTTGTTGTCGATGAACTCGGTTTTTACGTAGACTCCGTCGACAAAGTGAGATGCTTTTGTGAATAACTCTGCTACTAAAAGGTTGTAGTTCAAAGTTGCAGAGGTGTGCTTGAATTTGCCAAAATATTGATCGTAAACATTTTGGTAAATTCTTCCTCCAATTCCTACTTGGCACTTTGTTTTAATAATTTGATCTTTATCATTTAAGAAGAAAGTTAGATTCATATCCCCCATCACGCAGCTAAGTGCCTTTGTAGAATTGGGCGTTTTTTGTATGGCCGCTTTATCTTTTAAGGGTTCGCAGTCCTCGGTATCTTTTTTTCTAAAAACAGTGGAAAAGTCTTTTTCTCCGATGCGTTTTAGCATGTCATCAAAATTGGAGAAAACCGGTTTATTAGTGTTTTTTAGATAATTGATAATTGAGAGATATTGCTGCTTCGTGAAATCACACGTAATGAATACGGGTTTGCCGTTTTCATCGTAAGCTTTTTGAGAATCAAATTTATGGCAAACCTCAGCAACATCTTTCTCAATTGAGGAGTTGATGTCGGTTGCTGCAAGTAAAGGGGCGCTTAAAAATGCAGTTAATAATAAAACAAATAATCTCATTGCACCTCGTTAAAGTAAGGGTGCAACAAGTTTAGCATTAGAAATAGTTCTTGCGTTACGCCTTGTTCGCAGGATTGGGAGTACGCTTTACTGCGAGGGTACCAGGAAGTCTTTACTGATGTTAAATCCAAGTTCATTGACTCTGTCTAGGAACTGGGTTAAAAATGCATGAAGACCATTTGCAAGTATCTCGTTGATTGATCCGTACTGAAGTTCAGATAAAAGTTTACCTGCTCTTCTTTGAGTTCCCGCGGAGTGCTCATTGGCAACCATCGCTAAATTACTAACGACTTCATTCAAACTGGCGTGAAGTGAGCGGGGCATATCTGCCCGCAGTATCAAGAGTTCTGCAACCCTCTCTGGACGGATGATGTCTCTGTATACTTTTCTGTATATCTCAAACCCTGAAACACTTCTTAAAATAGAACTCCAGTGGTAGAAGTCGTATTCTTGATCGACACTATTGCCGCCGAAAAATTCGTTATGCAACGCGTGAAATTTAACATCAACGAGGCGCGCTGTGTTGTCAGCTCTTTCTAAGAAAGTGCCCAGTCGCATAAAGTGAAGCGCTTCGTCCATCAGCATGGTGCCAACCGTTACGCCTCTAAAGAGGTGGGAACGAAATTTAACCCATTCAAATAATTTACCCGGATCGCGCTTGAATTCAACTTTCTTAATCATCTTTTGTATTTCAAGCCAAGTTTGGTTTTGAGTCTCCCAAACCTCAGTCGTTAAACTGCCTCGCACTGCCCGAGCGTTCTCTCTAGCTGATCGTAGACAAGAAATAATAGAGGAAGGATTACTCTCGTCGCTGAGCATGAACTCCATCACATCTTTTGCCACAATTTGACCGTATTTGGCCTGATAGGAGGGCAGTAGCTCACTAATTGATAAAAGTCCTTGCCAACCAAGCACTGCTGCCTCTTGAGACTGGGGCAACAAGGCTGTGTTGTAATTGACATCTAACATGCGCGCTGTGTTCTCAGCCCGTTCTGTATACCTAGACATCCAATATAAATGATCTGCTGTTCTGGATAACATGATTTTTAGACCTCCAGTATCCAAGTATCTTTGGTTCCACCGCCTTGGGATGAATTGACCACGAGGGAGCCTTCTTTTAAGGCTACGCGTGTCAATCCTCCTGGGACCATTTGAACGGTTTTACCACTCAATACAAAAGGCCTTAAATCGATGTGCCTAGGTGCGATTCCTTCTTTTACAAAGGTCGGACAACTCGATAAACTAAGTGTTGGTTGGGAGATATAGCCACTTGGATTTTTAATTAGTGCTTGTCTAAACTCCTCAATCTCGGCTTTACTAGCTGCTGGCCCCACAAGCATTCCGTATCCGCCTGCGCCGTGTACTTCCTTGACAACCAAGTCCTTTAAATTCGCCAGGGTGTACTTTAAGTCTTCAGGATTCCTGCAAATATGAGTAGGTACATTTTTTAGAATCGGCTTTTCTCCAAGATAAAACTCAATCATTTTGGGGACATAGGGGTAAATAGATTTGTCATCCGCGATACCCGTGCCTACGGCATTGCAAATCGTTACGTTGCCTGCCCGGTAAACTTCAATTAATCCCGCGCATCCCAGGCTTGAGTCGCTGCGAAATGTCGTTGGATCTAAAAAGTCATCATCAACACGTCTGTAAATGACATCAACTCTTTTAGGACCTTGAGTTGTTCTCATATAAACAAAACGGTCCTTAACAAACAGATCCTGACCCTCCACCAACTCAACTCCCATTTGCTGCGCTAAGAAAGCGTGTTCGAAATAGGCGCTGTTGTACATACCTGGGGTAAGTACAACAACTGTGGGTTCATCCGTAGTGCCTGGGCTACAGGTTCTAAGTGTTTCTAACAATAAATCAGGGTAATGCGCAACTGGCGCAACTTGGTAGGTGCTAAAGAGTTCGGGGAAAAGACGCATCATCATTTTCCTGTCCTCTAACATGTAGCTAACGCCAGATGGGACCCGCAGGTTGTCCTCTAAAACGTAGTATTCTCCCTCGCCCTTCTCGTTTGCGGCTCTAATGATGTCAATGCCACTGATCTGCGAGTAGACCTGATGGGGGACATCTATACCCACCATCTCCGCCCTAAATTGGGGGTTATGCGTGATTTGCTCACTCGGTATGATTCCAGCTTTTAGGATCTCTTGGTCGTGGTAAACATCGTGTATGAAACGGTTCAGGGCAGTTACTCTTTGAACCAAGCCCTTTTGCATGTTGGTCCATTCGTTATGGGTAATGATGCGTGGCAAGAGATCAAAAGGAATAAGTCGCTCCGTACCAGCACCTCCCTCGTCTTTGTCTCCATAGACGGCAAAAGTAATACCTACTCGACGAAAGATGACCTCAGCCTCCTCTTGATGCGATTGCATCTGGGACATCGTTTGAGCATCTAACCATTGCTTATAGGGGCCATATTGGGGCCTGAGCGCTTTATCTTCATAAGGTAAGCGCGAATACATTTCGTCAAAAGGCTGCATGCACAAAACTCCTTGAGCTAAGTTAGCAATTTGAATGCCATTAAGTGTTCTTAAGGGCGCAAAAGTTGACTAATTCACAAAATAATTGACCCGGCTCGAAGGCTTGGATAAAACCAGTAGCACTTTTTAGGCTAGCCATAACGAAATTAGGGTGAGACTAAGTCTGTAACTGTACCGATTGCACCAAGTTTTACTTCAAATTGACTGGTTATTCTCATCATGTCTTAATATTATCCAAAAGTGGCATTCGTTTATGATTTTTTTCTAAAAAAACCTCCTATCTGGTGCAGCGGTATTAAAAAAGCACCATTAAGGTGCTTTTTGGGATTGTTGGTTGGGAGCTCGAATCAATTAATCATCAAGAGCCAGGATTGCTACAAAGTTCTTTTTTGAGAATAGCAACGTAAGTGCCTGGACGAATAGGACGTTCGCCAATACGCCACTCGGGATCGTCAAAGGAGGCGACTTCCTTGCCTTTGCCTTGGGGTTTATCGTAGTAGCTCTCTGATATTTTGATAAACATATCTGTCTTGCAATGGACTCTCCAACGCGTCAATAACGATTGATAATCGTCCCCGGTTGGGCCTTTGGTTGATTTGGGTAGATCCGTCAGCGTCCAGGCGTAGCGAGTAACGTGAATAGCTTTAACGGACTCTTTGTCCCAGAAATATGCTGCATCTTCATTCTTGTCCAACTCAGTCCACTCGGCTTGAACGCTTGATATCGCCAAGGATGCACCAAATCCGACCATCACCTTTAAAAGGATGGGTAGAACTAGGCTTAATTTGGAGTGGTTAAGGTATTTCATAAGATTGCTTCACCTTGTTTCGACACCACCGTAGGGTTACTTTAGCCGTTGGGGGCTTAAAATCAAGATAATTAGCTGAATAATATTTTTGGCTTAAGTTTTGCTAGAACTTAATCTATGTCCATACACGCCGCACTCCATCACGTTACCACTTACAACTACGATCGATTGGTTGAGCTTGGCCCTCAAGTCGTTCGACTTCGACCTGCTCCGCACTGCAAAAGCAATGTCTTGTCGTACTCCATTAAGGTCGAACCTGATGGACATTTCTTGAATTGGCAGCAAGACCCCTTTAGTAATTACTTGGCTCGATTGGTCTTTCCCAAGCTTACCAGACGCTTTAGTGTGACTATTGATCTCATTGTGGAGATGTCTGTATATAACCCGTTTGATTTCTTTTTAGAGCCAAGCGCAGAGCAATATCCTTTTAAATATACGCCTGAGTTAAAGAAAGAGTTGGCGCCGTATCGCGTGAGGGGGACGCTGACTCCGCTTTTGAAAAATTATATTGCGGGTGTCGATCGCACAACACGAAACACCTCTGATTTCTTGGTCGAAATAAATCAAAAGTTAAGCCAAGACATTCGCTATCTCATTCGAATGGAGCCGGGTGTTCAAACGCCAGAGCAGACGCTTGACTTGGGCTCAGGATCTTGCAGGGACTCAGCCTGGTTATTGGTTAATGTACTTCGCCACTGCGGCTTAGCTGCTAGGTTTGTATCTGGTTACTTGATACAACTTACACCTGATGTGAAAGCAATCGATGGCCCAAGTGGAACGCAAGTTGACTTCACTGATTTGCATGCATGGTGTGAAGTTTTCCTGCCCGGGGCAGGTTGGATTGGTTTAGATCCCACTTCAGGTTTGCTTGCAGGCGAGGGGCATATACCGCTTGCTTGTACCCCCATGCCCTCAAGCGCGGCTCCAATCTCAGGGCTTGTGGATGATGCTGAGGTCGAGTTTAGTCACGAGATGAGCGTAACCCGGATCTATGAATCCCCACGCGTTACTAAGCCGTACTCTGAGGAGCAGTGGGACAAAATTTATCGGTTGGGAGAAGCTGTGGACGCGCAACTCGTTCAAGGTGATGTGCGCTTGACTATGGGTGGGGAGCCCACTTTTGTATGCGTGAACGACCGTGACGCAGCGGAGTGGAACACCGACGCGCTTGGACCAACAAAGAGACAATTCGCGACAGAGCTTTTACACAAATTAAGGGCTGAATACGGAGAGGGTGGTTTTTTACATCTTGGACAGGGTAAATGGTATCCCGGTGAGCAGTTGCCCAGGTGGGCCTTAAGCATTTACTGGCGTACCGATGGCAAAACCATATGGGAGCATCCGCACTTGCTCGCAGATGAGCGCATCCCGCAGCACAGAACTTCTGAGGATGCTGAGCGGTTTATTAAACGGCTATCTCATAATCTGGGAATTACTTCTGAATATGTGAAACCAGGTTTTGAAGATACTTTCTACTATTTGTGGCGTGAGCGAAGGCTTCCCATTAACGTTGACCCCTTTGATACTCGACTTGACGATGAGATGGAGCGTGAGCGGATCAGGCGCGTGTTTGACCAAAAATTAGACCACGTG
>CAITYM010000021.1 GCA_903896615.1 uncultured Burkholderiales bacterium
ACCTTCGCGTACGAATCTCAACTTTTTTGACAACGCGCACTATAAAGGTGAGGACTTTGGGTAATCCCTACTTGCTGCAAAACCTGGTTATAGAGGATGTAGACAGATTGTGGTGTTAATTTGAACTGATAATTTCTATCGTTAGACCCGAGTTCGGGCTTGTACTGTGTTAATTTCCAGTTTGCAACACCTCCAGAATTCACCTTAATTTACAGTTCGTTAAGCGGTCCTGTTTTTTGCAGCTTCACCTGTTAATTTTGATTTTGCAGCAAGCAAAAGCAAAAGCAAAAGCAAAAGCAAAAGCAAAAGCACACTCCCTTGATGTTCAACCCATCAGTTGAAGTCAACCAAGAATTTAATTTCTAACAAAATTTTTCTTTACAGTCTCTAACCAGTAGCCCTTGGCTCCATATACGCGGGACATTGCTCCTCATACAAAAGTAAGGTGTGAAGCCGGAATTGTTGAGTTACTCTAAACTCTCTTATACTTTCATCTTGGATTATTTAAAAGTCCGTTAATTGATTTTTTGTTATGTTCACTTCTGAAATTAATCGCTCCGCGCTCGTCCTCTTCTCTGGGGGCCAAGACTCAACAACATGCTTGGCCTGGGCTTTAACGCACTTTGATAAGGTTGAAACTATTGGTTTTAATTACGGGCAAAGGCACCAAATTGAGATGAGTTGCCGAGGGCTTGTTCTTGAGTCAATGAAAAAGTCATTTCCCCAGTGGAGGGGAAAATTGGGGGAAGATCACGTATTGGACTTAGACATTTTGGGCAAAATTAGCGACACTTCATTGACCCAGGATAAAGAGATTGCATTTGCAAAATCTGGCTTGCCCAACACTTTTGTGCCAGGTAGAAACCTCCTTTTCTTTACCTTTGCAGCAACTATTGCCTATCGGCGCTCTCTTAAACACTTGGTGGGCGGAATGTGTGAGACGGATTATTCTGGCTATCCGGATTGTCGTGACAACACCCTAAAGTCCTTACAAGTCTCACTTAGCCTTGGTATGGATACCTCCGTTGTTATAGATACCCCACTGATGTGGCTTGATAAGTGCCAAACGTGGGAGCTCGCAAAGCACTTGGGAGGGGATAAACTATTGTCAATTGTTGTGAATGAAACCCACACCTGCTATATGGGAGAGCGAAAGGCACTGCACCCTTGGGGATACGGCTGCAATCAATGCCCGGCTTGTGAGCTTCGTCGCTTGGGATTTGAGAAGTTCAAAGCTCAAGCAAGTTAAGCAACGTTTAGAGCAAGCACTTTTTTTAGAAATTCAGAAATATCAGATATCTCATCTGGGTGAACTGAATGTTGCATTGGGTATGTGCGCCAATCAACTGTGTAGCCGCATGCTTTTAAGAGGTCACGGGAGTCTTCTCCTCTTTTGATAACGACCACAGGGTCTTGCGTGCCGTGGGCCATGAAAATGGGGGTTGTTTGGTTAACTTTGTGAGCGATTGACGCGAATGTATCTGATAAGGGTAAATATCCTGATAAAGCCATGATGCCCGCTAATTTATGCGGAAAACTCAGACCGGTATGTAAAGCCATAGCGCACCCCTGGGAGAAGCCTGCCAAAACGATGTTTTGATATTCAATTCCCTTTTTGTGCTGCTCCTCAATCAACTCCCCTATGGCTTGGGCTGAATTGGCAATTCCTTGAGCGTCTTGTTTGCTGACCAAATCACTACCCGAGATATCGTACCAAGCGGGCATCACATAGCCTGAGTTCCAAGTAATTGGCATACTCGGCGCACTTGGGAAAATAAAGCGTATGGGCATGCAGCCCGCTAGATCGAGCTCGGACACGATCGGTACAAAATCATTTCCATCAGCACCTAATCCATGCAGCCAAATAACAGCAGCGCAAGGGTTGGGTGAACTTTCTAATTCAATTGTGGGTAAGCGCGTCATGATTTGCAATCCTAGGAGTCACCTGAGTGTGGGCGAAGTACTTGTAAAAACCAATGATAGTATGAAATGCACCGCAGTTTGAACAATTCCAAGGTTGGTGGAGAATTTCACAAATTACAGCGCTGAATGTTAAGGCAATATAGAATTACGGGCGTAAAAGTTTTTTAAAGCTACATAGTCTAAGAGTTGCAAATTTTATGAAAATCACAATCAAGGTCAACGGGAAAGCTCATACACATGATGTGGAGCCGAGAATGCTATTAGTTGATTTTTTAAGGGACCTTTGCGGTTTAACTGGCACACACATGGGTTGCGATACCAGCCAATGCGGCTGCTGCACAGTTTTACTAAATAACAATGCCATTAAATCGTGTACGCTTTTGGCTGTTCAAGCTCAGGACATGGAGGTCTTAACAATTGAGGGACTGGCTCAAAATGGCCTACATCCAGTGCAGAAAGCTTTTACGGAGTGTCATGCCCTGCAATGCGGTTTTTGTACCTCTGGCATGATTATGTCTAGTGTTGATTTGCTTGCTAAGAACAGTCATCCAACAGATGCAGAGATCGCAGAGGGACTGTCAGGGAATATTTGTCGCTGCACTGGGTACTTAAATATCGTAGAAGCTGTTCGAGTCGCAGCAGATGCTATCAACGGAGTATCCAAGGTATGAACGATTCAATACACGGTGATGTAAATTTCTCTAGGCAAGAAGATCTAGAGTTAATCACAGGCGCTGGTAAGTACACAGCTGATTATTCCTACCCCGATATGCTTCATATGCATGTCATACGATCAGTACATCCAAACGCAAAGATAACAAAGCTTGATCTGTCTGAGGTTTCAAAGGCTCCCGGCGTTAGGTGGGTGATGACGGCCAAGGAAATTGATCAGTACGGCGGGAAAGACTTACCCAATGCATTAGCCGTAATGGGCCGGGCAAAAGAGCCACAAAAAATTGTGAAAATGCCGATACTCGCCAAAGATTGGGTGCATTTTGTGGGGCAACCCATAGCTTTCGTCATTGCTGATACTGCACTTTTGGCGCAGGATGCAGCTGAATTGGCAGACATCGAATTTGAAACACTGCCAGCAGTTGCTGATATGTCAGCCGCGTTAGCACCTGGAGCTGTTCAGATTCATCCCTCCGTTCCTGGAAATTTGTCTGGAGATTTTGAATCTGGGGATGCAACTGCTGTGGCTGAAGCCTTTGCAAAAGCTAAGCACGTAAGTCAACTCAAGGTTAAAAGCCAACGACTGGTGGGCCATCCAATGGAGCCAAGGGCAGTGGTTGCCAAATACGATGCGACACTTGATCGCTACCGTATACATACTCCGACCCAAGGCATTTTAGGGATGCAAAATTACCTAAGCTTGACCACTGGCATCAGCGCGGATCAATTAGATGTAGATATCAAAAATGTAGGTGGATCTTTCGGCCTTAGAACGGGCGCATACAGTGAGCATGTTGGTGTATTGATCGCATCAAAGGTACTTGCGCGTGCGATTAAGTGGGTAGGAACAAGGTCGGAAGTATTCTTAAGCGATTGGCAAGGTAGGGCGCTCACACTTGATGGCTCCATTGCTTTAGATGAGGAGGGGAAAATACTTGCAATTGAGTTTCATGATCAAGTAGATTTAGGGGCCTATAACGCGTACATGAGCACCTTCATTGGCACCCGTAATTTGTCTATCACGATGGGGGGAGTTTATAAGGTTCCCGCGCTTTATATGAGAAGTGATTTGGTGTTCACCAACACTGTGCCCACCTCCTCTTACAGAGGCGCTGGTAGGCCAGATATTGCTTACGCTATAGAGCGTCTTGTCGATTTTGCTGCCCGTGAGCATCATTTTGATCCAGTTGAGCTGAGACGTAAAAATTTCATCAAACCAGAGGAATTCCCATTTAAAACAGCTAATGGCACGAATTACGATTTTTGCGATTTTGAAAAAGTACTTTCTCACGCTTTAAAAATCAGTGATTACGAGAGTTTTGCAAGTCGACAAAAAGAGTCTAAATCTAGGGGAATGCTCAGAGGCATAGGCCTATCTACTTACCTTGAGGCCTCAGGCGCTGGTACAGCGCAAAAAGATCAGGTTGAAGGTAGGTTTAACGCTGATGGTGTACTAACCATTTACGGTGTTACTGGCGCTTCTGGGCAAGGGCATGCCACTTCCTTTGCCCAGATTGTTCAAAATGAACTCGGCTTACCTACGAATGCAGTGGATTATTTAGCAAGTATTCCAGGCAAGAAATTAATAGGCAACGGAACGGGTGGCTCACGGAGTTTGTACGGCGCTGGAAGTGCGATTAAAGATTTATGTGCAAAGTTAAGAGAGCTAATTAAGGAGCAGGTTGCTAAAAAATTGAATTGTGATACCTCTTTGATTGAATTTACAAATGGTTTATGGCAAACGCCACATGCTTTGGGTGCTTCAAACTCAAAAACTAGTTTGTCGACATTAGATTTACTTAAGACTTTGAACGCAACAGAGTTGGTCGCTTTAAGCGCAGTAGGCGAGGCAAGCTCTGGGGCTACGTTTCCCAACGGTTGTCACGTAGCAGAGGTTGAAATTAATCCCGATACGGGTGTGACCACCGTTGTTCGGTATTTGGCCGTAGATGAGTTGGGGCGTATCATCTCTCCCCACTTGGTTAGAGGCCAGGTGCACGGGGGCGTGGTTCAGGGTCTAGGGCAGGCATTTTTAGAGGAAGTGGTCTACGACGAGCAAGCTCAATTGATCACAGGCTCCTTTATGGATTACGCGATGCCCCGTGCAGACTCACTCATGCACCTAACCAATGAAACCGTAGAGTTGGGTACAACTCTAAACCTATTGGGCTCTAAGGGTGTGGGTGAGTCAGGATGCACAGGGTCATTACCGGCCTTGGCCAACGCGGTTATGGATGCACTAAGCCCCTACGCAATTGATCAGATGGATATGC
This sequence comes from uncultured Burkholderiales bacterium, assembly GCA_903896615.1. Lineage (GTDB taxonomy): Bacteria > Pseudomonadota > Gammaproteobacteria > Burkholderiales > Burkholderiaceae_C > Limnohabitans. The sequence continues at coordinate 4,869 of CAITYM010000021.1, forward strand.
CTTTTACTCCGCTCAAAGTGTGGACGGCTATACATAATGCATCTAAAAAGCATTGAATTAGAAATTCAGGACCTGGGTGGGGCACGAAAACTCAGATACCCAATGAGGCTGAGTTTGTTCTTATTTACTTCTAAGCTGCAAAATGTCTGAAGCAGCTTCTGCGGCGGTTTTGTTCACCTTTCGTAGGTGTCCATACGCTATGAGGGCAAGACTGGCTTTGCACGCTAGTCAAATAAGTTACGAGCATAGAGAGGTTGATTTAAAGAACAAACCTATCCAATTGTTATCTTTATCACCTAAAGCAACTGTGCCCGTCCTTTGGTTACGAGGGGAGGGAGGTCGGGTCATTGAGGAGAGTTTGGAGATCATGCACTGGGCCTTAGCGCAGGGTGATCCTAAAGGCTGGTTACCTAAAGACGAAACGACAAGAGCTAGAGCACTCGAGCTCATTCAACTCAATGATGGACCCTTTAAAGGGCAGTTAGATCGCTATAAATATCCAACTCGGTTTGCGCTCACCCAAGAAGACAGTTTAATTCAAAGAGACGCTGCTGCGGCGGAGCTCATGAAACTTGAGGGCATACTTTGTCAAACTTCGTATCTAAGCGGGGAGAAATTTGGAATGCTAGACGCAGCAATTGCCCCCTTTATTCGCCAATTTGCAAAGGTTGATTTTCAATGGTTTGTAGGTCAATCATTTAAGCATCTGATCAATTGGTTAAATGATTTTGAAAGCTCGCAGCTGTTTATTGATGTTATGAAAAAATATCCCACTTGGGTTGACTCTTGATGGGTAAGTTAATCTGAGTTTATTTAGGCTTTTTCCGCTCTTGGCGTGATCCCCGCTCAATGAAAGCTTTGAATTAGAAATCACTTTGATTTATTGCTTCGAGGTCAAAGGTGCAACTTTCTCAGTTGACATGATCCCCTCAATACTTGCCGAGTCATCTTCAACGTCTACTTCAACCGGGTTGATAGCTGGCGCGGATTTATTACTTAAAACGGGAGTCACCGATTGAGTAAAGGAGGCATCAGTGCTTAATACGGAAGTTGGCGCCACTACTGCGGACTCTGGTGTTGACGCTGTATCCATTGATAAAACACGACTAAAGATCTCTTTCTCCTTGGCGATGGATTCTTTGAATATTTGACTCGTAACTTCTAGGGTCGCGTGTGAGCTTTTCAAATTAACTATCGATTCCTTAAGAGAATTGATTGATTCAATTCTGTTGCGCTTTCTGAATTCGTCATTCATGTGTGAAATCCTAGCACTAGGTATTAAGGTACTGCCCCATTTTATTTAAATTAAAAAAAAGACTGTCAACATAAATCTTAATCGGAATAATTTCAAATAACATTACCAAAATGAAATTATTATTTAAAAATATACCTTAGTTATCAACCAACGCACTTAAATAGGGCGTCTCAGGTTAATCACGGGCTTTTACAATGCCCTTGTAAATCAGCCCAGTTGCAATTAAGCCAAGACCTCCTGCCATAGACATCCAATATCCTGGGGATGCCTTATCCCCGGTTGTCTCGATCAGCCATGTTGAGACGAGCGGGGTGAAACCGCCGAATAGCGCAGTTGCTAAGCTGTATGCCAATGAAAATCCAGTCGTCCGAATATTGAGGGGTATTATCTCTGTCAATGCTACTATGGTGGCTCCGTTGTAGCAACCATACAAAAGTGACAGCCACAGCTCCACCATCACCATATGCTCAAAGCTTGGGGCAGATACCAACCAAGACAAAGCTGGGTAGGTGGTCAATAAAGCCAATCCTGAGAACAAGGCCATGATAGGCCATCTGCCAATTCGATCAGAAAGTGCTCCCATAACGGGCAGCCATATGAAGTTAGAGATACCCACAAAAAGTGTCACCAATAAACTCTCAACGATCGAGAGCTTCAGAACACTTTTGCCAAATGTAGGGGTGTAAACAGTGATGAGGTAAAAAGACACGGTTGTCATCACAATCAGCATCATTCCACAGACTATGAGAGGCCAGTTGATTTTCAGGGACTTAATAATTTCATTAAATGTTGGATGGTGTTTCTTTGCTAAAAACTCCTCTGTTTCTTGCAGCGATCTTCTAATTTGAAAGACGATTGGAATAATCATACAGCCGATGAAAAACGGAATTCTCCATGCCCAATCGGCGATGATTTCTTTGGAGTAGTACTCATTTAAAAAGTATCCTAATCCCGCAGAAAAGATGATCGCTGCTTGTTGACTTGCAGATTGCCAGCTGACATAAAACCCTTTGTGTCCAGGCGTTGCCATTTCTGACAAATAAACCGAAACTCCGCCAAGCTCCACGCCGGCTGAGAAACCTTGCAAAAGCCTGCCCAGTAAAACCAAAAGTGGAGCCAATAGCCCAATCGTTGCGTAACTTGGGATGAAGGCAACCATTGCCGTGCCTGTGGCCATGATTCCAAGCGTGAGGACGAGTCCTTTTCGACGACCAATCCTGTCTATGTAGCCGCCAAGGAAAATTGCACCTAGTGGGCGCATTAAAAAACCGGCGCCAAAAGTGGCAAATGTAAGCATCAAAGATGCATATTCACTGTCAGAGGGAAAAAATGCTTTTGAGATGTAATTCGCATAAAAGCCAAATAAAAAGAAATCATACATCTCTATAAAGTTGCCACTGGTGACTTTAATGACCGTGGAAAATTTAGATTGTCTGGACTGTGTATTTGTATTCATGAGTGCCTCAATTAGGATTGACTTAATTTAAGCACAATTTACAGGCGCAGAGTCACTTTCATTTGGAAAATGCTGGCTAAATACCATTGTTGCAAAATGGCCTGTGACGACCCTGGTTGATCAGTTTTAGTGGATTTAGGTTCTTGAAAAGGGTTAAAAACCGAAGTTTCTTAGTAATTTTTACTCTTAGCAAGAGCTTTAGGCTTGTGTACTTTTGGTTCGAAGACCTCATATCAACAGCTACGAGAGGTAAAAAAGGGGGGGACATATACTATTTTTGCTTGGCGATTTAGTTGGGGGCACGTTTTTAGGACTTTTAGTCAAGGTATTGCCGATAATGCAAGACTTTCTATTAGAATTGATACAAGATTTTTTTTAAATGAGAAACATCAACATGGTCGGCAATACTTTTAAACCCAATCCAAACGCAAACTTAGCCTCTAACGCAAATTCAAACCCTAATGCGGCGTTTAATCCTAGTGCGAATGCTTCCGCTAAACCCAGATCACAGGGTCAAGATATCTATATTGGTGAGGGCGTGGTTATTCAGGGTACTTTTTCTGTGCCGGGAAAGGCTGAAATTCACGGAACGGTGAACGGGGAATTAAAAGCCGATAATTTGTTGGTCGGTTTGCAAGGCAAAATTACTGGAACAGTGACCGCTCGTGAGATGGATGTTCTGGGTGAGATAAATAAAGAAATACACTGTGAGGAGTATCTACACATTCGTGCCTCCGGCATGGTCTCTGGTACTTTGGAGTACTCAGATATGGAGATCGAGCGCGGTGGGAAGTTTGCTGGCTCCATGATTCAAAAGCCTGCTAGAAAATAAAAAAACTCGTCTCTTTAAGAGACAGAGTAGGGGCTCATAATTTAAAAAACCTGCAGTTTTTGTTGCAGGTTTTTTTTCGCCTAATGATTAACATTAGATGCGTGAGCACGAGCATGAACGCTAAGGTCCTTTTGTTGATCGCATCTCATTGATCGCTGTCATGATGCGAAGTAATGCACTTATGTTGAATTGATCGCCGGTGTTATAAAACTCGTCATTGTTGAGTCCGACAGTTCGGACCTCTATGCCCCTTTGCAACGTCACGATGTGAGTATTGCTTTCATACATATCCATGTCATTATCAAGAGTTACCTTGACTTTTGCATCAATGGATTGAATTTGCAGGGTAATCTGTTGTTTGCGCTTTAGATAAATTTGAGTCGTATCGCTATGTATTTCCTGAGTACCTTGGCGCAAGGAGTTATTATTAAGTGTTAGCGCTGACCGATCGGTGCGCTCTTTCAGTGTTGATTTATCGCGTTCAGTTATTCGGTTATGCGTTATCAAATTGCTGCGTTTTAACGGCGGGTCAGCTCCAGTGCGTTGAATATCGTCAATGATCCTAGATGTCTTAGCTTTTATGCTCTCATTTAGTTTTACAGTTTCTTTGATGTAGCGAATATAAGCCATTGGCGTCGTATTGATTTGTCGAAACAGTTCTATCAAATCTTTATGGCTACGTTTGCTTTGACGCGAGAGCTCGTCCCAACCAATATGCTCATTAATATGCGTATTAATCCAAGCACAAATAGCCTCCAATTCTTGTTTGTTAGAGGCTCGCAATTCCTTTTGTTCAGTGGTGCTAATTTTGCGCTCCAATGGCCATTAAGGCAGTGGTTAGTGAGATTTAGGCTCCTTCAATTTTAGGGGTAAAGTTATTAAATTAGAATTATTTGATTAACGGGTTTTCCCTTGTTTTTTTAAAAGTGTCTTGTCAATAACTACTGGGGCTTAGGCTTCAGGCGCAGAGCTCCAGTCGGTCGTGTAGTTGGGGGATTTTCGTTCCTGTTTCATTTGCCAACTCTTGTAAGCGCCTTGCGTAGACACAGTAACCGTGCCTCTCCCGTACCGAGTGTTGATTGCGTCTAGGGTGCGCATGAGATTTGTATCGGCTTGTTCCTGCGGCTCCCACATATCCATTTGTCTATGCGTCGAGGCAGATATTTCACTTAGCATAATGCCAGCCTTTTTGTATTGATAGCCCTCTTTAAACATCTTCCCTACTAAGTAATCTGCCCACCTGTTGATATGTACGGTATCGTTACTTGGTTGTGGCAGTGGTACGCTGATGCAAGGGTTGTACTGGGGGAGCTCAGGCCTGAAGCGGTTCGTGCATAAAAAGACTTGAATCATAGAGGCGTGTGAGTTTTGAGCTCTCAGTTTTTGGCATGCGTTGGCTGTAAAAAGTGATACTGCATCTTTCAAGGCGTTCAGATCCGTGACCATTTGACCAAATGAGCGACTTGATACGATTTGTTTTTTCGCGGGTTCTACCTCAGTCAACTCTATGCATGAGTGCTCGCAAAGTTCTCTTTGGGTTTTCTCGATCACTACCCCAAACTGCGCTCGCAGTGTTGCGGTGTGCGCAAGTTTTAAATCTTGAACCGTTACTACGTTATAAGAGGCAAGTCGTTGGCTCAAGCGTCTGCCAATTCCCCAGACCTCGCCTACACTGATCTTGCCTAATAGCGAGTCCTTTTGTGATTCATTTAGATCATTAAAATTAAATACGCCCTTTGAGCGCGGATGTTTTTTGGCGATATGGTTGGCTAATTTCGCTAGCGTTTTAGTCGGTCCAATACCCACACAGACTGGAATGCCTGTGCACTTCATGACTTTTTGTTTGATTTGGTAGCTAATGCTTTTTAAGTTTTGAATGCCCGTTAGTTCTAAAAAAGATTCATCGATGGAGTACACCTCTTGATGGGGGGTGAACTCGTGCAAAATACTCATCACTCGGTTTGACATATCCGCATAGAGAGCATAGTTAGAGCTGAGTGCCAAAATACCGTGCTCCTCAGCAAGCGCTTTGACTTCAAACCAAGGTTGTCCCATTTTGACCCCTAGCGCTTTAGCCTCATTAGATCTTGATATAACGCACCCATCGTTGTTGCTGAGTGCAACAATCGGTGTATTGATCAAGTCAGGCCTAAAGACTCTTTCGCAGCTGACGTAAAAATTATTGCAATCAACCAGTGCGAGTTGCCTTGATTTTTGTTTCGGGTTTTGCATACAACTTGTTTAAAGTTCTAGTGAAGCTTATGCAGGTTGTAGGTGACTATTCCCCATATAGTCAACTCTTCCCCTTGTTTAATGACGATGGGTGGATAAAGGGCATTTTCCGGTATGAGTTTGACAACGCCTCCTCGTTTGTATAAACGCTTTACGGTGAACTCGTTATTAAGTACAGCAATAACGATGTCATTGTGTTTGGCATCTAATGAGCGGTCCACAATGAGCATGTCCCCTTGGTAGATGCCGATCCCGCTCATCGAATCCCCTTTGACTCGAAAGAGAAAGGTCGCCTCCTTGTTGTGGATGAGGTGTTCGTTAAGGTCAATCCGCTTTTGTGTGTGATCTGCCGCGGGCGAGGGGAAGCCCGCTATGACGGGCCATGCGCATAAGTCAAGAGTAAGTGCGCTTGAAGTAACGCCTACGGGGGCTGAGTCTGGAGTAGGAGCTTTGGAATTCTTCATATAACTGGTTAAATTTACAGTATTTAAGTATAGCCTAGAGCTCTTTTCTTGTCTAGCCGACTCCAGCGACTGTGGCTGAATGGATCTCATACGTTTGCCAATGGGAAATAGAGCGAGCAGTCGAGAAGACATCCTCTAAAATAGTCTCAAAAATAGCCCCAAAATTTTCAAATGCTATGAATAAAATATTACTACTTATTTCCTTTTTTTGTTGCCTTCAGGCGCACTCTACTGAGACGATTCTTTTATTTCGTCACGGCGAGAAGCCTGAGGCTGGTAAGGGGCAATTAACGTGTCAGGGCTTGCAAAGAGCATTAGCTTTGCCTGATGTATTAATCCCGAAATACGGTAAGCCGCAAGAATTGTTTGCGCCTAACCCAAGCGAGCTCAAGCCTGATAGGGGCGTGCTCTACGCCTATATACGCCCGCTTGCAACGATAGAGCCAACTGCTATTCGTTTAGAGATGCCCGTCAATCTTCAGTACTCTTTAAGTAATTACGAACCACTTGCAAGTTATTTACTGGAGCCCGATATGGAGGAGGCTACTTTTTTTATCGCTTGGGAGCACCATCAAATCGACGAGCTTGCTAAGCTCTTGGTCGCACCCTTTAATAAAGGTATCGCGCAAACCATCCCGCACTGGGCAGATAATGACTTTGACTCTATTTATAAAATCACCTTAGAGGGCCAAGGTACATCACGGCGCGTTAAGTTCTCTATAGATAAGCAAGGACTTAATGAGCTTGCTCAGACCTGTCCGGGTGTGAAAAACTAAACGTTTCGTATTGAAGAGGATATAAGCTTTTAAGTGCGTAGAGATACGACTGCAGGCGCAACTCTTTAAACGGTTTGAGTTCGCCTCAAATAGCGACTAATTAGAGATTAATATAAACGCAGTGAAGTTGGAAGTCTAGTGCGCTGCGATTAACACGCATGGGCGCTAAGTTGACGAGCCTTGACCCCGGCACTGGCTTCACAGTTAGGGCTGCTTGGTTCCCCACCTGACCCGGTTGGCCGCTAGACCATGCGGGAAGGCCCGTCAGGTCCGATTGTACGCATTCTTCCTTAATCGTACGAAGTCTAAGTTAATTTATTAGTTAATAAGGCGTGTGGTTTCGGGAGGTGTTCTGCCGATTAGAATAGTGGCTTATGTCCTATATCGTTTTAGCCCGTAAATACAGACCCAAAACTTTTTCAGAATTGGTCGGGCAGTCACATGTCGTTACAGCACTATCTAACGCTTTAACTACGCAACGCCTGCATCACGCGTATTTATTTACGGGAACTCGCGGAGTTGGTAAGACGACTGTTTCTAGGATTTTGGCCAAGTCTTTGAACTGCGAGAAAGGCATTACCAACGAGCCGTGCGGTGTTTGTGATGCGTGTACACAAATTGATGCCGGTCGCTTTGTAGATTACACCGAACTGGATGCAGCCTCTAACCGAGGGGTAGATGAAGTGCAGCAACTCTTAGAGCAGGCCGTTTATAAGCCAGTACAGGGGCGCTTCAAGGTTTTTATGATTGATGAGGTGCACATGCTCACCAATCATGCGTTCAACTCCATGCTCAAGACGCTGGAGGAGCCGCCTGAGTACTTAAAATTTGTTCTCGCCACAACAGATCCGCAAAAAGTTCCCGTAACTGTACTCTCCAGGTGTTTGCAGTTCAATCTAAAGCCGATGGCGCCTGAGACCATACTGGAGCACCTGCAAGGGGTGCTTGGAGTTGAGAAAGTCAACGCCGAAGTAAAGGCGTTGCACCTTATTGCTCAGTCCGCTAGGGGCTCAATGAGGGACGCCCTTTCACTGACTGATCAAGCTATAGCGTTCGGTGGTGGAGAGTTAAAAGAAGATAACGTTCGTTTGATGCTCGGAAGCGTTGATTTTGGATATATTTTTGATTTGATTAAAGCTCTATCTCATTCAAACGGCACTGCTGTGTTTGAGATTTGTGAGAATATTCGTAAGATGGGTATTAACGCTGCGTCAACTCTAGAGGAAATGGCTCGTGTATTGCAGCGTATGGCTGTGGTACAAAATGTTCCCAATTTTATTCAAGCCCAACAAAAAGAGGGCCAATCATTAGATCCTGATGCGGATAGTATTGTCGCTTTGGCAAATGAGCTCCCCGCGGATGAGACGCAGTTGCTTTACAGTATGTGTCTCCAGGGCAGAGCTGAGTTGGGCCTCGCACCCGACGAGTACACGGGTCTCACGATGATCTTGCTACGGTTACTAGCGTTTAAACCCAGCACCAGTGAGAGCTCAAGTGTTGATCCAGGGCTTGAGGCTCAAAAAAAAACTCTAAAAACTGAGGCCAATCTTCGCCCCGCTGTCAATCACCAACCACGCAGCGATAACTCAAAGCATTTAGAAGTAGCGAGCACTAGTGGACCCACTGTGAGTTCAGCTCCCCCTCGTGTAGCAGGGAATGCGGCGAATCCATCTGCGCCAGGCCAATTGAACCAAGCGATATTAGATTCTTCGCCCTCACTTTCTTTGCCTGTTCGCGATATGAGCGTTAGCGGCATCAATCAAAATAGGGAAGACCCTGGCGAATCATCCGAGATGATTCCAGTCGCTGTGCACCAACAAGCCCAAACGAGTCAAGCACTTGAAATTCAAAAACCTGGAGTCATCAAGGAGTTGGTGATGACCCCGGAGGGAGACTTTTGGAGTGAGGTGGTTTACCAATTAGTAGAGTCCCAACTCCTGCACGGTTTGAACCGCGAGTTAGCGCTGCAGTCTCAGTTGCTTGGTAGAGAGAGCGATCAGTGGATACTGCGTGTTGAGAGTGAGAATTTGAATGTTAAAAATCACAGGGATCAGCTTCAAGTTGCTTTGAAGTCTGTAGGCTATGATGTGGGGCTACAGTTTGAAATTGGAGTTGTGAAGGATAGCCCTGCACGTAGAAATATTGCCAAAAACTTAGCGCGTGAGAAGGAGTTGCTTGAGCGCATTCAAAATGACCCACTTGTGGTTAAGATGGTTCAAGAATTTGACGCGAAAATTATTATGGGAAGCATTAAGCCCATCGAAGAAAGACATAAACAAATCCAGTCGAGTTGAAAAACAGCGTATTGAAAATGTAATAGGAAATAAAAAATGTTTAATAAAGGTCAGTTATCAGGACTCATGAAGCAAGCACAGATGATGCAAGAAAACCTGCGTAAAGCGCAGGACGAACTTGCTCAAATTGATGTGACAGGCGAAGCCGCGAGTGGGAAGGTAAGGGTTGAGATGAGTTGCAAGCATCTGGTGAAGCGCGTGCATATTGATCCCTCTGTAATGGACGATCAAGAGATGCTTGAGGACTTGCTGACTGCAGCATTTAACGATGCAGCCCGAAAGGCCGAGGAAACTAGCGAAGCCAAAATGGGTAAATTATCTGCTGGGCTCCCTGCTGGCATGAAGTTGCCTTTCTAAATCGTGGGAGCACCTAGCTCGATGGAGGCCTTGATAGAGGCCTTTAAAAGACTTCCTGGAGTCGGGGAGCGATCCGCCTCAAGAATGGCTTATCACTTGATGGAGCGAGATAGGGAGGGCGCTCAATTGCTTTCCCATGCCTTGATCAAGGCTTACGATTCGGTCCAGCACTGCGTGCGCTGCCACTCACTCTCTGAGGAGACTGTGTGCATAACGTGTAACGATACGAGTCGAGATCCGACTCGCTTATGCGTTGTAGAAACTCCTGCCGATCAATCTGCAGTAGAAAAAACTGCGGCCTACAAAGGCTACTATTTCGTGCTCATGGGTACTCTAAGTCCTCTGGATGGGATTGGACCCAAAGAGATGGGGGTTCAATCACTCATTGATAGAGCTTGTGACGGCGTTGTTAAAGAAGTAATTTTGGCCACTAACTTCAATGCCGAAGGAGAGGCAACCGCATTTGTTTTAACCGAGGCCTTGAAAAAGCGAGGACTTGCGGTCACTCGTTTAGCCAGAGGCGTGCCCGTAGGTAGTGAGCTCGAATATGTGGATATCGGTACCATTGCACATGCGATGGTCGACAGAAGAAGCGCTTAATCTGCTTGTCGAAAATTTGTGTTTAGGCAAATATTGTTTAATTTGAACCTGAACTTGCGCTCTTACCGGGAAGCTACTAATTTCAAATTTATAATTTCTCGTTAAGATTTAACGCATCAGCATTGCGCTTAGATGACTATTGGAAACCCAATTGCGTTAATTAAATAATTTTGGAAAATTGAATGAATAATCTTATAAATAAGAGAGATTTCTCAAAATCAGTCGCTTTATCTTTAATGGGACTATCTGCTTTAACCGGTTATGCGCCTGCTGGCTATGCACAAACTAAGCTTGAGAAAACAAAAGTGGCAATCGCTGTTGGGGGAAAGGCAACTTTTTATTATTTGCCCCTCACTCTTGCTGAGCAACTTGGGTATTTCAAGAGTGAGGGACTAGATGTTGAGATTAGTGACTTTGCTGGAGGAGCCAAAGCACTCCAAGCAGTTGTCGGAGGTTCTGCTGATGTCTGCTCAGGCGCTTACGAGCATACGATTTACCTTCAAGCTAAAAATCAGTTCTATCAATCCTTTGTATTGCAGGGGCGGGCGCCGCAAATTGCAATTGGTATATCCCTTAAAAATATGCCAAACTACCGGGGCCTAGAGGATTTAAAGGGTAAGAGGATCGGTGTCAGTGCCCCAGGCTCTTCTACGAATATCGCGGCCAATTTGGTTTTGTCAAAAGCAGGGTTGAAAGCGAGTGATGTTAGTTTTATTGGCGTTGGCACCGCAGCAGGTGCGCTTGCTGCCATTCGAAGTGGGCAAATCGATGCTATCAGTAACATAGATCCCGTGATGACGATGTTAGAACAAAAAGGGGATGTGAAAATAATTTACGATACGAGAACGCTGAAAGGTACACAGCAAGTTTTTGGTGGGCCAATGCCTGCAGCTTGTTTGTATGCATCTCAAGAATTCATCCAAAAAAATCCTAACACCTGCCAAGCAATGGCAAACGCTATTGTTCAAGCGCTTAAATGGTTGCAAACGGCTGGTCCCTCAGATATTATAAAAACGGTTCCTGAGAACTACCTTTTGGGAGACCGTGCGCTTTATCTTGCTTCCTTTGGCAAAGTCAGAGAGGCCATCTCCTTGGACGGAATAATGTCTAATGAAGCTTCTCAAACTGCATTAAAAGCAATCGCCAGTTTTGAAGCAGACATACATGCTGATAAAATTAATCTTTCAAAAACGTTCACTAATAATTTCGCAATTCGTGCAAAGGAACGATTTAAAGTCTAATGAATTTCGCACTAGAGCTAAACAATATAACCTGTGAGTTTTTATCTAATTCTGGGGATGGAGCACTTTACACAGCAGTTAAGGATGCAACGCTACAAATCCGCGCTGGCGAATTTGTCAGTGTTGTTGGCCCAACAGGATGCGGTAAATCGACCCTATTAAATGTTGCTGCTGGGTTATTAAGACCCTCTAAGGGCGAGGTTAGGGTTTTTGGACGTTCACTTATTGGGCTCAATTCCAGAGCCGGATATATGTTCCAGTCTGAGGCATTGTTGCCTTGGCGAACGGCGTTGGAGAATGTTTTACTTGGTTTAGAGTACAAGGATGTACCTAAATCTGAAGCTCTTAGTCAAGCAATGGATTGGTTATCTAAAGTCGGACTGAGTAAGTTTGCCAATAGTTATGTGCATCAACTCTCTGGCGGTATGCGTAAACGCGTCGCCTTGGCTCAGACCTTGGTTCTAAATCCAGATATTATTTTAATGGATGAACCCTTTTCTGCGTTGGATATCCAAACTAGGCAACTGATGGAGAACGAGGTTTTAGATATCTGGTCTACCCAGAGAAAAGCCGTTCTCTTTATTACCCACGATTTAGATGAGGCAATCGCACTGAGTGACCGAGTGATCGTACTCTCTGCGGGTCCCGCAACTCACCCTATAGGTGAATTTGAGATCGATCTTGCACGCCCAAGAAATGTAGCGGAAATAAGGCACGATTTGGATTACACAAGAGTTCATGCCCAAATTTGGGAGGTTCTCAAAAGTGAAGTGCTAAGAGGCTACCAACAGCAAAATATTACGGTGAACGAGACTACGGTATGACCAATGTGAAGGCCTCCTCCTCTGATTCTTCTAATAGATCTAGCGCTCAAATGGGCAACGTTGTGGTCTTAAGTCACTCAAAGCGCTTAAGGTTTTGGCAACTGTTTCTCGCAGTTATCACCTTGAGTCTTTGGAGTTGGGCATCAAAGGACCAACAATGGGCTTTCTTTTTGGGGGAGCCTGAGGCAGTGCTTATCAGGCTCGTTGAGTGGTTTATACCGCTAAGTGTTGAGCCTAATGAATGGCTAACCACGGGTCTTCACGGGACGGGGGAGATCTACATTCATTTGGGTGTGACGCTACTAGAGACTATTTTGGCTTTTCTAATTGGTACGACCTTAGGACTGATGTCGGGTTTGTGGCTGGCACTTTCCCCTTTAGCTAGCGCTTTACTTGACCCTTATATCAAAGCACTCAATTCAATGCCACGGGTAATTTTGGCACCCATTTTTGGTCTTTGGTTTGGACTGGGAATTTGGAGTAAGGTGGCCTTAGCTGTAACGCTTGTTTTCTTTGTTGTCTTCTTTAACGTCTACCAAGGTATCAAGGAAGTTAATCCCGTAATTCTTGCCAATGCAAGAATGCTTGGCGCGAATTCCTCAAAATTACTGAAGACAGTTTATTTACCCAGTGCAACAAGTTGGGTTTTCTCCAGCCTCCACAGCTCGGTGGGACTGGCATTCGTTGGTGCCGTAGTAGGCGAGTACCTTGGATCGGCTAGAGGCGTGGGATATCTTATCCTCCAAGCAGAGGGCACCTTTGATGTCAATACTGTATTTGCAGGAATTGTTGTGTTAACAATTTGTGCATTACTCTTAGACGCACTTGTTGGACGACTTGAGCGTAGTTTGATGCGCTGGCAACCTGCCTAGTACAGGGAATAGGAAAAGAATTACAAACAATTGAAAAAATAGCACTCACAAGCTACAAAAGCGACTCTCTTCGGGTTAGCAATTAGCGAGTGTGGTGTGCGAGTTTGATATGTTTGTGCCTAACTGCACTTGACTGTGCAGTGTAGATTATCAGCACCTGACCAGGCTTTAGGGGTGCATTGATGGCCAGTTGGTTCCACTCTGCAAGTTGGGTAGACTTGATGTGGTGTTTATTTGCAAAAGATTCAAGTGTATCTTTCTTGGTCACACGTAGTTGGGATTTCTTAAGCGTAATCTCCGGTGCTAAGTTCACTTGTCCCGAGTCTGCAATTTCGGTGGACACATCGTTCTTGATCTTGTCCCCTCTCGGTATTAAAAGAGCAGACCCTGCTTTAATGAGCATTTTGGGTGGGATGTTGTTGATACTCCTGAATTCAGCCTCGCTCATTTTGACGCGCCTTGCAGCCTCAGAGACTTTCATTGTTGTGGGTGCAACCCAAGCAGTCCAAGTCGCTAATTTCCCGCCAAAGGCCTCATAATTTCTTTGGAATATTTCTGCGTTATCCCACGGCAATAAGATTTGAGGTGTTCCCCCTGCAAGCAAGACGGGGCGATGTGCAGAAGGATTTAAAGCTGTAAAGTCCTCCATGGTCACATCTGCCAAGTGGGCTGCAACGCGAACATCCATGTCGCGAGGGAGGGGGACGGTTTGGAAATAGGGATGGTTGGGGATATCGGGTAAAGTGGTTGCAAACTGCCCAGGGTTGGCCACGATATTTTTAACGGCTTGGAGTTTGGGGATATACATGCGCGTCTCCATCGGCATGTTTAGTTCAGTGTAAGTGCCTGTGAGTCCTGCGTTTTTGCTGCGTTGTATCGCTTTGCTAACGTTTCCCTCACCCCAGTTGTAGGCTGCGAGTGCAAGGTGCCAGTCTCCAAATTGGAGGTAGAGCTTTTGCAAATAATCCAGAGCAGCCCGGGTAGATGCTAAAACATCTCGCCTATCGTCTCTAAAAGCATTTTGTTTAAGATCAAAATTCTTACCCGTCTTTGGCATGAATTGCCACATCCCAGACGCTTTAGCTGAGGATATGGCCTGAGGATTAAAGGAGCTCTCAATGAAGGGGAGTAATGCCAACTCGGTTGGCATTTTTCGGCTCTCCAGTTCTTCAACGATGTAATAAAGATATTTGCTTGAGCGCTCCGTCATACCTTGAAGGTATTGGCTTTTGGAGGCATACCACTGCTCCCTGTCACGAACAAGATCTGTTTCAAGATCTGGCATTGAAAAACCCGATCTGATACGCTCCCATAAATCATTGGCCAGCCTAACCTCCATGACCTTATCGGCGTTGATGGACTCTACTCGAATAGGGGAAAGCTCTTCGTTTGTGGAGCGTTCATGCTGTAGGGTTAGGGAGTTAGGGTAGTTGTTTTTAGTGGCTTTAGATAATGCATGCGTACCTGAGCTCGCGACTTTACTTGTGGGAGTAGAAGTCGTCTGGGTTTGCTTGGACTGGGTCGCTGGTTCGTCAAGATCAACTCCTGTAGCACACCCACTCAATTGCAAAATGCAGGCGCTAGCCGCGCACACCATGAACGACTTGATTTGAATATTTTTCAAGTCGTTAATTTGTACGTTCTTTAGGGAGTAAGCATTTATATGTATAAGTATTTTTCTCACTCTTTGAATCCAGGTGAAGATTGTCTTTAATGGGGTCATGATGTTTTTACCTTCGCCAAATATGCAAAGGGTTGTGTCAATAAAGGGTGCACAAATGGGGGTATGCAAGTAGCGAGCTTAAGAAAAATCATTTTTCCAGGTGCGTAATACCGCAAATATTTCTCCTGGGGTTTGAGCCCTTGGATTAATTTTCTGCGCACTTTTGATTACATCCTCATTTTTAACTCTTAAAAATGGGTTAATCGCTTTTTCTAAACCAATAGTGGACGGAAGGGTCGGTTCATTTTTGTCTCTTAGACTTTTGCAGCGTTCGGTGTATTTCAAAAGTTCATTGTTAAGGGGCTCAACTTGCGCGGCAAATTTAAGATTTGACAGCGTGTACTCATGAGCAGAGCAAACCAGTGTCTCCGGGGGGAGCTGGGAGAGCCTTTCTAGGCTAGCCCAAAACCCATCGGGATCGCCTTCAAACATACGCCCACAACCACCGCTGAACAAAGTATCGCCACAAAATAGGATGGGCCCTAGTAATGTCTTTGGCATGAAGTAGGCTACATGCGTGAGGGTGTGTCCTGGAACCGCTATTACTTGAACCGCTTTGTCCAATACACTGATTTGGTCGTCGTTATGAACCTCGCTGAATGGACTTGGAATGCTTGGATGGCTGGGTGAATAAACGAGAGCGTTGGTTTTTTGTACTAAACTTTGCAACCCACCAATATGATCAGCGTGATGGTGGGTAATTAAAATGCACTCAAGTTTGAGTTTAAACTGCTCAAGCGCTTCTAGGACAGGCACAGGATCTCCTGGGTCAACAACAACGGCGCGACCATCTTGGCTTATCATCCAAAGATAATTATCGTTAAATGCGGGTAAGGGTATAAGTTTCATGGATCATCAGATTATAGAAAGTATTGAACTCCAGGAGTGGCTAAAGTCTCCTGCGGGAGAATATTTGATGGCCTGGGAAAAAGAGCAATTTGACCGCACTGTATCCGATATTTTTGGTTTCCACGCGCTTCAATTGGGTTTGCCCAATTTAGACGGATTAGGGGCCAACAGAATGCCTCATAAATGGCTTGCACAAGTATCTGAGGGGAGCGATGGGGGGTCCAGTATACCTAGCACCCTTGAAGCAAGAGAATCGACGTCTGTAATGCAGGAAAGTGAAGTAAAAAAATATGCAGTCGTCTTGGACAGCAGGGCATTACCATTTCCCGATCAATGCTTGGACCTAATAATAATGCCGCACTCCTTAGAGGTTAGTCCAGATCCTCACGCGACACTCAGGGAGGTAGAGAGAGTACTTGTGCCAGAAGGTAGGATCGTTATCAGTGGCTTGAACCCAATTAGTTTGTGGGGACTACATCAAAAAAGAGTCAATATCTATCGTCGATTGGGCCTTCAAAGTAGTTTCTTACCCCAAAAGGGTGATTTTATTGGTTACTGGAGACTTAGGGACTGGTTGAAATTATTAAGTTTTGAAGTGGAGGGAGGTCGATTTGGTTGCTATCGCCCAGCCCTTAAAACCGAGACTTGGCTCAATAGGTTCGCCTGGATGGATAAAGCAGGAGATAGATGGTGGCCTATTTTGGGTTCTGTTTATTTTCTGGTTGCTGTGAAAAGAGTCAGGGGCATGAAAATGTTAAGCCCTGTTTGGAAACGGCCTCACGCATTGAGCGCGAGTGCAGTTCCTAGCATTAATTCTGGCTCCATCAACAGCAACAAATGTTAAAAAGATCCAATTTTTATTTTTTAAAACCCATAATTTTTAAATAACTGATATGAATACATCGTTAGAGCAAAAGGTCGTAATTTACACGGACGGTGCATGTAAAGGCAATCCTGGTCCAGGAGGATGGGGCGTTTATTTGAGGCTTGGGGACGTAGAAAAAGATTTGTTCGGGGGCGAGTTACTCACGACCAATAACCGCATGGAGTTGACTGCAGTCATAGAGTCTCTTAATGCACTAAAGCGTCCTTGCACGGTTGCAATTTATATGGACAGCGAATACGTTCGACAAGGAATTACGCAGTGGATTCAGGGCTGGAAAGCAAGGGGTTGGAAGACCGCGGCCAAACAACCCGTTAAGAATATAGATCTTTGGATGAAACTGGATGATTTAGTTCAAAACTCAGAGCACTCTATACAGTGGCACTGGGTAAAAGGTCATGCAGGAGACCCAGGTAATGAGCGAGCCGATGAACTGGCTAACAAAGGAGTACTTAAAGCTCAAGGTTTAATTTAAGTGATTTTAGGTTGACACTAAGCAACAAATTACCCCCCTATGTAACTCATCTCAACCCTTCTCAAGCCGCTTGGTTGCGTTTGTTCATTTTGTCCCCTTAGGCGTGAATACTGATCATCCCTGTTACTCCATATAGCGGTTATATGCTCTTCAATTTGCGAGTCGGGTGCGCCGTCTCGCAGTAATGTTCTTAGATCAAAACCTTGTGAGGCAAATAGACATAGATATAGTTGGCCCTCAGTTGACAGTCTAGCCCTGTTGCAACTGCCACAAAAGGCCTGAGTGACACTACTAATGAGCCCGATCTCCCCCTCAGCTCCGTTAGGGGCAAGTACTTTGTAACGAGTAGCTGTTTCACCGCTGGAGCTGGAGTCGAGCAATTGGAGATCAAAATTCTCGCCAAGAATTTTTAAGACTTCCGCACTAGGCACAACCTCATCCATTTTCCATCCGTTCGTAGCGCCTACATCCATGTACTCTATAAACCGCAGTATGACGCCTGAATCTAAGAAATATTTAGTCATCGGGACTATTTCACTCAGATTCACTCCTCTTTTTACAACCATGTTAACTTTGATGGGTGCAAGCCCAACCTCTTTTGCTTTATCGATGCCCTCTAAAACTTGTGAAACAGGAAAATCAACATCATTCATTCGTTTGAACACCGAGTCACTAAGTCCATCAAGTGACACTGTTATCCGGTTCAGCCCAGCGTCTTTAAGTGTGCGTGCTTTTCGGGCAAGTAAGGATCCATTGGTGGTGAGGGTGAGGTCCAAGTCTTTACCGTCTAAGGTTTTAATTTTGGAGAGTTGATCAATTAAAACCTCGATATTTTTGCGCAGCAAGGGTTCGCCACCAGTAATCCTTATTTTTTGCACGCCTTGGTTAACAAATAGCCTAGTTAATCTTGTGATCTCCTCAAAGCTTAGTAAATGTGAATGTGGCAAGTATTTGTAATTCGAATCAAATACTTCCTTTGGCATGCAGTATGTGCACCGAAAGTTGCATCGATCGGTGACACTAATGCGAAGATCTTTGAGAGGGCGTTCAAAATGGTCCACAACCTCCCCAGGGTTGAATTTGCGCGACGTAGCTGCACGCAGTGAGTTGCCTGAGGTAAATCCGGGAACAGGCTTTATGGGAATAAATTTATCGGACATACAGCAATTGTGCACCAGCTAGGTGAAAAATGTGTAGAGATTAAGCGATTCCCCTTCGGCTTGGCTTATAAAGCCAAGCGCTGGGAGAAGTTAACACCTAGGGGGATTCCTTAAATTATCGACTTGGCACGTAAAGAGAGCTGGAAAGTTATTAGTGGTGATGAATCTCAATGGTTATATGAGCAATTTCCTTTAAATCTTTTAGGTGATCTTTAATCTTTGAGGGGTTTAAGCTGGAGTCTTGTGTTGCCAAGGCCATAGCGCATGAATAGGCAGAACTTCCGACTCGCCAAATATGCAAATCAGTCAATACAGTTAAGGGAATTTCAACCATCTTGTCTCTGACTTGATGAACGACTGGTGCGTCCATTTCTCGGTCTAAAAGAGCTGTACCAGTTTCTTGAATTAAGTTCTTGGCCCATGCAGCCACGAGAATTGCACCAACAATTCCCATTAATGGGTCAAGCCAAGACCAACCATAAAACATACCGCCCAAAAGTGCTATGACAGCCATCACAGATGTGGCTGCGTCTGCTATCACATGTATATAGGCCGATCTCAAATTTAGATCATGGTGTTTTTTTGTGTGGTGGTGTTGCTCTGAGTGATGAAGGGGAGTACTGGAGTGGACAAGTGAGACCGTCTTGTGGTGGTCGTGGTCGTGGTCGTGGGCATGGCCATGTCCATGTCCATGTCCATGATGATCTTCATGAGCATGCCCAAGTATCAATGCGCAAACCAAATTAACTACAAGTCCAATCAAGGCAATCCAAATTGCTTCTTGATAGTGAATGGGCTCTGGTTGGAGTAGCCTCTCCAACGACCCATAGACCATCATTGCTGCAACGCCCAAGAGAAATAAAGCACTTGAGAAGCCCGCAAGGACCTCTATTTTCCAAGTGCCAAATGCAAATCTAGGATCTTTCGCGTAATGTCTTGCCTGTGCATAAGCAAAGGTACTAAGTCCAATGGCTAGGGTATGAGAGCTCATATGCCACCCATCTGCTAGTAAAGCCATAGAGTTGTACCACCAGCCAGCAAAAATCTCAATGACCATCATAAAGGCTGTAATCCACATCACCCAAAAGGTTCCCTTTTCAGCTGCAAGATTACTCACGTGAAATGAATGTTCGTGTACACCGGTATTTAAAAGTTTAGTTTGCATCGCTTCAGTCTAGTTCAAGGTAGTGAAAAATTAGTTAAGCAAACCACTCTGTTGGATTGCCTAACAAAGTCACCAGTCCGAGTACTGCAAAAATGGCTGCAGCAATTTTATGGACTAGGCTCATAGAAATTTTTTCAGAGAATTTATTGCCAATAAACACAGCCGGAACATCTGCGATCAGCATTCCAGCAGTAGTACCAGCAACCACCAGTATAGGTTGAGTAAAGTGGGCGGCTAGGGCAATTGTTGCAATTTGTGTTTTATCCCCCATTTCAGCCAAAAAGAAGGTCACTAAGGTTGCTCCAAAGACCCCAAGCTTTGATGAGATTTGGGTTTCTTCATCCTCTATTTTGTCGGGAATCAGTGTCCATATCGACATTGCAAGAAAAGAAATACCCAACAACCATTTCAATATAGACGGATCTAGACTTGACGACACCCAGGAACCCACCGCACCGGCTAAACCGTGATTAAAAATTGTTGCTGTGAATATTCCAAGAATAATAGGAATAGGTTTTTGAAATCTGGCAGCCAAAATAAAAGCTAATAATTGAGTTTTGTCACCAATTTCAGCTAATGTAACAACACCTGTTGATATAAAGAAAGCTTCCAAAATAACTCCAAAAATTTAACGGTGTAGTTTAGATCACGAAAAATGTTTAACCAGGACCCGGTGACTGAATTGCTTCCAATATTACGAAAGAAATACGGAAAATGCGTTCGTAATAGTTAAATAAATCACACTATTAAATTTAGATAATACTTTTTAATTCAAAATTTTAGTGTGAATTGATAGCCTCATTGGGTCAGTTTGCACAATTAGATATGCAGTAGAGGGGGAGGTACGTAATGGTTTTTTGAATGTATTACAAAAAAATTATTATCTGAGTTCTCGTTATGTATGCTGAAGTTAGATAATAGGGGCAGTTTGCATATTGTGCAATTGTTGAAAGGAGTCTGAGATGTTTAGAAAAGTATTTTCTGAAGAACATGGAGATTATTTTTATAAATCCGCTTCTGCCTCAATTGTGAGAAAAAATAATCAAGGTGAACAAGAAATATGAATACCAGTTTGCCGATTATTCTCCCAGCACCTTCGAAATACGAGAACCATATTAATTCAGGCGCAACGATTAAGGGAAAATTTGAATTTAGCGGCACAGCCTTAATAGAGGGTATTATTTACGGCGATGTAGAAGGATTTGGGAAGTTGGTAGACACTATATCAATCTCTACAACGGGTAAAGTATTTGGATCAATTCGGTGTGCAATGGCTTCCATCACTGGCGCGGTCGTTGGTAATATTTATGCTAAACAAATTAGCTTAGAGGCCAATTGCACTGTTCAAGGCGACATTTACTATGAAACCCTTGGAATTAATCCGAGCGCAGTCATCAACGGTAGATTAATACAGCAATCTGAGCAGAATGCCTCAACCGTTACTCAAACGATGTTACCTGCACCTTACACCTATAACTCGACCGAGCAGTTGGTAGTGGGGGAGTACTCTAATGATCAGCCCGTTTATATTCCTAGTGGAAATATGGCTCCAGCTCACAACTCAACTAACTCAAACTCTTCAGAAATAAGCGCTTATAGCCCTAAGAGAATCTGGCGCAAAAAATAGCCAAAGTAAGATCTGCTATTTAGAACTCAGCTAGTGGGGGCGGGTGACCCTGGTAAGCTTAAAAAGTGCACATAGATCAACTTTAATTGAGGTTTATGCTGCAATTGAGCGTGTTGCTTGATAGATCTGTATTTAGGATCAGTCAACAATGATAATTGCTTTATGTCGAAAATTGAAGCAATTAAACGGGTCGTAAATTGAAATCTTGTATTCCCAAATGGATCATACACACACTTATTTTCTTGCAAATATTAGATCTAGAGTCATCAATTGCTGGACGAAGAAACGGTGGAGTCGAGTCAAACCAAATTTTAATTTGGTTGTCAAAATATTTAGGTGCTAATGAGTCTTTGATAGCGGTCAAGTCGATTTTGATCGTGATATTGGTCGCGAGTTTAGGCTCTGTGAGTAAATTACCTGAGCGACTAAGGGTGATAATGTGCACGGGATATATTTTTACAAGCCTATATTACGCTTTCGTAGTTGTAATGAATTTTAATATTTCATTAGAAAAAATAGGTGTGTAAATAATGTGTAACAGATACATATTGGATTGCTCGCACTCTATCGCGGTAACGCTGAAGGCACATTTCAGTGAAGAGTTTTATAACCGATCTATAGAATTGATGGATGTAGAGATTACCCAGTTATTTTTAAATTTTTACGTTTCTGATGATTTTAAAATTTTGATTAGAGCATGCACAATTGATAATGATGCTGCAGCTTACTTGATTTTTAAGAGAGAGCGAAAATCAAAAATAGCCGTTAATATCAATGAGATAGGTCATGAAAGAAAAATACAAGTTCAAAAAGAGATTGATCCTAAACGTTATGTGTATACAACTTTTCAAGTTAACACAACAGCCCAATCAAATGGGTACAAAAAGAAGAGGGCAGGAACTTGTATTTTTGAAGATAAGGAAGTTTATCCCCGACTTTTCTTAGAAGGCGACATTCATAAAAAAATAAATAGTGTTGCCGAAGTATTTGTACATTAAGATGAGAAGTCTAAGTAAAGTTACACATCAATTTTTTAAAAAAATAAAATATGTTGTGTTTATATACGGCGTGAGCGGATCGGTAAATTTTCTACATGCAAGTTGTTTAGAGTCGGTTGCACACAAATACCAACTAATGCCAAGCATACTTTTGGCTATTGCAATAGCTGAGAGTGGTGGTAATCCAGGTGTTTTAGGCTCTTTAAATGTAAATGGAACAAGGGATATAGGGTTGATGCAGATCAACTCTTCTTGGCTGCCCCGTTTGGCCGCAATTGGAATAAGGCCTGAGGATTTATTGAATCCATGTGTCAGTTTAGATGTGGCTGCTTGGATACTGTCACAAAATATATCGCAATATGGAAGTACATGGCGAGCGGTTGGAGCATATAACTCAGGAAAAATTAGAGCTCAGCTAATCTATGCCAATAAAGTTTCTGAAATATTTGAAAACATAGAAAAGAATAAACACGGGCAGTAGATCTTTTTACGAATCAACTAGGAATTGCAAAAATGATTAAAGAAAAAAAATTAACATCGATACTCACATAGATGCATAAGTTATTTTATGTATTGTTTGTGCTTTTTACGCTTGTAGCAGTTAACGCCCAAGATTTGGGTGTTCAAAGTGCAACCACCGGGATTGACAGCGATGCTAGAGATCAACTCAAAAATATTGTAAAAAATAAATACTCAAGTGGTGATGTGCAGCGATTTTGGAAATCTTATTCAGATCTGTCTATTTCATTGATCAAGTACCCTGAACCACTTATTGGCATTAAAACAAGTCGTTTAGCTAAAATTGAATATGTTGAGATGAAATATACGGTAGAGCATGATTATGCGGATCTGAGTCAAAAAGTAATAATCAAAAAGGGGACTCAAATTGAGCCCCTAAAGTTTACGCAACTAAAGTATGGACTCTTATTTATCGATGGACGCGATCAACAGCAAGTTAATTATGCACTCGCTCAAATTACATTAGAACCTTTGAAAATTGTTTTGACAGCAGGATCTCCCTACGAATTACGGCTTAAATATAGAGACTTTAAATGGATGGGGGCAAAGACGGTCCCCTTTTATTTTGATCAAAGAAAAATGATCATAAACCAATTACGTAGGCTTTATCACATCAATATAGACACAGTTCCCGTAAAGTTAACACAGCAGGGATCTATGATGCGTTTAAATTGGGGTTATTAGTATGAAAGTATATCCCTTATTTATCGCACTCCTAAGTTGTGTACTTTGCACGACGGTGTCAGCCCAAGCATTTGGCACGATGTGCCAGGGGAGCTTCCCAAATCTTTTGACAGATGTTTGTTACGATTGTATGTTTCCAATCGTGATCGCTGGATCGTCTATCAATATGGGGAGTATTTCGGATGACTACGACTCAGGCGCTTCAAAAAGTCCAGTTTGCAGTTGCGCAGGTGATTTGACTGTTGGGATACCTTCATCATTTTGGGAGCCCATTTATATGGTGGACACAACAAATGTTGCAGGCTGTATGCCATTACTCGGAGGAATACAAATTAACCCTCCCACCAACTCCTCCGAATCAGGGGCAACGGTGGCGACAAATGCTCAAATAGGCGGTACCTCTAAAGCAGCCTTTATGCAAATAAATGAATACATTAATCCTGTAATGACAACTCTTGGTATTATTTCCGATAATCCATGCTTAGATACTAGGGGGTTTGATACACCCTATGCTTCTTGGGCAGACCCCACATGGAATGATGACACATTGGCAATGATACTAACGCCTTATGCATATCCATTTGCTGGAATTCCCAGTATTGCCGCAGAGGCTCCGGACGCTGTAGCGGCGTCTACAGGATTTCCCTTGGAACAACTATTTTGGACCGCCGGAGCTTGGGGTTCCATGTACCCTGTGACGGGAAATGTGAGTACTGCCAATACACCTGAGCAAGTTTCGCATTTGCTTATTGCCCGTATTTTTGCAAAGTTACATGCTGCTGGTGTTCAGCAAACGACTGCGGGCGCAATTGCACAATCCTCATGCGGTTCTTTGGGCGTGCCGCAATTCTTAATGGATAAACGACAATACAAAACTTCGCGTACCTTCCCCTTTGCAGATAACCTTTGCACGCCAATTTCTCGTCCTCTTTTATTGCAAGAGATTGGTACGGCTGCGCCGCAATATAAAGATTATGGTTATTTTATTTTTAGAAAAAAGGATTGTTGCTCAACGGTTGCCGGATTAAATTCGGCTGTTCAATGAGAGCTTTAATACTCACTTACTTTATTACCGTATTTTTATCAGTTGCAGTTGCGCAGGATAATCAATTATCTAATTCGTTTAAAAAAGATCAAACAATAGACCGCTATCTATTTGTAACAAGTAAGTTATCAGATCAGGATCTAATCGAATTAGCTGCGCAGGCAAATATTGCCAAAATGACCTTGGTGCTGTCCGGCTTTATAGACCCAAGTTCTGCAGGATTAGAGCATACGAAATTAAAAATTGCGAAAATTAATCAAGCTTGCTGTGGAGAAAATGGCCCAACTTGGCTGATATACCCTCAATTATTTGATAAATTTGATGTAAAGCAGGTTCCTTCATTTGTTATTTCTAAGAAAAATATTAAAAGTAAGGGGGATTTTGCAAAGGTAACTGGAATTATGTCTGTGCAAAATGCTCTTAAATTTATTTATGCTGGAGCGTTAGATCCTCAAATCAAAGCAGCTAGTAAAGCTGCGTATCAAAGGTTTCCAATATGAATTTAATACATATTGGTTCTCGAATTATTAAATTTATTTTCTGTAGTGCAAGTTGGCTTGTATTTCCATCCTTGGCATTGGAGACGTTTCAAATTTCAAGTTCAGCCCAATTAAGTTCAAGCGCTTGGGAAGTATCAGGTCGGGGTAACTATATTTACGGACTAGGAACACTTGATTCAAGGATTGCTACGCCTCCTATTTTAATTGGCGGCGTAGAACGAGTTAGCTTCGAACCCTATTCCTACGAGGAGTGGCGTGATCATCTAGACGAAAAAGCACGCTTAAGTCAACTTGAAATTCGTGACAAAATTAAAATTGACAAGCAGATGCGATTGTCTTGGCTTAAAAAATTGAGTTGGCCAAAGATGATTGTTTCAGACACTGAAGTATGTGTTCCTAAAATTCAGTTTGCTAAAAACCATGATTGGGCCTCTCACTTGATTTGCAATAAGTATCCATCAGAGGCGATTACAAATAAATTAACTCTCAATCTAATCAAAGATGCTCACTAAGAATGTCTAAATTACACAGAATTCCTAGAGGTGCAAATTCAGGAGTAACGTTCTTAGGTGTTGAATTAGGCGACACAACACCGTTAATAATTTCAATTTTCGTATCTGTGCCAATTTCTAGCGGAGGAAGTTGGTGGCTGCCTGTGTTATCCGTGCTATCTGGATTTGCAATCACCAAAAGCTATATTGGTTTTAAAAGAGGGCATTTGAATGGATTTTTTCAAAGTATTTTATATAGCCGTTCAATTGTTGGTTATTCCAATGCATTTAATAAACAAAATAAACTCTTCTTAGGAAATGCAATTATGTCGTATGTTGGACTTAATAAAAATACATCAACAACTTTTTTCGGTAGGAAAATCATGAGTCAATTTGAATAGATATATGGAGTTAAAAAATCACAATAGAACAATTCTAGAATTATCTCGTTGGGTTAAGTATTTGTTATGGAGTAATGTATCTTTATTATTCATCACTCTTTTGATTTCTATTTATTTGATCTTTCAAAATAAAATTGTCGTAGTTCAAATACCTGGAGGTGGGACTGAGGTCGAGACTACTTATGAAAGAAATACCATTGACAAAGGTTCTCAAAAAGCAATAATTTTGGCCGCGGTAAGCGCTATTTCTCAAATCAATACTGCCAATTACGCATACCAAAAACTATTTATTCAAAGCTTTTTGTCTCCTGAAGTATTCACAGCCATTACCAGCCAAATTGATGCTCATGTGAAAAAAATGATTGATCAGCGTGAGCTTGGCTCCTTTTACTTTGAGTTTAAAGAATATGCGTTTGATCCAATACTGAATAAACATTTTGTCCGCGGTGATGTCCATACTGTCAATGCAGTTAAGAATACATCAGAACCTTGGATTTACGAGCTTACGCTGCGCGTTGAAAATTACCGTCCAATGATCACCTCGCTGGACACTTACTCTGGGCTTGAATTTCATAATTCAAATTGGATTGATAAAGAAGGTAGAGGGAATTTATGAACAAATTACTTCAGTTCATTTTTTTGCTAACCACATCTTACTTTTCAATTTCTGCATTTTCTGTATTTGCACAGACTTTGCCCGCCTCTTCCTCGACAGGTCTCAATAACTTGGTGCCGCAGTCTCAACAACCAGCCCATGGTATTTCGGATGCTTTGGGGCATGAACCGCTACAGCGTATCTCTCCTAATAAGTCCAATCGCTCCCATGCTGGTTTTGATACGAAGAAGCTTCAAATTAAACCCGTAAATTCACTTCGCCTTTCTGATCCAGAGTTGCCTCTTAAAGATACGCCTGTCAAG
>CAITYM010000022.1 GCA_903896615.1 uncultured Burkholderiales bacterium
AAAAACCAAATGAAAAAGTTCTGGGATTTTATAAAAGATGTTCAAGAGATACGAGACGGAGTAAAAGTGGCAAGGCATAAATCTTCATCCTAGAAAAAACCCGCCACAAAACTGACTTGGAATAATGCTAAGATAAAATGTAGCAAAGCCCGTGGGTTACTCAAGGGTTTAAAAAATTGGCTAGTGCTATAAGCAACCCGGCGTAAAGTATTCCTTGCATAAAAATAATATCAAATCTAAATTTATAGATTGGCTATCACCTAGGATCACCAATAGCGCTGATGTCTCTGCCTGGTTAGTAAAGGCTCATGATAATAAAGCTATAGGTGCTGAATCACTTCGCATGATGCAAGGTGTTTTGGAATTAACGCAGAGTTGTGCGGGAGATATTATGGTGGCCGCTCCCGCCATGGATGTTATCAACATAGATGATCCAATGGAAGATATATTGAGTTATGTCATAGATATAGCTCATTCAAGATTTCCGGTCTATGAGGGAGAAAAAGAAAATATTATTGGAATCTTGCATACCAAAGATTTGATAAAGTTACAAAAGGCACCAGAGTTAAACGTAAGGACTTTACTGAGACCTACTGTTTGGATTCCTGAGAGCAAGGGGCTGGTAGATTTGCTACGGGAGTTCAGGCGCAACAGAAGTCATCAAGCAATTGTGGTGGATGAATTCGGAAGAGTAGCCGGCTTGGTCACGATTGAAGACGTTCTAGAAGAAATCGTGGGTGAAATAGAGGATGAATTCGATACAAATGAGGATAAAGGTGAGATTTTTGCGCTATCAGACGGATCATACCGCGTAGCGGGGCGAACAAAATTAGTTGATGTTTTGGATGCGTTTGAAATAGAGTTAACTCAAAAAGAAGAAGAGGAGGACTTTCACACCATTGGGGGCCTAATTGCGCATGAAATGGGATACGTTCCAAGGAGAGGCGAGATATTTGTGCTGGGCACACTAAAATTTGAAGTCATGCATACAAAATCAGGCGCTGTTAAATGGTTTAGGGTTCGTAGGCAACCTAACCTTTAATCGCTCAAAAAAATTGCCTTATCAGAAATAAAAACTATGATCTCAAGGCGGTTGGTTGAATATACATTAATGATCTTGGCGGGAGCCCTACAAACTTTCGCAATTTGTAGCCCAGTAGATGCCCTGACCAGGGGCTGGTTGCAGGTAATGTGCCTTGCTGTATTAATAAATACGATAAACGGTATAGGCAGAACAAAAATACAGGGAAATATAAGCACTTGCAACAAAGGATTATCAAAGACTGAGGCAAGGGAAGCGTTCAACTACAGCTTTACGTTTTCAATAAGTTGGTTAGCCTCTACATTTTGGTGGATCTATATATCATTGCATGTATACGGCGGGATGCCGTCAACACTTGCGGTGGTCTCAGTATTGTTTTTAGCTGGGGGCCTAAGTCTTTATTATGCGCTTGCTTGCACGGTCTACACATGGGTAAATAAAGGGATCAACTGGATACAAAGTTGCATCATATTTGGGGCACTTTGGACACTGGCTGAGTTAGCTCGCGCACAGTGGTTTACAGGTTTCCCTTGGGGTGCAATCGGATATGCGCACATTGATAGTTCATTGAAACTGATGGCTCCGTACATAGGGGTATACGGAGTAGGATTTACTGCGGCGACATTGGCGTGCGCAATAAGCCAGTTAATTAAATCAGCTGCGATTAGTATTGAAAGAAGAAAAATAAAGTTTGGTAGTGGTGAAATACTTGCTATGTTGTTACTTGCAGCAACTTTAATACCTTGTCCAGGGGTAATTAGTTGGATAGAGCAAAAGAAAGATGAAGGACTTGAGCTATCGGCTGGTCTAACTTACTCATTATTACAAGGGAACATATCGCAAGAAATCAAATTTGAGGCGGAGGGGTTAAAAGCGCTAAATTGGTATAAAAGCCAGATACTATCCTCAAAATCACAGTTAACTGTAACGCCTGAAACAGCATTGCCTGTTTTAAAAAGAGATTTACCAAGTGGTTACTGGCAAGAAATAATAGAACATTTCAAGTTAGCGCAACATAAGCAGGATGCACTTTTAATTGGAATGGTGGGTGCAGAAGGCGCCGTATACTCAAATAGAGTGGTCGGAATTAACACAAGGGGTGAAGACTACATATACAACAAACACCATTTAGTACCTTTTGGGGAATTCATACCTTCGTGGTTTAAGTGGTTTACAGACCTCATGCGAATACCACTGGGGAGTTTCAAACGAGGGGACATGTCGCAAGTCCCTTGGTCTGTGGCGGATGAACGTATAGCGGTAAATATTTGTTATGAGGATGTTTTTGGTGAAGAAATTGCAGGATCCTTTACTAAAGAAGGGATTGAGCCTCCTACTTTGATGGTAAATGCGAGCAATATAGGTTGGTTTGGACCGCTATGGGCAGTCGAGCAACACTTAAATGCATCAAAAATGAGGGCTATCGAAATGAGGCGACCCATGCTTAGGGCTACCAACACTGGGGCAACGGCTGCAATCGATCAAAACGGATATGTAATTGAGATCCTACCAAAGGGAGAAGTCGGTGTTTTAAGTGGTGTGATAAAGGGGGTCAATGGACCAGCTACGCCGTACGCACAGTGGAGTGGGAGGTACTCTCTATATCCCATGTGGGCGATATGTTTGGGAATTGTGTTATGGGCATTCAGCAAAAGAAACAGTAAGTACAGGATTAGATAAACCGAGAAAATAGAGTGAGTTGAATGCCGAGGCTTGATCAAAGGTACGATTTAGGAGAAGTAAAATAAGAAGCTTAAACTTTTTAAATCGAAATCAAAGAAAGCTAAGACTCAATAATAGAGTCCTGAATAAATATGCTGACATTTCAACAAATCATACTTCAACTTCAAAACTATTGGGACAGTAAAGGGTGCGCCCTTCTGCAACCTTATGACATGGAGGTTGGGGCAGGTACATCGCATACGGCAACTTTCTTAAGAGCAATTGGTCCTGAGCCCTGGAGCGCTGCTTATGTGCAGCCCAGTCGACGTCCGAAAGACGGTAGATATGGACAAAATCCCAACAGACTTCAGCATTATTACCAATTTCAGGTGGTGTTAAAACCAGCTCCCGCAGATATCCTGGACTTGTATTTGGGCTCTCTTGAATCGCTGGGCTTTGATTTAAAGAAAAATGACATTCGATTTGTTGAAGATGATTGGGAAAACCCAACGCTTGGTGCTTGGGGATTGGGGTGGGAGGTTTGGTTGAACGGGATGGAGGTCACGCAGTTCACATATTTTCAGCAAGTTGGAGGCATAGATTGCAAGCCAATAACAGGGGAAATTACATATGGTTTAGAACGTTTGGCTATGTATCTACAGGGCGTAGATAATGTCTATGATTTAAAGTGGACTGAAAAAGTTAAATACGGTGATGTCTACCTGCAAAATGAGCAAGAACAATCTGCTTACAACTTTGAACACAGCGATATTGAATTCTTATTTCACGCATTTAGTGCGAATGAGCGACAGGCGCATTACTTAATTGAACATAAGTTGGCATTGCCAGCGTATGAGCAGGTGTTAAAGTGTGCACACAATTTTAATTTATTAGACGCGCGTGGTGCCATAAGTGTGACTGAGCGTGCGGCCTACATAGGACGTATACGCAATTTGGCCAGATCGGTTGCGCAAAGTTACTACGAGAGTCGGGAGCGCATTGGTTTTCCAATGGCGCCGCGCGAGTGGATTAATGAAATGAAAGTGCAAAGCACGTAGCGTTGGCGACACTTTGGGGTTGCTGACGCCGGAAAATTACATTGCAATGTGTCTAATTTAGTCGATTAAAAAATGAAATCTGAAAAATTGTTGATTGAACTGTTAGTTGAAGAGTTACCTCCTAAAGCACTTAAGAAAATCGGATCTGCGTTCGCCGAAAGTTTAGAAAGGGGGCTCAAGGAGCATGGGCTGTTGAGTGACAACACTGAAGCTAGGTCTTTTGCAACACCAAGACGTCTAGGTGTTTTGTTTAGTAATGTATTAGCGAATGCGCCAGAGCGGCAAATTAAACAAAAAATAATGCCTGTGTCAGTAGGACTTGATGGGCAGGGTAAGCCGTCGCCGGCGTTACTAAAAAAACTTCAATCAATGGGGCTTGCAGATTTGGATATATCCCGTCTAACACGAGAAATGGACGGTAAAGCAGAAGCTTTTTATTATGACCATGTCCAGCCGGGATCCAGTTTGCAGGAGGGATTACAAAAAGCTTTGGACGAGATGCTAGGTGATTTGCCCATCCCCAAGTTAATGAGCTATCAATTGCAAAGTGGGTGTGAGAAGCCTGGGTGGAGCACGGTCCATTTTGTTCGACCTGCACACGCACTGGTTGCAGTTTATGGTTCGCAGGTGGTTAACGTACAGTTGCTTGGTCTGACTTCTGGTAATTTAACCCAGGGGCATAGGTTCGAGAGTAAAGATTCATTAATTGAAATTAAAGAAGCGGCCTACTATGAAAACATCCTAAAGGACAGGGGAGGAGTGATTCCAAGTTTTGAAGAGCGGCGCGAGAGCATAAAAGCCCAACTCGCCCAAGCAGCAAAAAAACTCGGGCCTAACTTTCATCCTTTGCAAGATGAGGGGCTTCTTGATGAGGTTTGTGCACTGGTGGAACATCCGAATGTGCTTACTTGTAAATTCGAGCAAGACTTTCTTCAAGTACCGCAGGAGTGCTTGATTCTG
>CAITYM010000023.1 GCA_903896615.1 uncultured Burkholderiales bacterium
CCGGCCGCACCGAGCATATGCCCAAATTGGGCCTTTGTTGAGCTAATGGGCACCTGGGCTCCAAGCACCTCACCAACAGACAGCACCTCTGCACTGTCCCCGGCAGTAGTCGCGGTTGCATGTGCATTCACATAACCAATATCTGAGGGATTGAGGTTGGCGTCTTTTAGCGCCCCCTTAAGCGCCCTCACCTGACCGGCAGCGTCGGGGAGTGTCATGTGGGTTGCATCACAATTGGTTGCGTAACCACTCAGCTTGGCAATAGATTGTGTTTTTGATACTGTTTTTGATTGGATGTTTGATTGAGTGTTCGGTCTGATCCCGCGACTGATCGCGTGCCCCCGTCTTTCAAGAATGAATGCACCGGCCCCCTCACCCAACGCAAATCCACTCCTATCCAAGCTAAAAGGCCTACATGAGTTAGCTGCGTCTTGGTCAGCATCAGTTCCCTTTAAAGGGGAGAGTACTCTGAGTGCATTCCAACTCGCTAAAACGCCAGATGTCAACATCGCCTCGCTGCCCCCAACTAGCGCAAGGTCCAGCCATCCTGCTCGGAGGGCTCTCAATGCCTCTCCCATCGCAACACTTGATGAGGCACAGGCACATGCATACGTCATACAGGCCCCCTGGGCTTTGATGAGAAGTGCTAATTCAGCGGCAGCTGAATTAGGCATGATAGTGACCACACTGGTTGGTCGAATGCGTTTACCGTGCAAATAGATTTGCTCAGCTGATTGGTCAAAGCTAAAGGCTCCGGCCATCCCGCTACCCCAAAAGACACCAACTCGGGTTGGATCAATGCCTTGCAGGTTGAGCTCAAAACTAGGGAGAGTACCGCTTCCTTGATCTTTTAAACTGGCTAATCCAGCATGAGCGAGTGCGTCTTTTGCAGCTGTCAATGCCATCGCAGCCGCTCTGTCAAGAGGAACTTTTGATAAAGACTGAACGGTTAGATGATCAAAATCACAGGGCGCAACAGGGAGGTAAACAGGGGGTTGGCCGGGTAATTCAACCAAGCGTGGAACTACGGCTGAGTGGCCTTCGAATAAGTTCTTGTCAAACACCTGCGCACTATTGCCGAGTGGCGAGACCCACCCATAGCCGGTAATTAAGACGGGTTCAGACATTTAGTGCTTGTTTAGTCGGGTTCTTCAACTCTACTGAGGAGATTAACGGGTAGCTGAATATTGAAACTCAGGAACAAGAGAACGAGGAACAGGAGAAAAATGAAATCTAATTGTTATCAGGATAAAAAGTGATTTTAATCCCAAATATTTCACTTCCCTGTTGACTGAATAAAGTCATCAATGACGTTGGCCAGTTTTTTTAAATCAATCCCAGCCTCCCTGGGATCCAATTTATCCTCGGGGATCCTAAGATTAAAAGCGTCTTCCACAGCGAACACAAACTCCATCAATGACAAGGAGTCTAGCCCGAGTTCGCTCAGCAAGCTCTCGGGAGTGATCGCGCTTTGCTCGACTTGGAACTTGGATACCAAAATCTCGGCAATCGTTTTGTAAGTGGAGCCTTGATCTGCTGTGGAGGCGTTGGAAGTCATAAATCCTGATTAATGTATCGGGATTGTAAACTTAGATTCCAATTAAATGTGAAGGAATGCTTTTGTTTAGGATTGTTTAGGATTGTTTAGGATTGTTTGGTATTACTGGGGATTGTCTCCCGCTAGCCCAGTTTTACCGGGTAACTTCCACTATTAAGGCCATAAACCCATCAGATAAGCACAAGTTGGCGCACCTGTTTAGGGAATTTTAGGGAAATTGGGCGAGTTCCTGAAGGAATTCGACAATTTTTTGGCAAACCTCAGCCCTGTCATTGTCCCAACTGATCATGTGATAGCTGTTTTCAAGCACGTGGCAGCGGAAAAAAGGTGTTTTCCAGTTCATTTGAATAAACCGCAGGTTCTCCAGGCTGGCAACCTCATCTTCACTTGCGTGAAGCACCAATGTCGGAGGAGCGGCCACTGTGTTCATGGTTTTAATGAGGTGCTTTTGGAGCTTATCGTGCTCGCGAAGGTGAGTCACCTCTAAAACACTTGCGCCCGCGCTTGATAGTCTTCTCGCCTTTAGGTCTTTGGCTACCCAAGCTCTGATACGCTCATTTTTCAAACCGTAGGGCGGTTTTTCCTCATAACTCCATAGCCATCCTAGGGGGGTGTACAAGGCTAGAGGAAATAAGAAATGATAAAAAGGAATATTCCATCCGTCCAAAATGAGCGGAGTGGACATCAATATCACCCCGTCAATTAATGCACTGTTTTTAACTCCCACACCTAAGGCCACATTAGCGCCAGCTGAAATACCCGCCAAAAGGACTTTGGAGTAAGTCTCCTTTAGCTTAACAACCTCAGCTTCCACATAATCAATCCATCCCTCGAAAGATTTGGCTTTTTGCTTGGTTTTCTTTTGCTCAAAAGAATACCCAGGAATGTTCATGGGAATAGTTACGAAGCCAGCCGACTTTAGGGCTTCATCAACCGAGAGGAGTTCCTGGGGGGAGCTACACAGGCCGTGGAGCAATACCACGGCAATACTTCCATTTCCTGGGTTGGTTTTAGCGTCCGTCATTTCAATTGGTAAATCCGAGCTCCCTGTAAACAACGCCTGGGGGTCAGCCCATTCTTGAGGGGTTGGGTTTTGGACAGGGTTATCAGAGTTCATTTAAGAAATTTATATTGCGAGACTAACGCCAAGTCTTGGAAGTGAATTGGTGAACCGGTGAACTGGATAAAGAAGACGAATCAAGAACCTCAATCCAGAAATTGATCCAACATAATGATTCGACATCATCTGGGATTAGTTAAGTAAGTTAAGCAAGTTGAGCAAGTTAAGAATTTCAGACCTGATCTCTCATCTCAACCCAGTTGACGCTCATCAAAAGCTTCACCACAGGGGATACTATACTAACAAATGCAAACCCTATTGTGATAACGCTTTCCAGGCAAAGAAGCCTGAAAATTCAACAAACATCCAAAAGGTGGGGTTGTGCACCCGTTTTTTTGTTACCCAACTTAGGCCCCATTTTACGACGCGTGATTAGCAACCTATAAATGAGCACCCCTATAAGGACCCCTAATAAGCACCCTTTTAAGCTTAGAAGCTGAAAAGCCAAGAACCCCAGAACATTTTTACGGAACTTAATCGGCTTCTCGACCTTAAACACAAACCCAGACACCCAGACACCTAGACACCTAAACTCCTCCCTATTCAGAACCTAGCGCTCCAATTAGTCAGCAAAATACCGATTAAATGAAAAAATCTCACACTCCTACCCCCGCTTCTACTGTGCCTAAGACAAAACCCGATTATTTAAAAAGGATTTTGAATGCAAAGGTCTACGACGTAGCCAAAGAATCTGCTTTAGACATTGCACCCAGCCTTAGTAAACGACTCAACAACACCGTGCTCCTCAAGCGTGAGGATCAGCAATCTGTTTTCAGCTTCAAATTGCGTGGTGCCTATAACAAAATGGCTCATTTGAGCGCTGCTGAGCTTAAAAAGGGGGTGATATGCGCCTCCGCTGGAAATCATGCACAAGGGGTCGCGCTCAGCGCCAGTAAACTCAAATCCAAGGCCATCATTGTGATGCCGGTGACCACACCCTCGCTCAAAATTGAGGCTGTAAAGGCTTTAGGTGGGGAAGTACTGCTACACGGAGACAGTTACTCAGATGCTTATAGCTGCGCTTTATCGCTTGCGCATTCCAAAGGGCTCACGTTCGTTCATCCTTTTGATGATCCGGACGTTATTGCTGGACAAGGAACTATAGCGGCTGAGATACTCAAACAACACCAAGGCCCACTTGATGCAATCTTTGTAGCCATTGGCGGGGGCGGACTGATAGCCGGGGTTGCAAGCTACGTTAAAGCGGTTAGACCCGGGATCAAGGTCATAGGCGTTCAAATGAACGACTCAAACGCGATGCTCCAGTCTGTTCAAGCGGGCAAACGTGTAATGCTCGGTGATGTGGGGCTTTTCTCAGACGGCACAGCGGTAAAGCAAGTGGGGTCCGAGACTTACCGCATCGCTAAAGAGTTGGTGGATGAATACATCTGCGTGGATACGGACGCGGTGTGCGCAGCAATAAAGGATGTTTTTATTGACACCAGGAGCATCGTAGAACCAGCGGGTGCGATGGCAGTTGCCGCTATCAAATCTTATATTGAAACCCACAAGACAAAGGGGGAGACGTACGCGGCCATTTTGTGCGGGGCCAATATGAATTTTGACAGGCTTCGCTTTGTAGCTGAACGAGCAGATGTCGGTGAGGAGCGGGAGGCACTTTTTGCAGTAACCATTCCTGAGGAGAGGGGAAGCTTTAAACGGTTATGTAAGTTAATTGGGGATTTACCC
>CAITYM010000024.1 GCA_903896615.1 uncultured Burkholderiales bacterium
GGTACCTGCCAATGCCAATGGTTTTGCAGTTGAATGTAGATCTACAGTTTCCTCAGTCGTTCGGTGGTGACAAGGTAGTCAATAAACAGGAAAGCCCAAAAATACAAAAAACGAAACTTCAACCCACAAATACATCTAGCTTATCTGGTGGCCTAGAAAAGGGGCAAGTAAAGGCGGTAATCAACGGAGTTGAACCGGGTACAAAGTCCAAAATCCCGTTGCGTACAACGGATGATACCTCCAATGCCCAAAATGAAAGCAATCAAAGTTTACTCAGTACCAACGCGAATCACGATCAAAACACGTTATCCTCAGCAGTTGAGATTCCATCCTTAAGAGCGGATTATTTAAACAACCCTAAGCCCAGGTATCCAACTGCGAGTTTGCGCTTGGAGGAGCAGGGAAAGGTGATAGTTCGTGTATTTATCAGTTCAGAGGGAGTGCCGCAGCAGGTAGTGTTGGGGTTGTCTAGTGGCTTTACTAGGTTAGACCAAGCGGCCTTAGAGGCTGTTAAAGATTGGAGATTTGTTCCCGGCAAAAGAGCCGGCGTGTTCGAATCAATGTGGCTAGATGTTCCCGTGGTATTTAAGATAAATTAAGGATGGCGCAATGGATTCGAAAGTAGGGTTGTTAAATATGTGGTTGACTGGGGACTGGGTTACTCGCTTTGTTTTATTGCTCTTGATGATTATGTCTATGAGTACATGGTTTGTTATTTTTTATAAAAGTGTCAAGCACTTTACATATGAAAAGAAATTGCAGGAAATTGAAATTTTTTGGACAAAAACATCTTTGAAAGAAGGGTTGAAATGTTTCGATAACAAAACTGGGGATAACTTTTTTTATGAATTGGCGACTCAGGCTGACGTAGCACTTCAGCACTTTCAAGATCAAAAAAGCGACATGCAAATGCAGCACTCACTAGGTTTAAGCGAGTGGATAACGCGCAGTTTACAAAGAACTTTGGATGAAATAACTGCCAAAATGCAGATAGGGCTCACTTTACTTGCATCGGTTGGATCAACGGCTCCATTTGTGGGGCTCTTTGGAACAGTTTGGGGTATCTACCACGCCCTTATGAGAATGGGAGTTAGCGGGCAGGCTACTCTTGACCAAGTAGCAGGTCCTGTTGGTGAGTCATTGATCATGACCGCTTTAGGCTTGGCTGTCGCTATTCCTGCTGTACTTGGGTACAACGCCTTGCTGAGAAGTCAAAAGTCTATGACTGCAAAGCTTAGCCGCTTTGCCCACGATTTGCATGCGTTGCAAATTACGGGCTCCCGAATTCGTAAAGTTTCATAAGTCAAATCTATGGCATTTGAGTACTCAGATAAAAACGATGAAGTCATGTGTGAGATAAATATGACTCCCCTAGTCGACGTGATGCTTGTGTTGCTGATCATCTTCATGATCACTGTCCCGCTGATTACAAACTCATTAAATATTGTTTTGCCAAAGGCACAAAGTTATGCTAATTCTTCATCAAATTCGTCGGTTCGATTAAGCATTGATGGTGTAGGAAATTACTTCTGGAATGACGTTTTAGTCAGCGATGAGAAGCTCATTCAGTTGCTTGCAATAGAGGCAAGCCTTGGGCGACAAACAAATATTCAACTGTTTGCCGATAAAGATGTACGATATGAGCGTGTTGCCCAACTTATGGCGCAAGTGCAACACGCCGGATTAACACAGATAGGGCTAGTAACTTTAGCGACTCAAAGCCAGTTTAAATAAATTTTTACTACAAACAATATGACTACATCTTCTTCTTTTGATTTTGAAAAATTAGTTCCAGGTTTTGAGTTTTTGAAGAATATAGGTAAATCTCAAACTGGTGCAGGCTTATCCTCAGCCGCTAGTTGGGTTGCCCCAACCTTAGATCCGAAAGAGTTAGACCGAAAAATTCAAGAGCTTAAAACTGTTCAGTTTTGGTTAGAACAAAATGCTAAGGGCATTGGCGCAACTATTCAGGCCTTAGAAGTTCAAAAAATGACTTTGTCGACGCTTCGTGGTATGAATTTCAGCATGCAAGACTTATCTGAATCATTAAAGGCAAATGCAAATGCTTGGACACATCAGGCAAGCGAAAGCACTGAAAGCTCCAAACCACAAAAAACAACGAAACGTCAATACTCATTTACAAACCCAAAGCCAGACCAAGAAGAAGCTTCATTCAAAGAAGATCAGCAAGCAAATAAACCTATTACAAGTGATGCCCAAGCATCCGCTGCCATTGATCCGGCCGTTTGGTGGAATTCTCTAGGTGAGCAGTTTCAACATATTGCAGAAAAAACTGTGAAGGAGATGCAAAAGCATGCTCAAAACAATCAGCATTTACATGCGAAAGAGGCAACGAAAAGTGCGTCTGCAAAGCGAAAAACTTCTCAGCCCAAAAAGACTGTAAAGCCCGCCAAGAGAGTATCAGTTAAAACAGTAGCTCAACAAACTAAGCGTAAAACAGGCAATTAACATAAAGCACTAGTCGCATTGATAGAGATTGTTTAGTTGTAGGTAAAGTAAGTAAAAAAACAAAGCGTTTAGGAAATCATCTGTACTCATCATGAAATTATTTCCATACGCACATGCAACACATCCTTCCTGGAGAATAGCGGTTGAGTTAGTGTTGGCTCAACTGAGAGCATTGCTGGAAAATCCAGATTACTGTGCTACACCTCAGTTAGGAATTCTCTACGTCACAGACCACTATGCAAAATACGCTAAGGCTATTTTAGATGCATTGACAGTGGAGCTTCCGACCGTTCACAGCTGGAGCGGGACTGTAGGGGTTGGGATAGCTTCCAACAACGTTGAATATTTTGATGAGCCTGCTCTCTCGGTTATGCTTTGTGGCCTTGATCCTCAGACGTTTAGAGTTTTTAACGGCTTGCAATCCCTTCGCTTAGCAGCCAACGATAGCTTCAACCCAGTGTGTGCATTAATTCATGCTGACGGACAAACGCCAGATTTGGGTGAGTTGATAGAGGAGCTGGCTGAGAATACGCAAAACAATTATTTATTTGGTGGCTTGACCTCAAGTCGAGGTGAAGTCATTCAATTTTCAAGGTCTGCAGACTTTTCAGCAACTCTAAAAGCAGGAGATACTTCAACTAAATCTTTAGCGCAATCTACAGGAGTATTTACGGGTGGAATGAGTGGAGTTGCATTTGATCATAAAGTAAAACTTATTTCTCGGGTTACCCAAGGATGTTTTCCGATTTCAAAATCTAGAAGGGTAACGCAGTTTGACGGGCACGTCATTTTGACCCTTGATGAGAGGCCCGCATTGGAAGTTCTGTTAGAAGACTTAAACATGACAATGGACTCACCAAGGACGCTCTTGTTACAAAAGATAAGAGAGACTTTGGTCGGTTTTACGGGGGCATCTTCTCAGGCACTCAAGAAAACGGGAGGCTTAGCAGATGATGTTTGCGTACGTCATATCATTGGACTTGATACGCTTAGAAAAGGCGTGGCCGTAGCAGAAGTTCTTACTAAAGATTTGCAATTAACTTTTTGCGAGCGTAATTCAAAGGCTGCACAGTTAGATTTGATACGTATAGCCACCGAGATTAGAGAGTCTCTTGAGCCGCAAGATTTAAGTGAGTCTGAGGTGATAGAGTTGAACCAATCCTCATTGGAGGATAGGCCTTCTGCATCTCGTAAAATCAGGGGCGCAATTTATATAAGCTGCGCTGGGCGGGGGGGACCGCATTTTGGAGCTCCAAGTGCAGAACTTCAACTGATCAAGAAATCGTTAGGAGATGTTCCGCTTACTGGATTTTTTGCGGGAGGAGAAATTGCTCATCAAAACCTATATGGGTATACGGGCGTATTAACTGTATTTACAAGTTGAATAAATAACCCCCCCTTAATCAAGCTGTCTTAAGGGGGGGGAGTTTGGTTGAAGACTAAAAATGCAATGTATAAGGTCATTCCGATTTCACATCGAAGCAGACCCGCTTAAGATCAAACTGCGATTTTGGAAATTCGTGGCTGCTTGTTGGTGTTGATAGATGCATGTTTTGTAGATGCTAAGTTGTTAGCTTTCACATGACTAGCACTATTGGGGACTTGAGATGAAGTTGTTGAGGATGCCTTTGGCTGAAGCTTTGCGGCATCCTTTTTGTCACTGGGCGTAGCAACTTTAGCAGAAGCCCCTGATGTCTTGACTGCAGTAGCCGAAATCGGGGCAGGGGTATGCGTCACTGAAGTTGCTGTATTGTTATTTGAAGTAGCTACACTGGCATTAGCAGGGGCGGGGGAAGTCGCTGCAAATACTGCACTAAATCCGATCGAAGCTAAAGCAAAGAGAGCGCTGAGAGTGATATTTTTCATGATCTATCCTTTTGTTGATGAATGGTCTCCAATCGCTTGGAGTGAGTATTCAACGGGGACGGACTGAAAATTGTTGACCTAAATATTTATTTATTTATGTCAACCTCTATTAACATCGTACGTTTGGCGCCTCAATATTCGACAAGTATCTTCACGTAAGCGGGGTGAGCGAGTGTTCTCACAAGTTTTAAATTCCGCGCGCTCTGTCCGAGTGAAATTTTTTGACAAAAGAGTCAAATACTTCATTGTCTAAAGCGGCTCGCATTTCTCGGACTAGATTTAAAAAATAATGTAAATTATGTATGCTTGCTAACATAGGCCCTAGCATTTCTCCGCATCTGTCAAGGTGGTGTAGGTACGAGCGACTAAATCCAGTCGAATGTGTGGACGCAGTTGAATTTGTGTGGCTTAAGTTACTTTGCGCGTCCCCTGCACAGGTGTAACAGCTGCAACTAGGATCTATCGGTAAT
The DNA here is from genome assembly GCA_903896615.1 of uncultured Burkholderiales bacterium. Taxonomy (GTDB): domain Bacteria; phylum Pseudomonadota; class Gammaproteobacteria; order Burkholderiales; family Burkholderiaceae_C; genus Limnohabitans. The sequence continues at coordinate 4,806 of CAITYM010000024.1, forward strand.
TGGTCGGATTTATAGCGTGCGTTACGAATTTTTAAATCGCCATATCTAGTGAAATAATGCCCGTTTCTTGCATTGCGAGTAGGCATTACACAATCGAACATATCTACCCCGCTAAGAACACCAGCAACTAAATCTTCCGGCGTTCCGACACCCATCAGATAGCGTGGTTTGTTGTCGGGTAGACGGTGAGGAGTGTGTGCCATGATTCGAAGCATTTCCTCCTTTGGCTCTCCCACGCTCACACCGCCGATGGCGTAACCGGGGAGGTCCATCTCTACTAGCTTATGCAAGGACTCTTCACGAAGTCCTTCATACATTCCACCTTGTACGATGCCAAATAACGCATTAGGGTTGGAGAGTCTGGCGAACTCTTCACGACAGCGTTGGGCCCAACGTAGACTAAGCTCCATTGAGCTGCGAGCGTCCTTCTCGCTCGTGAGCACGCCATTCATTTCATACGGTGTGCATTCGTCAAATTGCATCACAATATCGCTGTTGAGCGTAGTTTGGATTTGGATACTAACCTCTGGGGTTAGGAATAACTTATCCCCGTTTACTGGGCTCGAAAACTTAACTCCCTCCTCAGTAATGCGGCGCATTGAGCCTAAGCTCCAAACTTGAAAACCGCCGCTGTCTGTCAAAATTGGTTTATTCCAGCGCTCAAATTTATGAAGTCCTTGAAATTGCTCAATCACATCCAAGCCTGGGCGCATCCAAAGGTGGAAGGTATTTCCCAAAATAATTTGAGCCCCCATATCTTCTAAACTCTTAGGCGTTACTCCCTTGACCGTGCCGTAAGTGCCCACCGGCATAAAGATAGGAGTTTCCACCACACCGTGATTGAGTGTTAGTCGACCACGCCGTGCTTGTCCATGTGATTTTAGGAGTTCGAATTTCATTGAAAGATATGGTTACAAGCTAATATAATTAAAATGAACGGCATTAAGAAAACTTAGCATTTTGGGCGTTACGTTTCCACATTTGCCACGGACGCTCCAAATGTTGATCATTCATCTCAGCTGTTGCAAGTGCTTCGGCATCGCTCAAATAATTAATCTCACCCAGTGGGCGAGCTTGTAATTGAAGTTTTGCATTATTTTCGGTGTAAATGGCTCGGTACACAGCCTGCTGAATGGAAACACCTACGCAGACATTTCCGTGACCCCTAAGCAAAGCAACAGAGTTGTTGCTTAAGACTTTTGCCAGATCACGGCCTAAACTCTGGTTGCGAATGAGAAGATCGGAGTTTTCTCCAACACTATTACGAATTTCATAGACAGGGGTCGTTGCTCCTAAAAAACCGCTCATATGGCAAATTGGGCGCAGTCGCTCACCCGTCACCCCAAAGGGAATAATCGCTGGTGAGTGGGAGTGAATGACAGAATTTATTTCTGGTCTGACTTTAAAAATCTCACTGTGAATAAATCGCTCAACATATGAGGTTACGCCGTGTGGATCGATTACTTGGCCTTCTAAATTGCAGCAAACAATATCCTTGCGGGTGACTAGCGCAGGCGCCATACTTCTTGCAATGAGAAAAAGCTCCGGATTTTTATCATGGCGAACGCTGATGTGACCAAAGCCATCAAGTACACCTTCATTGACCAAAATATGATTGGCAGTTACAAGGTCGTCTAAAAGTGCTGAGTTAGCGGTTGAGATCATAACTGTACTCCGGATAAAGAATTTGAAATTGGGGCATTGCTGGTCATAGAATAGCGCAATTGCAAGAGATTTTAAAATTTCGCTATTGTCTGCGACAAACAGAGCAAGTATATTTATTATCCAAAGTGAATTTATGAAAATTAAAAAATTATTTAAGCCTTTAATAAGCACTTGTATGATGCTTAGCGGTTGCTTCTTGTGTTCAGCTCAAGCGCAAACCCAGATATATCCTAACCACCCGGTTCAAGTTATTGTCCCCGTTGCCGCAGGAGGAGGGACAGATTTACTGGCTCGTTTAACCGGGCAAAAAGTAGGAGACGAGCTAGGCCAAAGCTTTGTTATCGATAATCGACTAGGTGGGGGAGGTAATATTGGGGCTGAGTTAGTCGCTCACGCAAAGCCGGATGGATACACCCTATTAGTAACGCCTGGCACGATTGCAACTAATGTTGCAGTATATAGAAAATTACCTTATGAACTATTAAAAGACTTTCAACCCATTACCTTGATTGGACAAACCGGGGTGGTGCTTGTGGTGCATCCCTCTTTAAAGGTCAATACCGTTAAAGAGTTTATTGAATACGCAAAAGCACATCCAGGTGATCTCAATTACGGTTCAGCAGGAACCGGTAGTCCACAGCATTTACATAGCGAATTCTTTAATCAATTAACAGGTATTAAAACTACCCATATCCCCTACAAAGGACAATCTCAGTCAATGGCTGATTTGGTGGGCGGACAAATAAACTATATGTTTAGCCCACTACAAAATGCGTTGCCCTATATTCAGCAGGGTAAGATCAAAGTTTTAGCGCAAGGTACAGCTCACAGAAGTAAGTCCTTGCCCAATGTTCCCACGCTAAATGAATTAGGTTTTAAAGATGTTGATTTGCAAAACTGGTTCGCAGTTTTTGCACCAGCTGGAACTCCCGCTCCAGTGATCAAGAAGCTGAGTGAAGCCTTCTTGAAAATTGGACAAACTGAGGACTTAAAAAAGAAATTTGCGGATTTAGGATTCGATGCATTTTTTACAACGCCAGACAAGACAGCTGATTTCTTGCGCTCTGAGTTAGTTCGCTGGGCAAGAGTTGCTGCCTATGCAGGAATTCAGGCGGAATAGTCTATCCGTTTCTCTAAAAGCATAGCATCTCCGTAGCTGAAGAAACGGTATTCATTTTCAATAGCGTGACGATACAGTTTTTTAATGTGATCGTAGCCTGTGAATGCGCTTACCAACATTAACAGAGTTGATTTAGGTAAATGAAAGTTGGTGATCAAGAGGTCAACTACGTTGAATTTAAAACCTGGGCGAATAAAAATATTAGTCTCAGCGCTAGTAAGCCCAGTACTAGCCCAAGATTCAAGCGTTCTCACAGAAGTTGTACCAACGGCAACAACTCGACCGCCATTTTTTTTACACTTATCAATTGCTGTAAGAGTTTGCGGCGGTATGTTGTACCACTCGCTATGCATATTATGTAGATTGATGTCTTCGGTTTTAACGGGCTGAAAGGTTCCTGCACCAATATGTAAGGTCAATTGAGCGGTTTCAACTCCTTTGTCACTTAGTACTTTCATCAGTTCTGGATCAAAGTGTAAGGATGCTGTGGGGGCTGCAACGGCTCCGGGACTCTTTGCAAATATGGATTGATAACGTTGAACATCCTCCAAATCGTCTGAGTGTTCAACGTAAGGTGGGAGCGGAACGTGTCCGTATAGTTGCATTAATTTAAATGGATCCTCTTGAAACGACATAATATACAAGGGGCCTGATTCGGTGGGCCAGCGCCCCAATAACTCTGCATTAAAACCGCCGTCCATGAGAAGGGTGTCACCTACCCTTGGTTTTTTGCTCACTTTCAGGTGCACAGCAGCCGTGTAATTGGTTTGTTCAGGTGATTTGGGCAATACGCGCTCAATTAAGATTTCGAGCTTGCCGCCACTTTTCTTTGCTCCAAAGAGGCGGGCCTTGATAACCTGAGTGTCGTTGAAAACCATCAAGTCCCCAGATCTCAGGAGATTTGGGAGTTGATTAAAAATTCGGTCTACGGGCATGGTCGCTCTGCCGTCTAACAGACGAGAGGCACTTCTTATTTGTGCCGGGTGTTGAGCTATGAGATGCTGCGGTAATACAAAATCGTAATCACTTAGTCGGTTCAAGTGACTTGAGTGGCTTATTTGACTTGGTTCGGACGGTGTACTTTTTTCGATCATTGGGAGGGTATTAATTGAAGGGCATATCGGCTAGATTTACCTGAGTCCGAAAGCCAATTAGCTAGTTTAGTGGCAAGAATACGCAAAGTTGGGATTCGTAACGAGAGATATTTTGCCCTAGCTGTTTGAGAAGACAAATAATTAAGAGATAAAAAGCATGCCAAGTAAAAGGCACAATGTAGGCATGACAAAACCTGGAACCGCTGCTAAACCTTTGTCCGCTCCTCAAAAAGCTCTCATGAAATTAGGGTTGGTGCGTGATATTGATTTAGCATTGCATTTGCCCTTGCGCTATGAAGATGAAACCAGTTGGAATTCTCTCGCGCAGGCAAGGGACGGTGAAACGGTTCAATTCTTGGCTACTGTACAAAGCGCAGAGATCACTTTTAAGCCTCGCCGTCAATTGGTTGTTCAAGTCAAAGAAATTCTACCTTCCAAGCAAGGTCATGTGGAAGATTCAACATCACAAATTGAAGATTTGGGCGGAACATGTACGTTACGTTTTTTTAATTTCTATCCCTCAATGCAAAAAAGCCTCGCGACGGGACAAAAAATTCGTTTAAGAGGGGAGATCAAGGGCGGCATGCTTGGTAAAACAATGATGCACCCAAGCGTACATGCTTATTCAGACCAATTACCGACAACTTTGACGCCCATTTACCCTACAACAGCTGGGCTCGCGCAGTCTTATCTCAAACGCGCAGTACTGACCGCGCTTGATAGGTGCATTCGTTTCGGTGCGTTTCAAGAAACGATTCCTCAAGAGTATCAAGCTCCACATATGTGGCCTTTGATAAAGGCTGTTCAATTTCTCCATGAGCCAACAGCGGGGGTATCGGTTGTTCAACTTGAGGATAAAACCCATCCAGCCTGGCAACGATTAAAGGCAGAAGAGTTGCTTGCCCAGCAAATCTCCCAACTCAGGGCAAAGCGAGAAAGACAAAATTTGTCAGCACCAGACTTATCGGGGGAGACCTACTCTAAAAGTCCACAGAGTGTTGCTTTAGCTAACAAAGCGACAGCTAAAAGTCCTTTAGACAATGCTTCTTTAACAAACGAACTCTTGGAAATATTACCCTTTCAGTTGACAAATGCGCAAAGAAGAGTTGTGAGTGAGATTTCTAAGGACATCTCTAAGCGCACTCCAATGTACCGATTGCTCCAAGGCGATGTGGGCTCTGGGAAAACAGTAGTCGCTGCACTAGCAGCTACTCAGTGCATCGACTCTGGATATCAATGTGTTTTGATGGCTCCAACGGAGATATTGGCAGAACAACATTTCAAAAAATTAGTGGATTGGTTAGAGCCGCTGTTAGCAAAGAAAAACCTTTGTGTTGCTTGGTTATCTGGAAGTCAAAAGAGAAAAGATCGACAACAAATGTTGGCGATCACGCAAAGCGGCGAGGCAGCTTTGGTGATTGGCACCCACGCTGTCATACAAGAACAGGTTAAGTTTCAATCACTTGGATTGGTTTTAATTGATGAACAACACCGGTTTGGCGTTGCTCAAAGGCTTGCATTAAAGGCTAAGCTTCAAGACCAAGAGCCTCATTTGTTGATGATGAGTGCAACGCCTATTCCGCGAACACTTGCAATGAGTTACTACGCAGATCTTGATGTTTCTACTTTAGACGAACTCCCCCCTGGTCGAACGCCAGTTATTACGAAAGTGATTTCTGACCAAAGGCGCGATGAAGTTGTAACGCGAATCAAAGCTCAAATTAGTCTAGGTCGCCAAGTCTACTGGGTCTGTCCTCTAATAGAAGAGAGTGAAGTATTGGATTTAGCAAATGCAACACAAACGCATCAATTGCTCGGCGAGTCTTTACCCGGAATTAATGTTGGATTGCTGCATTCAAAAATGCCCATCGCTGATAAAAAAGAGGTGATGCAACAATTCACTGACGGCAAAATGGGGGTACTCGTGAGTACAACCGTTATTGAAGTTGGCGTAGATGTTCCGAATGCTTCGCTCATGGTTATAGAGCACGCAGAGCGATTTGGGCTTAGTCAGTTGCATCAACTTAGAGGACGCGTTGGGCGAGGGGCGGCGGCATCGGCATGTGTTTTGATGTACTCTTTAGGTGAGCATGGTCGGCTTGGAGAAACAGCTCGTGAGCGACTCAAGGCAATGGCAGAAACTCAAGACGGTTTTGAAATAGCACGCAGAGATTTAGACATAAGAGGGCCGGGTGAATTTTTAGGTGCTAGACAATCAGGGGCTGCAATGCTGCGATTTGCTGACCTAAGTACCGATCAAGAGTGGCTAGCTTGGGCACAAGATTTGGCCCCCAAAATGCTGGATTCGTATCCTTTGCAAGCTCAACAGCACATGGGTAGATGGCTTGGAAACAAATTGGAATATTTAAAGGCGTAAAGATGACTTTAACTGAGTTGAAATATATTGTTGCAGTTGCTAGAGAAAAGCATTTTGGGCGGGCAGCTGATGCTTGTTTTGTTTCCCAGCCCACCCTTTCAGTTGCAATTAAAAAATTAGAAGATGAATTAGAAGTTAAGCTCTTTGAGCGCAGTGCCAATGAAGTAGCTGTGACTGCCTTGGGCGAGGAAATAGTCAGGCAAGCTCAAAGTGTTTTAGAGCAGGCAGCGAACATTAAGGAGATCGCTAAAAGGGGAAAAGATCCACTTGCGGGGCCACTTAAATTAGGAGTAATTTACACCATTGGTCCATATTTACTGCCGCATTTGGTGTTGAAAGCGATTGCTAACTCTCCTCAAATGCCGCTAATACTTCAAGAGAACTTTACTTTGAGACTACTTGAAATGCTTAGAACGGGAGAAATTGATTGCGCAATCATGGCCGAACCGTTTCCAGATGCGGGATTGGCAACGGCCCCACTCTATGACGAACCTTTTTTAGCTGCCGTTCCAAGTTCTCACCCGTTGGCCACGCGCGAACAAATTAGTGCACAAGAGCTTAAAGCTGAAACCATGTTGTTATTAGGTGCTGGACATTGTTTCAGAGACCATGTGCTTGAGGTTTGTCCTGAATTTGCACGATTCTCTAGTGATGCGGATGGAATCAAACGTAGCTTTGAAGGCTCTTCATTGGAGACGATCAAGCACATGGTCGCAGCTGGTATGGGCGTTACCCTGGTTCCAAGGTTGAGTGTGTCTAAGGAGGCTTTGGCCTTTAACTCCAATCGTAATCCCAATGCGGAGGAGACCTATGTCCGGTATGTTCCGATTGTTGATGAAGGTAGTAGCCCCCCTTCACGCAGGGTGGTTTTAGCTTGGCGTAGAAGTTTTACCAGGTATGAGGCGATAGCTGCGCTAAGAAATGCGATTTATGCCTGTAATTTACAAGGTGTGACTTTGCTATCGTAGGCGAAAATCATGGATGAAACCAAATTTATATTTAATAGGCAACGCTTAGGTTTATATCTTGATTTAATTCGATGGGATAGGCCTGCCGGATGGTTGCTCTTACTTTGGCCATCCTTAAGCGCACTGTGGATAGCAAAAGGCGGCTATCCAGGCCTGCATTTGATATTCGTTTTTGTAATAGGTACCGTGTTGATGAGGAGTGCAGGGTGTTGCATCAACGATGTTGCTGATGAAGAGTTTGATCGGCACGTTAAACGAACGGCAAATCGACCGGTGACTAGTGGGCGGGTAAGTGTGAGGGAGGCAATCCTACTGGGGGTTGTGCTCGCCTTTATTGCTTTTTTGTTGGTAATGACAACAAATGTTGTCTGTGTAGCCTGGTCATTTGCTGCACTTGTTGTTGCTATAGCCTATCCTTATGCTAAACGCTTTGTTTCTATGCCGCAGGCTGTACTTGGCATTGCCTTCAGCTTTGGCATCCCAATGGCTTTTGCCGCGGTCAATGGAGGCGGCCTTGCTTTACTGCACTTTGCAGACGCTGTCCCTATTTATGCTTGGGGCTTGCTAATGAGTAATTTATTTTGGGTACTTGCTTACGATACTGAATATGCAATGGTTGATAGAGACGATGATCTAAAGATTGGTATTAAAACATCTGCGATCACTCTTGCTAAATACGATGTATTTTTCGTAATGTTTTTTTACGCCGTTTATCTCTGCACTTGGTGGTATTTGTTAGATTCGCGAAGGCCTGGTGTGTGGATTAACTGGAGTGCAATCTTGGGTGCTGTTCAGGCTGCGCTTCATTACTTGCTCATCCGTAGGCGTGAGCGTGAAGGGTGCTTCAAAGCTTTCAGATTGAATCACTGGCTTGGCGCAACTTTGTTTGCAGGTGTAGTGTTGAGCTACTCCTGATGGCCAATAAAAAAACCACCGAGGACGGTGGTTTTTTGTGAGCATCAGGGCAACAAATTATTGTGCTTTAGCTTTTTTGGATTTATGTTTCTTGTGTTTTTTGGTTTTTTTAGCTGCCTTGGAAGGAGCTGCATCTGCTGCAGGTGCTGCGCTAGGTGCAGCCGCTGGTGCTGCAGGAGCCGCGGGAGCTACTGGAGCAGGGGTTTGTGCGGTACTTAAAAGTGGTGTTGATAAAGCAGCGGCACTCAAAAGCGTAATCAAAAGTTTGTTCATAATAATTAAGTCCAAGAAAATAAATCAATACCCAAATTGTCTCATAAACCAAAGATATTATAAAAGGGGTACTTTCAGATATTTAATTGCCGTAGCTAATGCCCAGTTGACGAGCCTTTTCATTGGCCTTTTTTACGGCGTCCTTAAACTCTTGTGCCACGCCGCTTGACATCATATGAGATAGGGCTGCTTCTGTAGTTCCTCCCTTTGAAGTCACTCTTTCTCGCAGGGTAGATAAAGTCTCGGTACTTTGAAATGCCAACTGACTAGCCCCAATGAATGTACCAATTGCGAGCTGTTTAGATTCCTCAGCGCTGAGTCCAAGTTCCACTCCAGCATTTGTGAGCGCCTCAAGAAAATAGAAAACGTAAGCCGGTCCTGAACCTGATATTGCAGTTACGCAGTCTAAGAGCTTTTCATCCTGGAGCCAAATAAATTGGCCTGTTCCCTTAATGAGGCTTTCCACTTGACTTCGTTGCTCGGATGTGACTTCAGCTCGAGCGAAAATACCTGTTTGACCAAGACCAATGAGCGCAGGTGTATTGGGCATGGCCCGAACAACGCGTTCATTTCCAAGCCACTTGGCTAGGCTTGAACTTGGGATGCCAGCGGCCACGCTAAGATGCAAGGCATTGGTGCAAAAGGGGGCAAGTGATATGCAAGCCTCCTTAATTTGCTGGGGTTTAACTGCCCAAACCATTAAGGAACATTTCTGCCAAGAC
>CAITYM010000025.1 GCA_903896615.1 uncultured Burkholderiales bacterium
CCCTCCTCAATGAGGGGTAATACTTTTTGAGCGATTCGTTGGTCTGCCTCATTGATGACCTCCCCGTGCTCAGGCAGATACAGGAATCCATTCTTAATGCCTATCAAATGTTCTTCTAGCATTTGATCAACAATTCGCATCCAAATATCATGAGTCATTTGAACACCAAAAGTTAGTTTTGCACGTCCTTGAATCAGCCCTAGCATCTCTGGAAATTGAGAGTGGTGCTCTGCGAGCAACTTCAAGACCTTGGTTTTAAGGGTGTGCAATACTCCTTTATCAATGAGCCATAACTGGTCAAGACTTAAGTATGTAGATGAAAAAAAAGTTTTTATTTCAAAACCATCTCTTTCCCCTGTGTTTTGTTGCTCAGCGTACCCAAACAAATCTTTTAAATCGGTTTGGGGATCAACTCCATTGTCAACCAACTTTTCAGGGATATTGACTCCAAAAGGCGCGAAAGGCAGTCCCTTTTGAAGTCTTGATAACCAGTCTTGTGTGCGCTGCGATTGCAAGTAGCTCAGACGCTCAGGGGTTTGTCTATACCGCTTTGGACCTCTCACCTCCAGTACAGTCCCTCCTGCAACAGTAGAACTCGCGTTTGCGTAGCGCAAGATAAGCTTGTCTGCATTCCAAAGATGAATGGGTCGGTGCAATATAAGTTGAACCAGGCCACTGTCTCCGGGCTCTATACTTTCTCCACCGAGCACAGCGAGCGAGGCCACGCGCTCTTGCGTTAGGGCGTGCACATGCACTACCCCACCAGAGCGCAAGGGTTTCAATTGTGACTTTGAAACCTCTATATATGCGTCGAGTCTCTCAGTTGTCGATACAACACGTGGCGAGCAAATCATCTGGCCCCGCTCAGTCAATGCTCGCTCCAGTCCTACTAAAGCAATAGCACAGCGTTGACCAGCACAAGCCTCTTGTACCTGCTCCCCGTGAACCTGAAGAGAGCGAACTCGGTAGTGATGCCCTGGATTATGGGCCAAGCATAATTCATCGCCGACTCTGACGAGTCCCTTGTGAATACTCCCAGCCACAACAGTCCCAATACCATCCAAACTAAAGGCTCGATCAAGGCCCATCCTAAAACCGTCATAGGCAGAGGACCCCTTGATCTGCACTTGATGGTTTAACTGTGCTGCAAACAAGTGGGCACGCAATGCTTCGATTCCTTGACCAGTTAGAGTACTGACACTTAAGGTACTAAAGTCACCCAACCCATAATTGATTGCAATATTTTCTGCCTCCCGAACCCTTTGCTCTAAAAGTGCACCAACGACTTTATCGCATTTGGTGATCACGATACAGCCTTGTTTGATTTTGAGTAGACTCAAAATAGCAAGGTGCTCTAAGGTTTGAGGCATCAATCCGTCATCTGCGGCAATAACGAGCATTGCGAAATCAATGCCGCTTGCTCCTGCGAGCATCGTTCGTACTAATTTTTCGTGACCTGGAACATCAATAAAAGAAATGCCCGTTGTTCCTAATGAAGCTTTTAAACCAGAGCTCGCCACGCAATCATTCAGCATCTGAGCAAACCCGAGTTCAATGGTCATGCCTCTTCGTTTTTCCTCAGCCAGGCGGTCTGTATCAACACCGGTCAGCGCCTTTACCAAAGTGGTTTTGCCGTGATCTATGTGCCCTGCGGTTCCAATAATCATGCAATCAGCAAAGCTCAAGCTTCGTCGTTTGTACACAGACCAGTTCAGGTGAGTCAATACAGCGGCAGTCTAGAAAAAGTTGATTTCGCTCGATGCGTCCAATAATTGGGGTGGGCAACGAACGCAGCGCAGCGCAGAGCCTAAGGAGCGCAGAACCAACGCCTTTACTTCCATCAACATTGGGGGTTATGGCCAATCCAAAAGAGGGAAGTGTATCTACAGGCAGGGAGCCCGAGCCTATTTGGCTCATCATGGGAGCGATCTGAACGCTATACCTTGGACTCAAAGCAATGATGAATGCATTTAAGAGTTGTTCAGCCATTTTTTTGATCTCACTTTGTGGCCTCGTCAACCAGCGCAGTGTGGGTAGATGATGTACTAATTTCTCGGGCTGGAGGTATAACTTTAAAGTAGCCTCCAAAGCTACCATGGGTAACTTAGAGAGTCTCAGTGCTCTTTTCATCGGATAACGCCTGATCAGTTCAATCTCACGACTTGTTCCGACAATAATTCCTGCTTGAGGGCCGCCTAATAATTTATCGCCGGAGAAAGTGACTACGTTACACCCAGCTTTGAGCATCTCTTGGGGAGTGGGTTCATTGGGCAGTCCGTATTTGTCCATCTCAATAAGTGAACCACTGCCCAAATCTGTTGCAAGGGGGATTTTGTATTTTCCCGATAAAACCGAGAGTTCTGATTCGGTGACACTTTTTGTAAAACCTTGGACCTGATAGTTACTGGTGTGGATTTTCATCAACAAAGATGTCCGCCCACCAATCGCCCGCTCATAATCTTCCAGATGCGTGCGGTTGGTGGTTCCCACCTCAACCATTTTCGCACCCGCACTTTGCATGACATCCGGCATTCTAAAGGCGCCTCCGATCTCAACCAATTCACCTCTTGAGATTATCACTTCACGGTCGTAGGCTAAGGCTGATATAGACAGTAGCACTGCTGCAGCATTATTGTTGACAAAAGTTGCTGCCTGTGCCCCAGTGATTTCACAAATCAACTCCTCTACAAAATAATCGCGGTCACCCCTCTCGCCGCTGTTTAAATCGTATTCCAAGTTCAAGGGATTCTTAGCCGCCTCTACCAAGGCTAAGACGGCCTCATTGGCTAATACTGATCTTCCAAGGTTTGTATGTATGACTGTACCCGTCATATTTAGGACGTTTTTAAACTTCAAGGCCGTTTTGTAAACGCAGGACTGGTGAATGAGAGCGGACAATTCCGCCTCACTGGGCATGAGCTCCTCAGACAGTGTGTCCCCGGTATGATGCGCATTTTGTAAAAGTTGCCTAATATCTGTCATCAAATCTTTCGCAACTTGTGAGGTCAATTTCAAACCGAAAGTGTTCACTGTCTCCTTAAGTAAAGGCGCAGTGATCAGACGATCAATTGAAGGTAGTTTAGATAAAAGAAAATGAAGACCGCTCATATCGCTACCAAGCTTGAGGGACAAGTTAACGGGCATTGTGTCCTTATGTTCTGCATGGACTGGCAGAGCCTCGTGAGCCCTTAGACTATCAACTATCGTTCCCTCCGGTGTGTTCATAAGAAGCTACTTTTTAAGGGATCTATCAAAAGCACCTTTTGGATCGCTTTCGACTTGGAGTGTGTCTCCCGCTGGTGGACCAAAAAGCAGCATAAGGTTTATCCCACTGCGTGTGTATCCTGCATCCGAGATCAGCAGATCAAGGGTCACAGTTGCAAGATCATCGGCAACTGGCTCGACTTGGTAGTCTTTGGCCATATTAACAATTTTTAAGTAATGATGGCATTCATCACAAGTCTCAACAGAGACTGCGGCTTCATTTGCAGTCGTTGCAGGTTCAACGTTTTTCACTGCCTGAGCGGAGGATTCAACCAACGACTGATAGGCAACACCTTTGGTGGATTCGCAGTGGGTGCATTTGATCCTGGTCATATGCCATTTTGTTTGGCAAAGCGAGCAATGCAAATAACGACTTGTACCTACGTCTGCACCCACGGTATTGACGCTTGCTACGGGTTTGGATCCACAACATGGGCAAATGGTTGCGTCGGCTATTTGTGGGAATATTTTGTTGGGATAAAGTTTAGCGGTTGCGCCCGCAACCCTGGCCCAATAGACCTGAAGTGCTGAAGCAATAAGAGGTGCCGTGCCCAGATTCAAACCTAACATTACCCCACTAAGGAGTCTTTGAGCTTGTTGGTTCAACACTTCCGGGGTAAATCCTTTTAACTCCTGGATGACACGTCGTGTCGCAGCGTCGTTTGCAAGGTGTTTGAGAACATCGTCCAAAATAAAGTTGAGATCATCAATCCAGACCCCGTCTAAAACGACGTTTTGTAGCTCAAGCGGTGGCAAGCCTTTTTGCGCTAACGCTTGGAGTTGCTGAACACTGAGGCAGCGTGTTGCAGCGGATTGTTTTTTATTGAAACCATCATCATTGAGTGCTTTGTGTTGAGCGCTTGAGAGATCTGCAATGAAGATAAGAAAATCTCTCATCGCATGCCCAGCAGCCAACTGACGTAGCCTGAGCTCTCGGTCCTTGAAGATATCGGATAGATTAGGTAATCTTGTGTTGGAGACTTCTTCAAACTCACGAGTGGCAATTTCTTCGGGAGAGAGGAAGTTAACGCTTTGAATAGGGTTCATGTACGTATTTTACTTACATCAGCAACATTGAAAAAAAACGGCACATTAATGCGCCGTTTTCAGGGGAGAAAGGAGGTTTGATTAAGTAGGATTTGTATTTGTTGAATTCTCTTCAGCAATTTTCTCTTTGTACCAAAGCGGGTGATTAGCCTTGGCCCAACTTCTAGAAACTGATCCCTCTGTCATCGCTCTCGTAGTCCCTTTCACCCAAATAGCAGCGTAAATATGGGTAATTACGGTGAGTATTAAGACTGTTGCAGAGAACGCGTGAATGAGCACACCGATTCGCCTGGCAAGAATAGGAAAATGTGGAAACCAAGTATGCCAAAACAAAATGCCGGTCAGTATGAGTGTGAGTAAGCTTGCTGTCATCAACCAGAAAACAATTTTTTGACCAGCGTTGTATTTCCCAACCTCTGGCATGTTCTCCTTGCGCCCAGCAAACATCTCACCCATCTTTTTGAGCCACTCAACGTCCACCTTGACCAACAGGTTATCTCGCCAAAGCTCAACGTACATGCCAACAAACGCCAACGCCATTAAAACACCCAAATAGGGATGCAAAATACGAGTCCAGGGCCCGCCCCCAAAGAGGTCAGTCAAGAAAAAGAGCGA
>CAITYM010000026.1 GCA_903896615.1 uncultured Burkholderiales bacterium
CCACGAATTTGACTTAATTACATCCCAATCCAATTGATCCAGTCTTGCTGTGTCATTATAGAAATTGGGGTAACCCGTTGCAGCACTAACGTCAGAAAACGCCCAATCACTCCCTTGTTCGATTCCCTTTTGAACAGTACTGACAAGATGAACAATGGTTTTCTGACAACCAGGTGTCTTACCTGTATTCCCTTTATTCACAGTGTAAAGCATAGGCGATCTTGGACAAAAATAAAAGGGGACAAACTCTCCAACAAAACGCCCATTGCAACAATTGATCTGAGTTGATATTAGGCGACGCAATTTAATATGACCATAACCAATACTGCGCATCAGACTTAAGTCCGCCCATTGCCACGATTGATTCCAAATTACTTACGTCAGTGATGTGATAGATGTATATCTTCGAAAGTTCATTCAAATTAACTATTGCATCACCCATTTTTGATATTTCGCCCTAAAAGCAGTCCTTTCAAGTCGTAGATTTAATATGAAAGTCGAATGTCTGATCGTTATTTTTTACCAGTTTACCACCAATGATTATTGGGTAGTTCATGATTAATGTCCAATTTTGAAAAATCATACCTGGTACTTTGAACCTTAAAATTTTGCTTTTTATCTTAAATTGATCCGCTCAGTTTATAGCTGATATCATTTAAATACCAATGAAATGTGAAAATTGTCTGTCTTAATTCAGCGCTTGTAAACTGCTTTCTTTTTGCCATTCGGGCCCATATGTATTTTCTGCGTACACGCGAGCTACCTGACTCCCAAACAGACCAGGGTATATATGTTTTTCATGTGCGCGTTTCAAATAGATTGCTTGGAATTGACTAGTTTCTTTTAACGACTGAATTGTTCTATCAATCCAATATTGTCTTGTCTCTTCGTCTAATTCATTAAATTCTTTGAATAAGTCCGTATGTTGCTGATTAGCCGTTGAATCAAGATTAAACAAATCAACAGCGCTACTACTATTTAATTTTGTACTACTTCCACTATTTTCGCTTTGATGTTCTTTGCTTTCACTCTTTGATTGCTGATCTGACAAGTTCACATTATTTAATATGCTCTTCAGATATGCATAAGGATGCTCAATTTGCACGAGTGATTTATTGAGCATCCTATCTCTTAACTCTTTGAGTTTTGCACTGATTAATTCATCTGTATAGGTGTTGAGTAATTTTCTGACTTTGTTTTCAGGTACACCAAGACTCATTGCTTCTTGAACGATCTCAACATCAATAATTTTGCTTTCAAAATTCAAGTCGATTTGTCTTTGTTTTTTACGAACAGCGAATTGAACTTCACCAAGCGCTCTCCCCTCTTTGTGCTCGATCAGTTCAATTTCCAAATCTGTTTCTGAATTAATCTCTAAGATCGCAGCTTTAATTTTTTCGCCTTTAAACTTTCTCCACTCACGTCTTTTCTTATCAGCTCCGGCGGCTGTATTTGATAATGCGTCTATCCACCAGTCTGGTGATTTTCTAGAGGTGACGCCTGTAGGGTTGTCTCTATAACGTGCGCAAATTTCATACAGCGCTAATGCACAGTAGGTGCTTAAGCGTGAGGATATTTTGAGGTTCCAAACGGCGTAGCGTTCAGGGTTAATAATCATTTCCATGATTTCTGGGGGAAATGCCCAGGAAACCCAAAGTTGCCCCCCCGTTTCTGTAATTTTGGCTTGACTCAACATATTCAAACCAATCCACTTTACCCCGTCCCCAGGTGCGGTCGATTCCCAAGAGACTTTAAGGTCCAGCATTTCCTTAAAGTAGCTCTTAGCAACTGTTATTGCAGAAGTACTGTCAGAACTTACCTTTAAAAGTGACGACAACGGTGCCTTGAACGTGTCCGTTGCTAAAGGCGTCTTACCAACGACTTGTTTTTGAGTCGTAGCCAGCAGTGTTGAGTAAAGCCGTCTACCTATTAAAGTAACCTTTGAATTACCCAACGGCTTCATCACGACCATTTCGTGATTTTGTTTGATTATCAGATCGCTAGGTGTTTTTTCAGGCTGGGCCATATATGTCCAAGTGTTGATGGACATTGTATATGAGTAAACTATTTTTGTTTCAAACGTTAACCAAAGACTACGGCACATACAAAAAGTTTGTAAAAAGCCGGACATTTACAATATTTGTATTTCAGAAAGTTTGTAAATTCTTGGACATTTTATTTTCCGTCTAAAGAAAAAGTTTGTAAAAAGCTGGACGTTTGGAATTTAATGCCTTTTTACAATCTCTATTTAATCCGTCAAACGTCCAACACAATCTCTACACAGTAAATTATTTACTATTTAAGTACTATTAAATAAAAGTAAAGTTATCCACAGATACTTCAAAATACGATCTGTAAATACCTGGACACTTTGCTATAAATATCCGGACATAACTTGTAAAAGTTCGGACATAACTTGTAAGAAGCTGGACATTTGCATCTGTTAAAACATCGTAAGCTATTGATTTTAAACAATAAAATATGTATATTTTTTTCTTAAAGGTATTAGAAGGTATTTGACTTCTTTTTAAATACACATCCCTCCTCCTCAAATACACCAGTTTTACCCCCAAGAATTTAATAAAAAAACCAATTTCAAACACACAATTCAGTGATTTCAATGGTGACTTATGTCAAGGAAACAAACTACAATCAGAAAATCAGCGATTCACTCAAATAATTGATTGTTATCAGATTGAATATGCAACAAACAAAGGCTAATCATGGATTACAGGCAAACTATTAAATCAGTTTCTCTTACTGACATTCAGGCACAGGCCAAAAGAGTATCTGCCATTATGGGTGAAATCAAAACTGTGATGTTAGCACCCATTCAAAAGAAGTCTCCTCCCGTTATTGGTACTGGAGAGTTACTCAATCTTTGCAACATAGATCGATCCAAGCACATTTATAGGTTGTCTCTCAAGGACCTTCCTAGTGGAAACTTAAATGGCAACCGCAGGGAGTGGACTTTACCCGAAGCCCAGGAATGGGTGAAGGCCTATAAAGCAGATTATCTGAAGCCTAAGGGTGCGAGTGCGGTCACGATTACGGTTGCTAACTTTAAGGGTGGTGTTGCTAAAACTACTTCTGCTGTTAGTTTGGCTCAAGGTCTTAGTTTGAAAGGACACAAGGTTCTGGTCGTTGATTTAGACCCCCAGGGTTCAGCGACTACTCTTTTCGGACTTATTCCAGATGCTGAGGTCAATTCTGACTCAACCGCCCTCTCCTTGTTTGTGGGTGAGGAAGATAGCCTTGACTATGCCATCCAGTCAACTTACTGGAACAACATCGATTTAGTACCCGCCTCCCCTGCTCTCTTTGGTGCTGAATTTGCCCTGCCAGGCCGTCAAACCCGAGACAGCGGTTTCGAGTTTTGGAAGGTCTTAGACCTAGGACTGGATTCAGCCCGTTTGAAATACGACATCATCATCATTGATACTCCACCCGCATTGTCTTACGTCACTATTAATTCGATTTATGGAGCAGATGGTCTTGTAATGCCGTTACCACCCAACGCGCTCGACTTTGCCTCTAGTGCTCAGTTCTGGGATTTATTTGCTGATTTATCTGTTAATTTACACGAACGCAATAAAGAGGAAAAGGTATTTGAGTTCATTGATGTTTTGCTATCTAGAGTTGAAGCCAGTGACACGGCAAGCTCTGTTGTAAGGCAGTGGATTATGGAAGCTTACGGAGATAAGGTTCTGCCGATCGAGATCCCGAAGACGACCGTAACCTCATCCGCTGCTGCGCAGTTTGGAACTGTGTATGACGTGCCAAAAGGTTCGATGGCAGCCAAAACTTACTCCCGCGCAAGAGATGCCTACGATAGATATTGCACGTTACTCGAAGAGCAAATCCGAGCGGTTTGGAACAAGCAAGTAGAAAGTCTCAAGGAGGCAAAATGAACTTAAAAGATAAAGCGAGCAAGATCAAGTTTCCTTTGAATTTACCTGAAACTAAGTCAGAGCCTATAGACCCGTCAACCTATAAAAACAAGACCGCACCTGGTGCGATGATGGCATTTGCCAACGAGCGTCGATCTGAGATGTTGATAGAAAATGAAGAGTTAAAAAAGAAAGCTGAAACGGTTGATTTACTCCAAGCTCGGCTGACCGAAACTTTAGAAGAGTTGAAGCAATGGGACGGAGCGAAGGGTGTCCGCGAACTTGATCCAAAATTAGTGGTCAGGAGCAAATTTGCCAACCGACATGAGCTCAACTTTGGGGGGGCGGAGTTCCTCCAACTGAAGGAAGAAATCAGTAACGCCGGTAAAAATATCCAGCCAATAAAAGTAAGGCCGCTTAAAACCAAATCAGGGGAGGGCGCTTACGAAATTGTTTATGGACACCGCCGCCATGAGGCCTGCTTACAGTTAGGTATTCCAGTCCACGCTTTAATTGACAACTTGGATGATCAGTCTTTATTCGTTGAAATGGATAGGGAGAATAGGGCGAGAAAGGATTTGTCCGCCTGGGAGCAGGGTACCATGTATAAAAGGGCCTTAGATCAAGGTTTATTTCCCTCCAACAGGAAACTAGCGGACGCTATAGGCGTTGACCTAAGCGCCCTAGGAAAAGCGTTAACCCTTGCGCAACTACCTGATGAAATTATTGCTGCGTTTGAGTCCCCAATGGATATCCAGTACAAGTTCGCAAAACCTTTGCGAGACGCCTTAGATACAGACCTAAAGGGTTGTATTGAGAGAGCTAAAAAGATCGCCTCAATTGTCCCAAAGCTCAAAGCTAATGAAATCTTATCCTTCATTATTACGCCAGCTCTGGGGGGGGGTGGAACCGTTCCACCCCCCCTAAATCAAATTGAAATTAATGTAAATAATAAGCCGATTGCTACTATTTTTGAAGGTAAAAAAGGTTCAGAAGTTAAATTCAACTTTTCTTTAGGAGACAAAAAATCTAAAGAGCTAGCTGACTTTATCAAGAAATTAGTTAAGTAATAGATGGTCGGGGAGGGGGGTTGAACCGTTCAACCACCTACCGGTAAGACAGATTGTTGGGGTGATGTTTGTGACATCACCCCTTTTTTAATTGTGTTGAGAGAGGGAAAAGATCGCCTCAATTGTCCCAAAGCCCAAAGCTAATGAAATCTTATCCTTCATTATTACGCCAGTTCTGGGGGGGTGGAACGGTTCCACCCCCCCCTATTGAATATATTGATTTACTCACATTTTCGCCCAATAACCCTGTGGATAATTGGTTTCAAAAGTCTCTAGATTGGCCCTTTATGTGTCTTCGGACACATTGCCGTCTTTTGAGGCAAATGCCTTTTCTGACTCAACCGCGATTCGTTTTTCCTCAGCTTGGACGTAGATGGAAGTTGTAGCAAGACTCACATGCCCGAGTATCTTTTGCAGTACATCGGTCGGGAGCCCATTGGCAACCATAGAAGTGCCAAA
>CAITYM010000027.1 GCA_903896615.1 uncultured Burkholderiales bacterium
AGTTTTTTGATTCTCACTTAACATAGTCTCTTTAAGCCATTGACTACTTGCGTCTACAAATAACTTTAATTCAATTGGCGCTCCAATTAGTTCCTGATCAAAATTAGGATAACCAATATTCTTTTTAATATGTTTTTCAACTGTCGTCATCGAAGTTGGCACATATTCACCCATAGTTACTTTAGCACGCTTAATCCTATGCATCGTATAGTTAGCGAGCCTACCCGTCGTACCTCTTGAGTTAGCCACTAAGTAACTTCTAACGCCTTGTTGAATTATGGCTTGTGGTTGAACAATGATAGCGGGCTGATTGTTGTATTCAATCTCTAACAACGAACCTTGAAGCAACGCCTCGTGGACTGACTTCTCGACCTCTGGAGAAATTTCAGGGCGAGTAAATGCGATCAAATCAGGCAGATGAAAAATCCTCTCAAGCCAGGACTCAGCCATAGATTTAGATTTGGACTTTGCTACACCCTGCTCATGCGCGATAGCGGCGGCCTCAGTGCTTGCCGCCTTGAAGAATCCAGACAAGGCGTCTCTTGCATTTTTAGGCAATAGATTAATGCCTTGCTTTTGAAGAACGCCAAATGCAATGACTTCGTCCGTTGAAAGACCACTCACCTTTAATGGCGGCGCACCCTTACGCCAATAGGCAGACAATTCTTTCACCTTATGACCAGTTGTTTTGGGTGGCTTCTTTCCCGTAACACCTTTAGCCTTCCCTTCTTTTGGGGATTCAAGAACAAAGTCAGGACCTATAACGTCTGAGAGTATTCGAAGATTACGCTGTAGCTTTTTGGTGAACGATTTATCGGATATTTCACCTTTAAATTCTCTTGATAATGCAGCAAATAGGCCATTGGTAGTAATAGGCCCGCGCTCTTCATTAGGAATTCTCTTCAGCATTTCCCACTGTAATTGATCCATCTCCACTCCTTAAGCGTAATTTACCCGGCATACACAAAAAGACATTATATGTCTTTTTGAAAGATTAATATATAAAGTTGCGTAGCTACTCAAGTTTCTATGAATATACAACATATCGATGAAAAATTAAACAACACCAACTCACATTTTGAACAATGGTCTTGTATTGAACTGATATTGTTTGAGCAGATACTCAACAAATCACATTCTTCGCAAAACCTCAATTCAACACTATCAACCTCAGATGTTCGAAAAATATTGGATATTAAATTAATAAGCGAGTCAAATGATGAAGAACTAATTTATCGCCTTGAGAGATTAAATATTTTTTTAATGATTTTTGATCTGGTAAATGAAAAGATTTTTATCTACAAAAAATGTAGTTTATCAAAAGGATTTTTTATTCAATTTCAAAAGATTAGAAATTGGAAAAAATTAAATGAAGTTATAAAAATTAAGATAAATCAAGAATTACTGATTGCATCAACGAGGAAATCAATTCTGCTAACGGATGCGCAACTTCAGGTGGCCGAATATTACTTTTCATACAAATCATTTTTTATAGATAATATTTTCAAATATAAAAATATTATCTACGAACAGGTTCAAGAAGGAATTTCTGTTCAAGAAGCGTTTAATAAATTTAAAGTTAGATAGATCAGAAAAATGAAATGAAATACATATATTCACTTTTGTAGTTTCAATACATATACATCTTTGTTTCAAGATTCGTATTTTTTACCAAGTTTCATTAAATTGGGGGTGCCAATCAATTCATTGAGTTGATCAAAATCAAGCATTTCATCCCTTCTCATTTGCGTGCTTTGATGCTTGTGAAGACTTGTGTAATACTCCCCTAAATTATGAGCAACAGAGCGAACAGTACCTCCTGGGAATATGACAATTCTGAACCCCATATCGCCTAGATCTTTAGCGCTATAAATCGGGGTCTTTCCTCCCTCAACCATATTTGCAAGCATGGGAATGGTGTTTGAGAATAGGCTGCAAGCTTTTTGCATTTGCTCAGTTGTCTTTAATGCTTCAATGAATAGGGCGTCTACGCCGCATTCAATATACGCATGAGCCCGCTCAATTGCTGCATCAAACCCCTCTACTGCTAGTGCGTCTGTGCGTGCGAGTATGAGTGTATTGGATGACGCTCGTGCATCGAGTGCGGCCTTTAATTTACCAACCATCTCTTTTGTTGGGACAATGCGTTTCCCGTCTAAATGACCGCAACGCTTGGGGAAATCTTGGTCCTCAAGTTGAATCATGTTAGCTCCCAAAAGTTCAAAGTCCTTAACTGTTCTTTGGGTATTAAGCGCATTACCGAAACCAGTATCCGCATCAACAATAATTGGTATAGAGATCCTTTGTCTAATATGTCCAAGTATTTGACCAACCTCAGTAGCTGTGGTCAGCCCAACATCTGAACGTCCCAAAGCAGTATAGGCAATGGAGGCACCTGATAAGTACACAGCTTCAAAACCTGCTTGCTCAGCAATGAGGGCGCTCAAAGCGTCGTATACACCTGGCGCAAGCAAAGCAGTTTTTTGATTGATTAATTTTTTCAGATCATTCATTTTTTATCCAATATTAAATATGTCTCTAATTCCTGCTCGCTTTGATTGAGCAGGCTGCAATGTATGCACCAGCAAAAGCGCTCAGCAATCCGTTACCTGACAGATAACCCCACACTGCATTGCCTGAAACACCCCTAGCAGCACCGCCTGCGGCAAAGAGATTTTCTAATGCATGACCATTCTTCATTAAAACTCTTGCCTGATCATTAACGCTCAGGCCGCCTTGAGTATGAAACAAGGCACCCGTTACTTTGACTGCGTAATAGGGAGCAGATATTGCCTTATTGAATGTTCTGCCCGTATGTGCGTCTAGTCCGTCGTTTGTCTTCAAATCTGTCTGTATCTGAGCCAGCGTATCACCGATAGATTCTTGCGTGCATCCGATGTAATCAGATAGTGATGCGGCATCCGCGAATCTCCTTACGGCTGCGAGCTGTGTCGCAGCTTGGAAGTCGGGGAATGCGCATCCTTTTTGAAAGATTTCTTCATCAAAAATGCACCAAGCAACTGCGCCTGGTTGTTTCAAAACCTCCACTGCGGCCTCTGAGTAACCCGTAGTCTCATTGTGAAAGCGCTTACCCAAGCTATTGACCTGAATTGCGCCTTGCATCATGAGCGCCCAGGTGATGAGGATGCCGTGCGGCACTGCCCATGAACCGTGCCCTTGGTAGCCACCTAAATCAGCAAGCTCAGCCCCCAACCCCTCTCCCCAAAGAATAGCGCTTCCGTCATTCCCGATGTGGCCCGCAAATACCGCATCCTTCATCTCAGGAATGTATTGGCCGATTAAATCTGGGTTTCCTCCGTATCCGTTGCAACAAAGAACAAGCGCGTCGCAGCTATAGCGCTCTACGCTGCCGTCAACCCGGGTGATTCCAACGCCTATCACTTTGTTGTCTTGCATCCAAATCTCATTGACCAAACTCCTCGTTAAAACTGGAATCCCTAATGCCTGGGCTCGACTCATGAGTCGAGCCATCAGAGCTTGCCCAGTTCTAGCGGGAAGGGCGTGCATTCTGTGCACGCTATGACCTGGATATAAGAATTCATCCAGTATCTCCCAATCAAAGCCGTGGCTCACCTCTAAGGCATCTAAAGCAGGTCCAATAGCTGATGCGTAGGCTTGCTCGAGGAGCGCACTACCTTCGCCTTTGGACTTACTCCTAAGATCTGATACAAATAATTCAACACTATCTTTAATGTTTAAACTAGTTTGTGTGCGGGTGCAAGGAGCCGGAATAAAGCCAGAGGATAGAGCGGTTGAGCCGCATGGTGTGTCATCTCGCTCAAACACAGCGCACTCAATTCCCCTATCTTGCAAATGTAGTGCGCAGGACAATCCACTGGCGCCTGCCCCCACAATAGCAACCTCTATGTGCAAAGAAGGTACAAATTTGTTAGCTGGCGAGTTGATACAGACTCGTGGATTATTTAGAGACATTGGTGCGGTGGGCAGAATGGACGCAATAGACTGATTGGATGGAACTTAAGTAATCGGGGACCGGGAGGATTGAGATTTCAAAAGGAGGAGGATAGTTGTAGGAGTTAAAAAAAATTTAACCCCAAAATTCAAACCAAAAATTTAAACTCTCTAAATTGACTGATTTGCTTTAAATCCTCACACCGCTCAAATACGCATCACAAGTCGTGACAGTTGCAACGGTTCTAAGATCTGCGAGCGCAGTCTCATGGATTTGATCGCTAAACGCAGCGCAACCATCACTCAGCACAGTGCACCTGTAGTCTCGCATATGCGCGTCTCGTACCGAGCTTGCTACGCCCCCGTTTGTAACAATTCCGCAAACCACAAGCTCTTTAATCCCTGCACGCGCGAGGACCCAGTCGAGTTGGGTGTTAAAAAACGCTGAGTATGCAACCTTACTAACCGAGAAATCAATTAGATCTTTGAGCGCATCAACATTTTGTTGACCCCAGCTCATTGGCTGGAAATCGCCTTCCTTCAGAAAAGGTCTTAGCTTTTTTAAATGATCCGAAATAAGAGGCTCACCCCCAATACCAGGCCAAAGTGTGAACTGGCTTGCAACTACCAAGCCTGCGTTCTCCTTTATATGTTTTGCTACACCTTCAACTTTTGCTGGTAAAGCTCTGGCTTTCTCGCTAACTGCACCGCCTCTTGCGTATGCCCCGCGTGGATGCAAAAAATCATTTTGAAGATCAACAATCAACAGGGCAACTGTGTTGCCCTGACTTGTGGGGGGGAGTTGATGGTGGTTTAGGTTTTGGTTTATGTTTTGGTTTTGATTTTGCATCTCAGGCTTTTTCGCTCGCGTTTTGAGTGAGTATTAAGTTGCCAAGTTTGTCAACAACCGCCGTAAAATCAGGCTCTAACCAAAGTGTGGTGTCACTTTGCTCTAGAACAGCGGGCCCTTCAATCCGCGCACCTATGGGCAGCTCTAACCTTGCGTATCGAATCGCTTTATGCTGGACACCGTTATGGAATACATTTTGATACCCAAGGGGTTGGGGCATTTCACGGCTAGTAGGTGCCAGCACCTCAAGGTCAAACTTAGGACGAACACCCACGACCGAGAATCTTAAGTTAAGGACTTTAATTCCAATGTTACCCAAGGTTCTCCCAAAAGTGTTTTGATACGCGCTCTCAAATGCACGTCTGATTTCTTCAATGCTTAAGTTTGACCAGTCACGCTTGACAGGTGGGGATAGGGTTGCACTTTTAGTCTGTGCAGTCTTTGCAGCGTTATCTGCGTTATCTGCGTTCTCTGCACCCCCAGCTTCAAGCGTCACATTCAAAGTATGCGTTTGCCCAACATACAGCATATCAAAACTTAATATCTCTTGAACTTCTCTGAACTTCACACCACTTTGCTCAAGTCTTTTGTGGCAAGTATCAGAAATTGACTCAATGAGCTCAGTTACTCTGCTAACCTCTAGGCTACTGAGTAGCGCATTTAGCGTCTGTACACCGTCATGTCGCATATCCGCAATCACACAACCAAGAGCTGAGGTAACCCCTGGATAACGCGGGATTAAGCCGCTTTTCACCCCCACCTCTCGCATCATCGCGCAAACGTGAAGGGCGCCTCCACCCCCAAAGGGCATATAAGCAAAGTCTCTGGGGTCATACCCCTTCTCAATAGAGACAAGCCGCATCGCCCCTGCCATCTTAGAGTTTGCTACTTTTAAGATTGCCTCTGCCGCGCTCATCACATCAATACCAAGCGGATCAGCAACGTGCTCTTTGATTGCCTGCGTTGCAAGCCCAAGATCCAAGGGCTTCAGAAGCCCTCCGCCAAGTGGTCTATCTGAGGCTATACGCCCTAGCACTACATTTGCGTCGGTGACTGTTGGGCGAAGGTTACCCCTTGCATAACACGCGGGTCCTGGATTACTTCCTGCAGACTGTGGACCTACACTGAGCATATCGCTTGAGTCGACACTTGCAATCGAGCCCCCGCCAGCACCAATGGTCTCAATTTGAATCATGGGTGAGCGAATCACTAATCCAAATTCAATTGCAGTTTGCGCCGCTAAACTCGCTCCCCGCTCATCGATCAGGGATACATCAAAGGACGTCCCCCCCATATCCCCAGTTATGACCCGCTTAAAGCCTGCTGCTTTCGCGATCTCAGCACACGCGATTACACCCGCTGCGGGGCCGGAGAGGGCTGTCTTAAAGGGCATATCTGACGCAGTTTCCCTGGACATCACCCCGCCGTTACTTTGCACGATCAGGAAGTCCCCCTTAAACCCCGCGTTCCTCAATGAGCCATCAAGCTTATTTAAATACTCACCCACCACGGGCTGTAAGACCGCATTTAGGGCAGCCGTTGAGCACCGTTCAAACTCCCTAATCTCAGGCAGCACCAATACAGCACTCGTGATGAATTGACTTGGCCAAAGCGACTTAACAACCTCTAGTGCTTGGAGCTCGTTGGTTTTATTTGCAAAAGCATTGATAAAGAAAATACAAATCGCCTCGCACCCTTCAGCCAAAAGCTGCATGACTGCATTCTTTATCTGATCTTTATCCAAAGCTGTGTGCAAAGTGCCGTCTGCTAGTACTCGCTCATCGACTTCGAGTCTTAAGTGTCTGGG
>CAITYM010000028.1 GCA_903896615.1 uncultured Burkholderiales bacterium
GCAATTTGGCTTGCTTTAGAGTTGTCTTGATTTATTAATGCTTGACCTAAAGCACCCGTATTTGCTCCAGACAGCGCAATAAGTCCGCCGGAATGCGTTTTGAGCCAATCAAGTTTGATCAGCCCTTGGGTTTTGCACACATTTTCTGTCCAGCCCTTTGTTAAAAGTTGACATAGATTCAAATATCCTTGGGAATTTTGGACGAGGAGCAATATTCTTGTGTTTAAGTCGGCGCGCGCAGGATCATGCTGTACATTGACATCAGCTCCAATTAAGGGTTTCACTCCGTTTGATCGGCACTCTTTATAAAACTTAATTGCACCAAAAAGATTATTCAGATCCGTCACTGCGAGCGCGGGTTGTTGATCGGCCTGCGCAGCTTGAACGATTTGCTCGATCCGGTTGGATCCATCAATAACGGAGTACTCAGTGTGCAATCGCAGATGAACAAACATATCTATCTAAACTATAAAACATTAAACATACTAAACACAAAGACTTGAGTCCCCCAATTACACATAATGCACATTTGAATGTGTTCGTTATTGAGAATCACAAGCCTCCTGCATTGCTTGTAAAAGCGTATCAGAGGCCTGGGCACCACTCACCGCCAAACGCCCATTGAATACAAAAAATGGAACGCCCTGTACACCCATCTCACGAGCCTGGATATCTGCCCTTTGAATCCGGCTTATCGAACCCGGCGAGTGCAGCGCATCATTTATGAGCTGCTCAGGCAGCCCTATCTCAGCCGCAATTTGCTCAAGTACGGCGTCATCTGTTAAGTCGCGAGCCTGAATGAAGTAAGCATCAAAGAGGGCTTGAACCATCCTCTCTTGTAGGGGAGCTTCCTCGCAAGCTGCAATGAGGCTGTGTGCTTTTCGGGTGTTGGGTTGCCTTTGAATTTTGTCAAAGGCAAAGTTAATGCCTACCTCTAGTCCTACATTTGTTACTCGGTCATAGACCGTGGCAGCTCTGTCGCCAAACTTTTGGCTAACGTAGTCTGCGCGGTCTACTCCATCAATATCCAATTCAGGATTGAGCTGAAAGGGGTGCCAGCGAACAATGGGATCGCCTGCGCTCGGGTTGGCTTTCTTAAAAAGATCGATTGCAGTTTGCAGCTTAACCTTGCCAATGTAGCACCACGGACAAACTACATCGGAGATTACATCAACCGTTAAAGACATTTAAAAAACTCCAATCCCACCAGCCATTGACAATTAGTAAAGCAATTAATTGAGTTCTTAGCTCTCACACTAAGTGGGGCCTGCAATCTTTGCGTTCTGCCCTCCAGTGTAGTGCACCTTTGATACCCCGATTAAAGTGTTTTCCAGCCGTTTCTGCCACAATAGCTTTTATGTCACAATTTGGTACCAACGTTCAGACAGACTGGACCTGCACTAATTGTCTACAGATCATCAGTGTTTTAACCAAAGAATTAATCCATTACAAATCAAAAGGAAAGATCATGGCAAGCGAGCTAATTAAGCATATTTCTGACGATAGTTTTGAGAAAGAAGTACTCCAATCAGGCGAGCCGGTGCTCGTTGATTACTGGGCTGAGTGGTGCGGCCCTTGCAAAATGATTGCTCCTATTTTGGACGAACTTGCGGGAAACTACCAGGGTAAGTTACAAATCGCAAAAATGAATGTTGACGAGAACCGTGAGATACCCGGCAAATTCGGCATTCGTGGCATCCCCACACTCATGATTTTTAAGAATGGTCAATTAGCAGCCACAAAGGTGGGTGCCCTCAGTAAGTCCCAACTTACAGAGTTTATTGACCAACAATTGGCATAAAGTTACTTAGGATTTTCTATCATAAACTCCTCTGAGTGGCCATTTAAGAACTCTCAGGGGAGTCTACTCACTAGAAAAAGGCGGGACCTATAGAAGAAACAATACTGCTAAAAGTTTTTAGTTAGATCACCTTTACCCACGCTAGAGTCCAATTTTCCTGTCATAATGGAGCTTCACCGCTTATTCTTTTTAACAAAGATGGGTCCAGGTGATTGAATTTGGGCACTAAGCCCATATGAATCAAACTTTTACTCCCCCTTCAATTATTTCGAACTCCCCCATTGGAGTCTTTACATGCATCTTAACGAACTCAAGGCACTTCATGTGTCTGAAGTGCTCAAACAAGCTGACGATCTTGAAATAGAAAATACGGGTCGTATGCGCAAACAAGAACTAATGTTTGCAATCATCAAAAAAAGAGCGCGCGCTGGAGAACAAGTTTTTGCGGACGGTGTTTTGGAAATTCTGCCAGACGGGTTTGGATTTCTAAGGAGTCCAGACACAAGTTATACAGCAAGCACAGACGATATCTACATAAGCCCAAGTCAGGTTCGTCGATTTAATCTGCACACCGGAGACATGGTTGAGGGCGAAGTGCGAATTCCCAAAGAAGGTGAACGCTACTTTGCACTTACAAAACTTGACAAGGTGAATGGTGATTTACCTGAGAACAATAAACATAAGGTCATGTTTGAAAACTTAACGCCTTTGTTCCCGAAGGAACACATGCGTTTAGAACGCGATATCAAGGGTGACGAAAACATCACCGGGCGAATCATTGACATCATCGCCCCTATAGGCAAAGGCCAAAGAGCTTTGTTGGTCGCCCCTCCCAAGAGTGGAAAAACGGTGATGATGCAACACATTGCACATGCCATCACAGCAAACTACCCAGACTCCCACATGATGGTTCTTCTAGTTGATGAAAGACCAGAGGAAGTTACTGAGATGCAACGCAGTGTCAAGGGCGAGGTCATAGCCTCAACCTTTGATGAGGCCGCGGCTAGACATGTTCACGTTGCAGAAATGGTTATTGAACGTGCCAAGCGACTTGTTGAGCTTAAAAAAGATGTTGTAATTTTGCTTGACTCAATCACACGCTTGGCAAGAGCTTATAACAATGTTGTACCAAGCTCAGGTAAGGTTCTAACGGGCGGGGTCGATGCCAATGCACTTCAACGGCCCAAACGCTTTTTTGGTGCAGCTCGTAAAGTTGAAGAAGGTGGCTCGCTCACCATCATCGCTACGGCTCTAGTAGAAACTGGCAGCCGGATGGATGAAGTGATATTCGAAGAATTCAAAGGCACCGGTAATTGTGAAATTCATTTAGACCGTCGACTCTACGAAAAACGTGTTTTCCCGGCTATACAACTCAACCGAAGTGGTACGCGTCGCGAGGAACTCCTCTTTGCTCCCGAAATCCTTCAAAAAACACGCATTCTTCGCCAATTGATTTACAACATGGACGAGATTGAATCCATGGAGCTGATGCTTAAGAACATGAAGTCAACAAAAACCAACGTTGATTTCTTTGATTTGATGAGGCGAGGCGGTTAAAAGAATACTTTTTAACTATAGCCATGGGCTCGCCTATGGCATAATAGCGGGTTACGCGCAAAGT
Source organism: uncultured Burkholderiales bacterium (assembly GCA_903896615.1). Lineage (GTDB taxonomy): Bacteria > Pseudomonadota > Gammaproteobacteria > Burkholderiales > Burkholderiaceae_C > Limnohabitans. The sequence goes on from CAITYM010000028.1 coordinate 3,423, forward strand.
ACGATAGAAGTGGTCTGTCGTGGCTCGCGCACTTGAACATTAAGGATTAAATATGAAAGAAGGCATCCATCCCGAATACCGCGAAGTTTGTTTCGTGGACCTCTCTAATGGATTCAAGTTTGTTACGCGCTCATGCTTAAGCGCTAAAGAAACTGTCAAAATGGACGATGGTCGCGAACTCCCGTTGTTCAAGCTAGATACGTCAAGCGAATCACATCCCTTTTATACAGGAACTCAAAAATCTGTGGACACAATGGGTGGACGCGTTGAACGATTCCGCAACAAGTACGGTAAGACTGCTGCAAAGTAAGCTCTGTATCTCCTTCAAAGGGCAGCACGGGCAACCGTTGCTGCCTTTTTTAATGGCAATTCTAGATAACTAACACATACAAGCAGATTTTTAGTACAACTGTTAAAGTAACCAAGTGAACACGCCCACCCCCGCCATCGTTCCCCAGTACGCAGTTCGACGACTGCCAATATGGGCATTGCTTACACTGAGCGGTCTATACGTTTTGTCAGGCTTTCTAGGTAGAGCACCTTGGAAGGCGATGGATATTAGCTCCTTTGGATATATGCTGGAGCTAACTCGCTCGGGGCTGAGTCCTTGGGCTTGGCTGTCCATAACTCCCACTTTAGGCGGGTTACTGCCAGAGATTGACAGTACGCTTAGTTACGCGGTAGGCGCTTGGTCAATTGAGCTTTTTTCAAACCAGTGGCATTTAATGGCTGCAGACGCAGCAGCTCGAATCCCCTTTATTCTCTTTTTAGCACTCACTTTAAGCTGTACATGGCACAGCGTCTACTATCTTTCCTTAAGCCCAAAAGCCAAGCCAGTTCAGTTTGCATTTGGCGGGCAAGCTAATTCAAACGACTACGCTCTGGCTTTAGCTGATGCCTGTGTATTGGCATTGGTTGCAACGCTTGGTCTTGCACAACTAGGACACGAAAGTACGCCAACAGTCGCACAACTCGCAATGGTCAGCTTGGTGATGTTAGGTTTTTCGATGATGGCGTTTCAGCCAGTTAAAGCACAAGTAATACTAGGGGCTGGCTTGTTTGGACTCAGCCTTATGGGAGCACCAAGTTTAAGTGTCATACTTGGAATAGGTGGAGCTACTATTTGCGCGCTAGATAAGGACTCAGAAAGTAGCAAACAACACAGTTTCATGATGCTGATTTTGTGCCTAGGGGTTGCGATCTTAAGTCACCTGCTTCATTTGTGGCAGTGGAGAATTATTCCACTTACTCGGACCTGGAGTGAATTGCCCAGCCTCGGACGACTTTGGATCTGGTTTTGTTGGCCCGTTTGGCCGCTTGTTTTGTGGACACTTTGGCGCTGGCGCAATCAATGGGCAAGCTCAAACTGGAGTAGACACCTTATCATTCCGCTGATGCACGCAGTAGTAATAAGTGTGGCTGCCTTTTTAACATTCTCACAAGAGCGAACACTTTTACTGGCACTTCCCTCCATGGCTGCACTAGCAGCATTCTCACTACCTACGCTGACACGCGGTGTAAAGGCATTGATCGATTGGTTCACTCTGCTACTTTTTAGTGGATGCGCATTTGTTATTTGGGTAATATGGCTTGCGTATCAAACGGGATGGCCAGAACAACCGGCGAAAAACGTAGCAAAACTAATTCCAGGATTTGTTCCACACTTCTATATTGAAACATTCATTCTCGCATTATTTGCTACATTTACCTGGGGTTTTATCGTTCACTGGAGAGTGGGACGTAACCCTACAGCGCTTTGGAAAACACTCATCTTACCAGCCGGTGGTGCTTCACTTTGTTGGTTCTTAGTGATGAGTCTTTGGCTACCCCCAGTCGATTATGGACGCAGCTATGTCTCTCTTATCCACAAGGTGCAAGATAGTATAGGCTCACCCTCATGCGTCTACACATGGAAGCTTACTCGCCCACAGTTAACTGCCCTAAAGTTTCATGCAAATTTAACTTTAGTTGACTTTCAAAAAAGTGATCAATTGTTAGATGCAGTACTAGACCAAGTGAAATCAAAATCAATATACAGTATTCAGCTAGCGCAGGACAAAACAAATAATAATATCTCTGCCATTGCAAATGCAGGCACAGAACCTGAATGTTCTTGGTTATTGGTAAACAGCGAACACAGGGAAGAAATTCAAACTAATATCAACAAACACCAAGCAGGAAATTGGACTGTTCTGAAAGTACTCAGAAAGCCCTCCGATCCCGATGAAGATTTAGTGATATTTAGGCACAAAAAGTAATCATGCCCACGTATCACCCGACGCGCAATAAGCGTTCAAAAGAATTTACCACCGAACACTCCCCCACTCTCGCAAATCCTCAGAAGGATACGCAAACCTTCAAAGAAGTATCTGAGCGTAAACTAATCTTCAACCATGCAATAACAGTGTGGGTAGGTCAAATTGCGGTTATGAGCTTTGGCATAACAGACACAGTCGTTGCTGGTCGATTCAGCGAGCACGCGTTAGCTACCCTCTCAATTGGCTCTGCTTTTTACATTACAGTATTTGTTGCATTGATGGGGGTATTGCAAGCACTCTTGCCTGCTCTTGCAGAACTAAGGGGCGCTGGTAAAGCGCACACATTAGGTGCAATATTTAGGCAATCCTTGTATCTATGTGGCTTTACCAGTTTGGTGGGAATCATTGCACTTTTGTCGCCTCACTTTATCTTTGAACGCACACAGGTCCCACTTACCTTAAGGGTTGAGGCACAGACTTATTTAGCAGTTCTTGCTGCTGCGTTACCTCCAGCCCTATTTTTCAGAATGTTTAGCACACTCAACCAAAGCCTTGGAAGGCCTCAACTAGTTACTTGGGTGCAAATTGCGGCTCTGTGTATAAAAATTCCCCTATCCGCTTTCTTCACTTTCGGCGCACTCGGCTTTGAGGGACTCGGGGTCGTAGGTTGCGCTGTAGCAACCCTTTGTGTCAATTACTCGATGATGGCACTTGCACTCGTCTTGCTTAAAACTCAAACTCTTTATCACCCCTATAAAATTTGGTCTCCCATGGAGCGAATCAACTGGCGTGAGATTTATGAATTAGCTAGACTAGGTGTACCGAATGCACTCAGCATTACCGTAGAGGTCAGCTCATTCACTTTGATGGCCTTCTTTATTGCACGCTTGGGAACGCAGGCTTCAGCGAGCCATCAAATCGTTGCCAATTTTGCTGCACTCATGTATATGGTTCCACTTTCTTTATCAATTGCTACAAGTGCAAGGGTTAGTTACTGGATTGGTGCTAGCAGAAGAGAATCATCGCATAAAGCTATCAAAATTGGATTTCAAAACGTCATAGGCATGGCCGCTCTCAACATTTGCTTGTTGGCTATTTTTAAAAACAAAATTGCAGAGCTTTACGCTCCTAATCCACAAGTTGCTGAATTAGCAGCCAGCATGTTAGCTTGGTTATGCCTTTACCATGTTGGGGATTCACTCCAAGTCTTGTGCTTCTTTATACTGCGCTGTTACAAGATAACTTTAAAGCCACTTCTTATTTATAGTGTGATGTTATGGGGGGTAGGGCTGTATGGTGGTTTTTCTTTAGCTTACTTAGGCGTAGCATCTATACCGCCACTCTTGAGTCCTAAAGCATTTTGGATCGCCTCTAGCACGGCACTGTTGTTCAGTGCTTTGTTACTCATTGCGCTCGTCATCCAAGCTCAAAGAAAAAATACCCGGTTACAAAATTAGGGGTCGGTTGCTTTAAATAACATTTGCCCGCAATCGCTCGGCAGGTATTTTTAAGGAAAAGCAAGATCCTTTTCCAAGTTGACTTGAAATGGAGAACTTTGAGTCATGCCTTTGTGCAACGTGCTTAACAATAGCTAGACCCAATCCAGTCCCCCCACTCTCCCTAGACCTACTTCGGTCTACCCTATAAAAGCGCTCAGTCAAACGGGGAATATGCTCAGGTGCAATACCAGGTCCCGAGTCTTCAACACTAAACTCTATCCCATCCCCCGTTTTAAGTACAAATTTAACAGCAATCGATCCTTCCTCTGGGGTATAACGAACAGCGTTGCTCACCAAATTGGTCATTGCGCTTAGCAATTCGTTTCTTGAGCCTGCGATTTCTATTTCTTTGACAGAATCATCCATCAAAAAGGAAATGCTTTGTGCATGCTCAGGATATAGCAATGCAGACAATGACCTTGCTTCTTGTTCACACTGCTGCCAAAGGACCATAACAGGTGTCCACTCGGTTTTGCTGGGAACTGGGGATCCTTCAAGCTTGGACAGAGTTAATAGATCATTAACTAAGGTTTGCATACGGTTTGATTGTTGTGACATCAACTCCAAGTAGCCGTTTCGCTCCACCTCTGTGACAGGCAAGGTTAGCAAAGTCTCAATGAAACCTGCCAATACAGTTAAAGGTGTTCTAATTTCGTGAGATACGTTAGCTACAAAGTCTCTTCGCATGACTTCAGCCTGTTCTATTTGGGTGATATCTCGCGATAAAAGGAGCCTGCGACCCTCCCCGTAGGGGAACAGTTGAAGGGATATCTTACGGGGACTCTCTGGGCGACTATCACGGGCTTGAATCACCAATTCTTCGCTTGTATTTTGATCCTTTAAATATTGACTAAATAAAGGATCTCGAACTAAGTTACCTATCAATTGAAGTACGTCACGCTGCATATCAATTCCCAAATGGTGCGCAGCTGTTTGGTTACACCACTCAATCCGAAGTTGATCGTCCAGTAGTAAAACACCATTAGGCGAGGCTTGTATAGCAGACAAAAAGTCGTTTAATCGTTGGAGACTTTGCTGATTAAGTTGTTGTTGACGCCTGTGAAGTCGAATCACTTTATCGACCACTAATTCTAGGTCGCCGACTCGGGTTGGCCGTAGACTGAACTCACCCCTATGTAACCATTTGAGCAGTCTATTTAGTTTGTATTGTTGAAATATGCTCCAACCAATTGCGACCAGAAACAGACCCGCGCAAGCACCCGTGAAAGAGCTAGTACTGAGTTGGTAACCTGTAATTGCACCTAATACAAGTAGGAATAGGAATTGAATGACTCGCCAAGGCATTGCTAGATTGCGTGTGCATTGACTGTTAAACGGTAGCCAGCACCTCTAACAGTTTCTATCATCGAACCAGCTTCACCCAGGGCTTCTCGCAGGCGTTTAACGTGCACATCAACTGTACGCTCTTCAATGAAGACATGGTCACCCCAAACTTTATCTAATAGTTGAGACCTGGAATGAACACGCTCAGTGTGGTGCATAAAGAAGCTAAGAAGCTTGAACTCGGTGGGTCCCATTTTAAGGGGTTGTCCAGCAAAAGTCACCCGGTAAGAAGCCCCGTCCAAGCTAAGCGCACCTACTGTCACACTCTGCGCAATTTGCTCAGGCGCACGTCTCCTGAGCACAGCACGGATTCGGGCAAGGAGTTCCTGGGTTGAAAAGGGCTTGGTAATATAGTCATCTGCGCCGGCGTCCAACCCCGCTACCTTATCACTTTCATCTCCTCTAGCGGTGAGCATTAGTATTGGAACTGGCTTGACTCTTGGATCGGCTCGCCATTTTTTTGCTAGAGCTACGCCGCTTTGTCCCGGGAGCATCCAATCCAATAAAATGACATCGGGCAAGACAGCGTCAATTTCCCGTTGCGCAGCATCCCCGTCCTCAGACCAAATAGGAGTAAATCCGTTGTGTCGCAAATTAACTGAAATCAATTCAGCAATCGCTTTCTCATCCTCAACAATCAAAACTCTGGGCATGTGTGAACGCATATTATTTTTGGGGTAAACATTCAAATTTAGGCACTCTTGTGTAAACCAGATTAATAGAAATTAAAGTACAGATGACTCAATCTCAGCAATTGAGGTATGTCTGATGTCAGCGCCTTTGACGATATAAATAATGCATTCTGCAATATTTTTAGCGTGGTCTCCAATACGCTCAATCGCTTTTGCAATAAACAGTAAATCAAGACTGGCAGATATCGTTCTTGGATCCTCCATCATGTAGGTGATTAACTTACGGACAAAACCGTCAAACTCTTTATCGATTAGGTCATCTTCTTTCAAAATGGTTACTGCAGAAAGGATATCTAATCTTGCAAAACCGTCCAGTGCTTTACGAAGTTGACTACTGGCCATCTCGGTAGCCAGTCTTAGTTCTGAGGAGGGAAGTTTACGGGGCGTACCTCCGTCAATAATGGATCGAACCATTTTGGCAATCTTTTGAGCCTCATCACCGGCGCGTTCTAAGTTTGCAGTGATTTTTGATATCGCCATTAGTAGGCGCAAATCCCTTGCAGTTGGCTGACGACGACCAATGATTGATGTAAGCTCTCGATCAATCTCAACTTCCATTGAGTTAACCCTGTCTTCAGCCTCAAAGACTTGATCCGTCACCTCAGCACTTAACTGAGTCAGTGAGTAAACCGATTGCCTAATTTGCGCCTCAACCAGGCCGCCCATCTCCATCACGCGTGAACATACGTCATTAATCTCGCTATCGAACTGAGTAGATAAGTGTTTATCTGGCATTTCGTGTCCTTATAATTTTTAAAGCAATTTTTTCAAAAATACTGACTTAATGTGAATTAACCGAAGCGACCTGTAATGTAGTCTTCTGTCTCTTTACGTTGGGGCTTGAAAAAGAGCTGCTCGGTAGGGCCAAACTCTACCAAGTCACCCAAATACATATAGGCAGTAAAGTCACTGCAGCGCGCGGCTTGTTGCATATTATGCGTAACGATTACAACCGTGTAGTCTTGCTTGAGTTCAATAATTAGCTCCTCAACCTTTGCTGTAGATATGGGATCCAGTGCTGAACACGGCTCATCCAACAAAAGTACTTCAGGCTTGATGGCTATTCCACGGGCGATACAAAGCCGTTGTTGTTGCCCCCCGGATAAGCCGCTACCACTTTGATTTAACTTGTCTTTAACTTCGGTCCAAAGCGCAGCCTTTTTAAGCGCCCATTCAACTCGGTCATCCATGTCGTTGTTGTTGAGGTCCTCAAACAAACGAACGCCAAAAGCAATATTGTCATAAATTGACATAGGAAAGGGAGTCGGTTTTTGGAAAACCATACCAACCTTTGCACGAATCAAAGAGACATCCATTTGTGAGGTCAATAGATTTTCACCATCAAGCTCAATAAGTCCCTCTGCGCGTTGTTCGGGGTAGAGTTCGTACATACGATTAAAAGTACGCAACAAAGTGGACTTGCCGCATCCTGATGGACCAATAAAAGCAGTTACCTGATTTTCTGGAATTTCAAGATTAATATTCTTTAATGCATGAAACTTACCGTAGTAAAAATTTAAGTCTTTTACTGTTATCTTCGATTTGTTAGCGATTGCTACTTCCATGTCTATATTCCTTCGTTTAGTATCAGCTCTTACGACTAGTGATCGCTCTTGCCAAAATATTCAAACCCAGTACTGCAATAGTGATCAAGAACACCCCAGCCCACGCCAGTTGTTGCCAGTTTTCATGAGGACTCATTGCAAATTTAAAAATAGTTACTGGCAAGCTTGCCATCGGCGAGCTCAGATCTGTGGACCAAAACTGATTGCTTAATGCAGTTAACAAAAGCGGTGCAGTTTCGCCAGATATGCGCGCAACCGCAAGCAAAATACCAGTCACAACACCCGCCTGCGCTGAGCGAAGCGTAATACTCAAAATTACTTTCCACTTTGGAGTGCCCAAAGCGTAAGCAGCCTCTCTGAGTCCAGGGGGAACCAGTGAGAGCATATTCTCAGTTGTTCTGATCACTACAGGAATAACAATCAAAGCCAAAGCAATCGAGCCAGCCCATCCAGAGAAAGCCTTAAAGTGAGCAAAGAGAAGCATGTTATAGACGAATAGTCCAATAACTATGGACGGCGCCGATAACAAAATATCGTTCACAAACCTTGTCACAACAGACAACGTACCCTTAGGGTTGTATTCCGCAAGATAAATACCAGCCATGATTCCAATAGGAGTGCCGATAAACGTGGCAATGGCAACCATGAGGAATGACCCAAAAATGGCATTGGCAAGGCCGCCCCCAGGCTCACCGGGATTGGGCGTATCTTCAACGAGGGTTGCAAAGCTAAGTCCGCCAAAACCGAGGACCAAAGTTTCGTACAAAATCCAAACTAACCAAATCAGTCCAAACACCATTGCTGCCACGGACAAAATAAGTGCAATTTTGTTGATCCTGTTTCTGGCTTGAAACTTTTGGTATTTGGGATCCATCAATAATTCCTCTTGAGTCATGATTTCGTCCCCTCACTTTTACGTAACTGAGCCAACATGAATTTAGAGAGGGATAACACCACAAAAGTAATAAAGAAGAGTACGAGTCCTAAATAAATAAGCGATGCCTTATGTAGCCCCTCAGAGGCCTCTGCAAATTCACTCGCTAAAACAGAGGTAATGCTGTTGGCGGCCGAGAAAAGACTAATGGAATTGAGTTGATTAATATTTCCAATAACAAAGGTTACCGCCATGGTCTCACCTAAGGCACGACCAAGCCCAAGCATGATGCCACCCACCACACCTGCTTTGGTATACGGTAAAACAACCTTGCTCACAACCTCCCAAGTCGTTGATCCAAGCCCATACGCAGACTCTTTGAGTAATGGCGGTGTAACCTCAAAAACATCCCTCATCACAGAAGATATAAACGGAATGATCATAATGGCCAAAATAATGCCTGCTGAGAGTATGCCAATTCCAACGGGTGGGCCACTGACTAGGGGTCCCAAAAAAGGCACACCTGACAACAGTTTTTGCAATGGCAGTTGAACGTAAGTTGCCAAAATAGGGCTAAAAACGAGAAGACCCCACATACCGTAAACGATGGACGGTATTGCTGCCAAAAGCTCGATAGCTGTACCAAGGGGTCGTTTGAGCCATGCAGGAGACAACTCAGTTAAAAAAATAGCAATACCAAAACTTACGGGTACCGCAACCAAGAGCGCGATCAGGGATGTGGCAATCGTGCCGTAAATCATTACCAGACCGCCGAACTCTTCTTTAACGGGATCCCAAACCATACTGGTTAAAAATCCAAGACCAAAGTGATTAATTGCAGGCCAGGCGCCAACAATCAAAGAGAGCAATATTCCAAACAAAACGGTCAAAGTAGCACAAACAGACAGAAATGCTAAAAGACCAAAAGCTTTGTCGAAAAAAGACCCATAGCGGGTCGTCCTTGGAGCGGGGGGCTGTGACATAGAACGATATTTTTGATGAGTCATATAGACAGAATCAAGAGAGGATCCCTGTGCGGGCGCAGAAGAAATGGACACAAGAAAAACTCCCTTGATTTAAGGACTAAAAAGTCAACGTGAGTTTTGTACTAATTGCTGGCAAATCTCAAGGCGTTTTTAAATTAGCCAGAGCTTTGTCAACAATATTTTGAGTCCTGCCACTCACGCCAGTTGATTTACTTGTAAGAAACAGTCTTGCCTGACGTGTCTTTGATTTGACCCCATGCTTGGCGAATTTCCTCTTTAACTGCATTAGGCATCACAACAAAGTCAAGTCCATCTGCGCTCTTGTCACCTGTTCTGTAGGCCCAGTCAAAGAACTTGAGAACTTGTGTTGCAACCTCAGGCTTGTCCTGATTTTTGTACATGATGATGAAAGTTGCCCCGGTGATAGGCCAAGCATCTTTCTCGTTTTGGTTGGTTAAGATTTGATAAAAGGACTTCGCCCAGCTTGCGCCAGATGCTGCTGATTTGAAGGTGGCTTCGCTTGGCTCTACAAAATTACCTGCAGCGTTTTTTAAGCTCACGTAGTTCATTTTGTTTTTCTTAACATAAACATACTCTACATAACCAAGAGAGTTGGGCAGACTGTTGACGTATTTTGCGACTCCGTCGTTTCCTTTACCCGCCGCTGCGTTGGCAATGTTAGGCCAATTAACTGCCGTATTGGCACCCACCTTCTCTTTCCACTCAGAGCTTACTTTGCTCAAATAGTCCGTAAAGAGAAAGGAAGTTCCTGAACCATCAGAGCGACGGATTGACGTAATCTCTGCATCAGGAAGGCTCAAGCTGGGATTCAAAGCTTTAATAGCGGGATCATTCCATTTTCCGATTTTGCCAAGGTATATGTTCGCTAATACTTCACCTGTAAGTTTAAGTTGGCCAGGTGCGACACCAGCGATATTGATTACAGGAACTACACCGCCAATCACAGTTGGGAACTGGATTTGCCCTTTTTTGGCCAAGTCTTCATCGGTTCTCGGCATATCAGAGGCACCGAAATCAATTGTTTTCGCGTCAATTTGGTTCAATCCAGCACCTGAGCCAATTGATTGATAATTGATCTTTACGCCAGTTTCTTTGTTGTAATCACTTGCCCATTTGAAGTAAATATCTGCGGGGAAACTTGCACCAGCTCCAGTTACTTGTTGCGCAAAAGAGGAAACAGATAAACTCATTGCAGCTACTGCAACTAGTTTTAATGCGAATCGGTTAATCATGAAATAGGTTCCTTTGTTGAAATTGAGTCCCAGTCCTTCATCAATCAAGCTTACAAACGCTTAACTGCGACTAGACTGATAATGTAAGACTGTAAAATGACAATTTCATGACATTCAATAAATTGACATTTAATTGTAATATTACGTCAATTGTCGCCAATTTGTCATAAACAATACTTAAGATAACGTTGTAATGCAAAATAGCACCCTTTTAGCCGGGATTGATCTCGGAAGCAACAGTTTTAGGCTTGAGATTGGCCGATTTGAGCACGGTCAAATCAACCGAATTGAATACATCAAAGAGACAGTTAGACAAGGTAACGGCCTAGATGAGGACCGTAACTTAACTCCGCAAGCCATGCAAAGGGGCTGGGATTGTTTAGGTCGCTTTGCCGAGAGACTCTCCGGGTTCAAGAAAACCCAAGTTCGTGCAGTTGCAACCCAAACGCTTAGAGAGGCCAGAAATAGAGAAGCTTTTTTGAGCACCGCTCAAAAGGTATTTGGCTTTCCCATAGAAGTCATTTCTGGGCGAGAGGAAGCAAGGCTCATTTACCTAGGCGTAGCTCATCTACTCCCCCACAGCAGCGACAACCGTTTGGTGATTGATATCGGAGGCAGATCAACTGAACTCATCATTGGCAAAGATCTAGATGCCCGGGTTTTAGAGTCATACAGGGTGGGGAGTGTCGCCTGGAGTATGCGGTTCTTCCCTGAAGGCGAGTACAGTGCCCAGGCTTTTAAAACTGCTGAAGTGGCTGCGCAAGCCATTTTAGATGAAGCCTTAACTAGCTATCCTCGCCACGCCTGGGATGTAGCTTACGGATCCTCTGGCACAGTAGGCGCAGTGGCTGATATTTTAGGTGTTGCGGGGTGGCCACCTACTCTCATCAATCGGGACAGCTTAAATTGGCTGAAGCGTTGTCTAATCCGCGCTCAATCAATCGACAAAGTCAGACTTGAAGGCCTCAAGGAAGACCGCAAAGCAGTACTTGCCGGCGGCATAAGCGTGCTCAGTGCAGTTTTTGATCTTTTAGAGATTGATGAGTTACACGTTGCACAAGGCGCACTCAGACACGGCGTGCTCTACGATATGTTAGACCGAGCAGTCTATGCAACCGATGTTCGCACGACAACAGTCTCCAGACTCTCCAAAACCTCTGGCCTTGACGCTGATCAAGCAGACCGTGTCAACAAGGTTAGTCAGTACTTACTAAACATGGTTATAGACGATTCCAAATCAGGAGACGTCAACAAGCTCAAGCAAAAACTGGAGTGGGCTGCCAAATTACACGAGGTTGGCACCATCATCTCTCACAGTGATTACCACAAGCACGGTGCCTATATCTTAGACAACACAGATGCACCGGGGTTTGCGGCGCCGGAATTACATAGACTCTCTTTATTAGTGTTAGGACACAGGGGCAAGCTTCGCAAGTTAGAGGTGGACTTTGACAACGTCGGCTTCATTAAGCAGTTGCTGGCACTCAGGTTGGCTGTTATTTTGTGTCACGCTAAACGCGATCCTGAATACAAGTCTTTAAAACTAGATTTGGTCAGCGAACAGTCACGTTCTTTTAAATTAACGCTCACTAAAGACTGGGCTGAAAAATACCCCCAATCCTCGCATCTCCTAAAAGAGGAAATAAACGCGTGGCAGAAGACCACTTGGTCCTTCGATTTGAACTGGGTAGATTAATCTGAGATTAGGAATTACTTGAGGCTCAAAGCATCTCAGCTGCCTGAACAGATATGAGTACGGTTTGTTGCTCCTCTTCTTTTTGGCGTGATCGTAGCCACCAAACAGCACCCTTTCTTACAGAACACTCCCCACTGGGTAACTGAAGCAAGCGTGCAATAGTTTGCCCAAGAAAGGGCTGGTGTCCAACGATTAAAACTGAGTTTTTATTATTGGGCCACTGAACAAGTTCCAGCACTTGATCGGGTTGACTTTGTGGAGAGAGCTCATCCCTAATTTTGTATTTACGCCCAAGTGCAATGACAGTTTGTTCGGCTCGTTTTGCTGGACTAGACAAGATGCGAACACCCTCGGGAAGTTGACGGTCAAGCCAGTGAGCCATTCGAGTGGCTTGACGCTCCCCCCTGGGAGTAAGGGCGCGAGACATATCATCAGCTCCCCCCTCTGCTTCGAAAGCTTCTGCGTGTCGCCAAAAAATCAAGTCCATATTAAATCTCCTTTACCTCGTAGCGTCTCATCAAAGCCTCTTGAGCGCTAATGGGAGTCGTGCTTTGGTTATCTATAACTGGGACGTACTCGCCGTTAGAGCATAATTGCCAAGCATCTTTGCTGTCATACAAATAAGCTACTAAACACTCATCAATGACACGCCTTTTGAGGCTCTCTTCTTGAACAGGCCAAGCAAGCTCAATTCTCCTCAACATGTTGCGGTTCATCCAATCTGCACTTGATAGGTAGAGTTTCTCATCTTCACCGGATCTGAAATAAAAAACACGTGAATGCTCCAGGAACCGGCCCACAATAGATCTCACCTTGATACGGTCTGATACACCTGGGACTTGTGCGGGTAATATGCATGCGCCGCGCACAATCAGATCAATGTCAACTCCCCAGCGACTCGCTTGTATAAGCGCTAAAGCCAAACGCTCATCTGTGAGGGAGTTCATCTTTAAAACGATCCTTCCAGCTCGCCCTAAACGAACACCCTTTGCAACGCGGTCAATAGCGGCAATCAAATTGGTTTGTAGATCAAAGGGAGCAAGCCAAATGGTTTTAAGTTTGGGCAAAGTACTTTGACTTGCAAGGTGTATGAAAATATTTTCTACATCTCCGGTGATGCTCGGATCCTTGGTCATGAAACTAATATCCGTATACAACTTGGCGGTAAGTGGGTTGTAATTTCCAGTCGAGAGGTGTGCGTAGTGCCTTAGATATCTGCCCTCACGACGCGTGATCAATAGCATCTTACCGTGTGTTTTTAAACCAACAACACCGTAAACCACCTGAGCGCCAATTTGCTCCAATCGGTCTGCCCAGTTGATATTGGCTTCCTCATCAAACCTAGCCTTGAGCTCAACGACTACTGTAACCTCCTTACCACGGAGCACCGCTTGCCTGAGTAAATCCATCAACCCAGAATTGGCACCAGTGCGGTAAATGGTTTGCTTGATAGCTAAAACATTAGGATCGTTTACGGCCTCACGCAAAAAGGCCAATACGCCATCAAAACTCTCAAAAGGCTGATGAAACAAAACATCAGCTTTGGTGAGTTGTTCAAATATAGATACACTTGGATTGAGTTGCGCGGGGAAACTTGCCGTATAGGGTTTAAAAAGCAAACTCGGGTTGTTCACCAAATCAATGACTTGGTTTAACCGGACAAGGTTAACAGGTCCTTGAACGCGGTATAAACAATTCAAGGGCAAATCAAATTGCTTCAGTAAAAAATCCGATAAATACTCAGTACATCCAGATGACACCTCAAGGCGCACAGCCTCGCCGTATTGCCGTTGCTCCAAGCCTTGACGCAGCGCAGTGCGAAGATTTCTGACGTCTTCTTCGTCCACAGACAAATCCGAATTTCTGGTGAGACGAAACTGTGAAAAGTGAACCACCTCACGACCCTCAAATAATTCATTCAAGTGTGCACGAATGATGCTTGACAGTGAGACGAGTAGGGTTTGATTCTTAGAGATCTTTGAGGGCAACTTGACCATTCGCGGTAAAACGCGCGGTACCTTAACGATGGCAATTTCGTTATGCCTACCCAGTGCATCTTTACCCTTTAGCCTAACAATGAAATTTAAAGATTTATTGGCCACCTGCGGAAATGGGTGCGCAGGATCGAGCCCGACTGGAATAAGTAGGGGCCTAACTTCTTGATCAAAATACCTTTTAACCCATAGTGCCTGTTCGGCATTCCTTTCGCTAAAAGAGAGAATATGAATACCCTTCTTGGCGAACGCAGGAATGAGGTTTTGGTTATAAACCTGATACTGCTCGTTTACTAATGCGTGTGCTGCTTGACTGAGTTTCTCGAAACTATCAACTGAGTAAGGACCACTTTGAATCTCATTTTGAGCGGCCTTTAGATGCAATGATGCCCTCACCTCAAAAAACTCATCCAAATTAGAAGAAACAATGCACAAATATCTGAGCCGTTCCAAAAGTGGAACCGATGATTGTTTGGACAACTCGAGCACACGCTTATTAAAGGCAAGGAAACTTCTGTCCCGATCAATTAATTGGACTGCTCGTTCTGTATGCGGAATGAAACTGTGGGGAATAACCATTGATAAATACACCTTATGCGGTAGTATGCACCAAATTGATTACGAAATAAATACGCAATTTCAGCTAATGTGTCTCAGGCCTAAAATTCATAATATTACATATCTCCGCACAGTACTAGATCTCAAATATGACATTTTTATGTCATATTTGTGAATCACGACTAAGGCTAACCAAGGAGACTTGGGTGCCGGTATTATTAATGGGTTTAGCCTAAGGCTTGGACAGTATTACTTGATAAATTTACGTTTTAAGCGTAGATTGCAGGACTCTATTTTGATAAGAAATATCAAAGAGCTTTGATTTACCGACGTAATATCTATCTAACCGCCACTCCTGAAGGATATCCATTGCAAGGGAGAACATCTTAATATCTAGGGCATAGAGCTCAGATAAGTTGAAACTTTGGTCGCTCTCCAAAGAATAAACTAAATTAGACAAGGTCTTGGCAACTTGTGAATTTGGATCGGCAGCAATTATCTTGCGGGCTTTTTTGATACCTAACATTTCTTCCCTTTAGTTGTTATCTCTTTGCAATTATGAGGCTTTTACGCTGAAAAACCTATTGCTAAAAAGTATTTATTTTTATGGAGTTTTAAGAATATCTAATTCAACTTAAATAATGTCTAACCAAAGCAGAAAAAGGGGGCAAGCCCCGTTTATTTAAAAAATCCTAGGTTTTATGACGCCACCCACAGTGGCCTGAGTCATAAGAAAAAACACATCCGTATTGTCAAGCACTCCTGTGAAGGACCAGGCACCGGGCCCCATAGCTGACAAGGGTATATCGGTTGCAGTGTGAACTGCACTGGCCCCGGGGACTTGCCCGGTGATAATTAGTTTGCCATCTACGTCTCTGGCCATAGGATCCCCGGGATGGGAAGCTAAAGGTTGAATCTTGTTAAATGGTTGCTGACTATCTTGGAGCGGCAAGGGATTGGTTCTCCAGTCCTCATTACGGTCTGCATTCCCTCCGTAACCAACAAGAAGTCTAAAATCAATGTCAGTTGTTTGAGGGTATCCATCATTATCAATAACGTATTTAGGGAAACCTGCTTTTTCGTAAATACCAACTACTTTGTCTCTAAGGTTAGCAGCCCCGCCCTCTTTAGCCAACTCTTGCAACTTAGCATCTGAGACCATTGACCCTCCGATTAAAGCGACACCAGAGCACTCATGATCTGCAGTTACGATCACCAAAGTATTTTTATCTTTTCTGGCATACGACTGAACCAACTGCACAGTTTTATCGAATTCAATCGTATCAAGTATCCAACGCTCTGTGTCCATGTTGTGCGCTTGCTTATCAATTGAGGCACCTTCGACCATTAGAAAAAACCCTTTTTTATTCTTCTCAAGTACAGTTAAGGCCGTTTTAGTCATTTCGTCCAGCATGGGTTGATCTGGAAATCCAAAGTCATCAACAACTCTTCCCCTAATCCCTTTCGCAATGTTCCTACGCCCATCAATCTTGTCTAATGCAACATTCATATTTGAGAGCGCGAAAAGACCAAGTAATCGATCTGTTCTAGTCAAATCAAGTGCATCTAAAGACGTTTTATCGGATGCATATTGAAAACCTGACTTCTGAAAATCAGCAATCAGATCTCTATCTTTGTCAAGTTGACCGGTTGAAGCACCCCACTGCTTTACTATTAAACTGGTATGTAATTCCGACGGTGAGAACTCATAATCAGTTTTATCCCCCCTGCCCGAACCAGGCGTTTGAGCTGGAATGAACCACTTGCGGCCTCCGCCCATTAGAACCGTCAAACCACTTAATTTTCGATCATCAAAGTACTGATCAACAATCCCAGTTCCTGCGCCTCTGTTGCTGGTATGAACTGCGTTAGCTGCAGGAGTTGCATCGAAAACATCAGATGTAGTTACAAGTCCAAGTGATTTACCTTGGGTGCGGTGCAAATACTCGCTGAGGTACTCAACTCGTGGATTATCAAAAAAATCAGTTGTGTCGTCAGGAAATACGCCCTCTTCGTTGTTGTTGCTCTTATTACCAGTTACGTAGGAGGACATACCAGGGGAGGAGTCTGTAACTAATGAATTCAAGGATGACGTCTTAACCATACCAGTTACAGGGAAAGTGTCCATCGCTAACGGTGAAATAGACTTGCCCTGCGCGTAACCCTGAGCGACTATTCTCGCTGCCGTTCGTTGTGCAGCGCCCATACCATCCCCGAGAAGGACGATAATATTTTTGACCTTTTGTCCACCGAGAATCAAAGGGACAATTTCAAAATTACCTACGGCATTGAATTTATTACCATCACTTTGGGATCCTTGAACTGCAAAGCTATGAATTCCAGGCTTCATAAATGAGACAGCCCTAACAGTAGCAATCACTGTATTTTTAGGAATACCTTGAAGACAACCTACATTGCAAGATTTAAGCGAAACCTCTTGCTTAACAAGAACACCGTCTACTGTGAACTGGGCACGTGTAATAGTTTTACCCTCCTCATCTGGCCTGATTGTGGCCTGAAGATCGAATTTTTGATCAGGTAAAAACTTTGCTATTACAGGGTTGCTGCGTCCACTGTTGAAGATCTCACTCGGGGGCGTCAATCTGGAAACACTAGGACTGGCAAAAGAAGAATTGGAAAGAGCCGCGAGACTTATTAATGTAGCCTGGCAAATCAAGCTACTGGTTTTAAAACACATTTTCATTTTTAATTTCCTCTAAACGGTTTAAATCAATTGTTGAGATAAAGAATATTTAGTTTTTAATTGGAGGGAGTTGCAGGCGAATCCAAGAAATAGATTGATCAGTACCCTCAAACCGTCCTAAGTTCAACACACCGCGAAAAGTTTGTAATCCAGCCTTGTAGGGGATTAAACTGTCCGACTCGGTGGGATCAAGAAAAACATGAACGGTTGAGGGCGGTAAGTCATTGGCCTCCCCATCTGCGTGCTCATTTAGCTGAATAGGTCTGAGAGATAATAAAAATTTACCAGGTACTGGTTCATCTGATTTAACTATGAATCCAGTTATCTGAACATACTGGTTATTTAGCTGTTTGAATTTATCATCAAATTCCAAACCCTTAGCTCCAACTGGCATGTTGAATACTTGATGTAAATCAACTACTTTCACTGACTCGTAATATCTCTGAGTAGGGAACTCAGTTTCAGCATTTGAAGGTAAAGCAAAGCTAAAAAAAAGAACTGAACAAAATAGTATTTTCACGATTAATTAAAATTTAACATGAGTACAGAACTTGTTGCTTTAATTTTTTATAATTAAAAATATGCAAGAGAAATATTATTCAAAAAATTTCCCTTATAAATAAACAACTAACTAGGACATTAAGGGTTATTTCAACGAATAACGAATATTTACTGAGTCAAACTTTTAAAATTTAAATATTAAGTTTAATTTTGCCAAAGCAATATGACTATTCAATGACAATCAGTCGAAGATCATCAATATTGATATGCACAGATTAATACCTGTGCATAAAAATCTCACAAGAAATTAAAATAATTGATTGATGAGGTTAGAAAATTTGAATAATTAATTTTCTAAAATCCTGACTTTCCTGCCCACCCAGGCAAGTAACTAGCCTCCTTAGTTTTCGCGTAACGAATCGCTAAATTAAGCGCTTTGGATGCATTTGAGATCGTTTTCTTAGGTATTTTTATTCTAAAAAAATCAGCCCATAAAAACTCACTAAACGGTGTCAGATCCTTAGCAAAAGCTCCCTCATCCCTTGCAAGTCCAGCCAAACTACGGTATGGGTCATCTTTTAAGTTTGCAACGCTTGAGGGAATCTCAGAAAACGCAACCCTTTGTCCACGTTCATTAAAAGGATGGACCCATTGGTGAAACTCCATCACTCGCCAAAATGTTGGTTTATCAAGCCATGACAAATCCTTCAACACTGTTAGGTTAACTTCAATTTGGTCCTCTAGATGTAGGGCCATTCCAAGGTGGTGATGGTCAATGATGTAGTACTCGCCTTTAGGACCCAAAATACTTGGAAACCAATGTTCATCAAGTAATGTATTTCTCTGTTTTTTTGAGAGTTTTTTCCACTCCGCTCTTTTTTTGATGACCTCTATGTAACCAATTGAAACCTGGGTTGGTTTTATATCTTTTAGGTTTACCTTAATAACGTGATGATGAAGAGGATGCATAAAAACCTATCTGGACTATTTAAATAAAAAACCCTTGAAATTATTTAAATCTCAAGGGCCTAATGGTACGTTTTTTCAGCGAATTAATCAACGACGACGATGTCCCCAACCACCGTAGAATCCAAAACCAATCGCAACTGGAGGTGCGTATCCGTAAGGGTAAGCATACGGATAACCGTAAGTATAGGGAGCTGCAATATAAGTTGGTGCAGGAGCTACTAAGGTGCTTGCAATGGTAGGTGAACCAATTAACGGGGCAGTCGCTGAGCCAGCAACCGGGGCCGATCCAAGAGGGGGAACTTGGCCAGGTGCTATAGGGGTCAACTGAACCAAAATCGATTTACCTGGATCAGAGGGCATCTCAACACTGTACTGCTTACCCGCATATTCATAAACCACTTGATACACAGTTATGCTTTGAACCGTATTTTGATTGGAGCAAGTTGTTACGTTTTGAGTGTCAACCTGAGGGGTCTCTAAATTATTTCCTACGATAGCTCCACCCACAGCCCCTAAAGCTGTGGATGCTGCTCGACCGGCTCCAGATCCGAGTGAGTTACCTATCAAGCCGCCGGCAACGCTCCCCAATAGCGCTCCAGTACCAGACTTGGGTTCGACAACTGCGACTTGGGTTGTGCCACAAACTTGTTGAGGGGCGTTGTACTGCTTAACGATAGGTGTACTAGAGACCACTCTCGCTTGTTCTTGAGCACAAACCGAAAGCACAACTCCAGCTAAGCAACTGAGTGCTGTCAGTTTTTTTATTTTTCTATTTTGATGTTTCATAGTTACTTCCATAAGTATGTTGGTTTGCCTGATTTTTATATTCGGCTATAAAGCAAGTATGTACTCTGTATTAACGCTTGTAAAGTAATTTGGTTGACTCTTCTAAATAAATTAAAAAATACTTACTCAAATATGATTACATTTTTTCAGCTTTTCCCTATTCCAAATAAATACTCAACTCTCAAAGGCTTCTGCCAAATACTGCGCCATTGGAGTTACCTCTACGCCTGCTTTAGCCTCAACCATAATTCGCAATAGTGGCTCAGTACCGCTTGCTCGGATCAGTAATCGCCCTTGCCCCTTTAGTTGATCCGTAATCTGTGCACTGCGGCGGTTGAACTCCTGATGGTTTTTCCAATTCATATCAGGCTTGAGTGGGACATTCAAAAGTACCTGAGGGAATAAGGGTACGTTTTTCAAAATATCAGCAGGTGTCTTTTTGTTACGAACACAGGCCTGTAAAACCTGAAGCGCACTGATAATACCGTCACCTGTCGTGTGTTTGTCTAGGGCCAGCAAATGACCAGACCCTTCGCCCCCCAATATCCAACCCTTTTTGTCTAATTCCTCAAGTACATAGCGGTCCCCAACTTGCGCGCGAACCATCTCTACACCGCGTGCCTTTAAAGCCAACTCAACTGCCATATTGGTCATGAGTGTGCCGACCACTCCCTCAACTTTATGGCCATTACTTAAACGTTCATCAACCATTAAATAAAGTATCTCATCCCCGTTAAACAAACGCCCCTGTCTGTCAACGAATTGCAAACGATCAGCATCCCCGTCCAAAGCAACACCAAAGTCGGCTTTATGCTCCAGTACGGCTTTAACCAGTGCCTCAGGGTGCGTGGCTCCCACACCCTTGTTAATATTAAAACCATCGGGCGAGCATCCCATAGATACGACTTCTGCCCCGAGCTCGTGAAACACCTTGGGCGCAATTTGATAGGCAGCTCCATTAGCTGCATCCACAACAATTTTGACTCCCTTCAAGGTCAAATCGTTTGAAAAGGTGCTTTTACAAAATTCAATATATCGACCCGCTGCATCATCTAAACGCTTGGATCTACCTAAAGTCGTGGAGTCAACCCATTGAGGTGATTCTTGCAGCGCTTCTTCAACTGAGATCTCCCAAGCATCTCCCAATTTGGAGCCCGTTGCACTGAAAAATTTGATGCCGTTATCTGCAAAAGGATTATGGCTTGCGCTTATAACTACACCTAGGGATGCACGTTGCGCACGGGTCAAATACGCAACCCCAGGAGTCGGTAATGGACCAAGCAGTAAAACATCTACACCAGCAGAGTTAAAACCAGACTCTAAAGCAGATTCAAGCATATACCCTGAAATACGGGTGTCCTTTCCGATGAGCACAGTTGGACGCAACTCCTCACGCCTGAGCACTCGACCGACAGCGTGCGCAAGTTTCAACACAAAATCAGGTGTGATGGGGTAGTGCCCAACGGTACCGCGAATCCCGTCTGTTCCGAAATATTGTCTAGTCATGCTTTAAAGATTTTAAATTTATCATTTTAATTAACTACACTGTACGGCTTGCCATATCTCTAAAGCTTGATAGCTCTCACGCACATCGTGGACTCGCAATATCTTTGCCCCTCTCTCAAGCGCCATAACCAAAGCTGCAAGACTAGGAGCCAACCTCTCTCCAACTGCGCAACCAGTCACTTGACCCAGTGTAGATTTACGAGACCACCCAATCAACAACGGATAACCTAACTCAAGTAATTCGGCCTGATTTTTAAGAAGGTACAAATTCTGATCTACAGTTTTACCAAATCCAATACCCGGATCAACAACAATCCGACGAGCGGAGAAGGCAGCATCCTCCAAGGCTTTGATCCTAATACTTAAGAAATTTTTAACGCTAGCAAAGGCCTCCTTGTTAGTGCCTTGCAGGGGTGTTCGCTGCATGGTGCTTGGCTCACCCTGCATGTGCATCAAACAAACGCCACACTTGTAGGTCTGTAATCTCTTGATGGCACCCTCACGCTGCAAAGCCCAAATATCGTTGATGATATCTACGCCTAAATCCAACGCTCTTAACTGTGTCTCTAATCTATAGGAATCAAGGGAGATGGGAACGTCCCACTTTATAACTTCGCGCAACACCTCACCCACCCTTTCCCACTCATCAGCAGCAGAAATTGGTGTCGCCCCTGGTCGAGAGGATTCGCCCCCGATATCAAGTATGTGAGCCCCGTCTTTAAGCAGTTGAGCAGCATGATCAATAGCAACCCGTGCCTGTAAGAACTCACCAGGATCTGAGAATGAGTCTGGTGTTACGTTCACAATACCCATAATTAGGGGATTACGTAGATCAAGCTTGAACCGGGTGGTTTCCCACTCTAAGTGATGCAGAAGATGCTCAGGTAAATCTAGAAGTTTAGACATGGCATCAAAGCTTTTCAAAGAATTTAGAGCGGTTTAAGAAATTTAAACGCTCTAAATTGATGAGCTTAAAAGTATCTCGCTAGTCTTAAGCAACCGTTGGGGCTGGGTTAACAGGAACTGACTGTCCATTGCCACCACCGCCATCTCCTGACGGAGGTACACGGGGTGACCAGTCCTTAGGAGGACGGGGTGCACGACCAGCCATGATGTCATCTAGTTGCTCAATGTCAATCGTTTCCCACTCTAAAAGCGCACCCGCCATTGCATGCATTTTGTCCTGGTTTTCTTCAATCAATCGTCTAGCTAAGTTGTACTGGGTATCAATAATTGAGCGAACCTCATCGTCGACTTTCTTCATAGTCGACTCGCTCATGTGCGTCGTCTTAGTAACAGAGCGGCCCAAAAATACTTCACCCTCGTTTTCAGCGTAAACCATTGGACCAAGGGCTTGAGACATTCCGTATCGCATCACCATGTCTCTAGCGATTTGAGTTGCACGCTCAAAGTCATTAGACGCTCCGGTCGTCATCTGGTTCATGAAGACTTCCTCAGCAATTCGTCCTCCGAAAAGCATGCTGATTTGATTCAGCATGTACTCACGGTCGTAGCTGTAGCGGTCTTTTTCAGGCAAACTCATCGTAACGCCCAAGGCGCGACCGCGAGGAATGATAGTGACTTTATGAACGGGGTCACACTTAGGCAACAAGCGTCCAATAAGCGCGTGCCCAGACTCATGGTACGCAGTATTTGTGCGCTCCTCCTCTGGCATCACCATACTCTTTCGCTCTGGACCCATGAGTATTTTGTCCTTAGCTTTCTCAAAATCCTGCATCTCAACAACTCGCGCATTTCGCCTTGCAGCCATAAGGGCGGCTTCATTGCACAAGTTTGCCAAATCAGCACCACTCATACCCGGGGTACCACGCGCAATCACAGATGCGTTTACATCTTGACCTATTGGTACTTTGCGCATGTGCACATTCAAGATTTGCTCACGTCCACGAATATCTGGCAGCTGTACATAAACTTGCCTGTCAAACCTACCCGGACGCAAAAGGGCCGAGTCCAAAATATCTGGGCGGTTCGTAGCAGCAACCACAATTACACCCAAATTAGTCTCAAAGCCGTCCATCTCAACTAGCATCTGGTTCAGTGTTTGTTCGCGCTCGTCATTTCCACCACCTAAACCTGCTCCGCGTTGGCGACCAACGGCATCGATCTCATCAATAAAAATAATACACGGCGCATTTTTCTTGGCATTCTCAAACATATCGCGAACCCGCGCTGCACCAACGCCAACGAACATCTCAACAAAATCAGAACCCGAGATACTAAAAAAAGGTACCTTTGCCTCACCTGCAATACCTTTAGCAAGCAAGGTTTTACCAGTGCCGGGAGGACCAACCAACAACAGACCTCTTGGGATACGCCCACCTAGTTTTTGAAATTTTTGTGGATCCTTTAAGAACTCAACAACTTCCTTAACCTCCTCTTTGGCCTCATCGCAACCAGCAACATCCGCGAAGGTAACTTGATTGTTTGAATCATCCAGCATTCTTGCTCGACTTTTGCCAAAACTGAAAGCGCCACCTTTGCCCCCGCCTTGCATTTGACGCATAAAGTAAATCCAAACGCCAATGAGTAGGAGCATAGGACCCCAACTAACCAAAAGAGTCATGAGTAATGAGCTCTCCTCTCTGGGTTTAACATCAAACTTAACATTATTCGCAATTAGGTCACCAACCAATCCGCGGTCAAGGTATGTTGCGTTTGTGCGCACTTTGCGGTCATCGGTCGTGACAGCCAAAATCTCTGAACCACCTTGCCCCTCTTGGATCACGGCGGACTTGATACGCTTGCCGTGTACTTCATCCAAAAAGTCGGAATATGCAAGATAGCCGGAGCCGCCTTGAGAGTGCGAATCGAATTGTTTGAATACTGTAAAAAGTACTAAAGCAATAACTAGCCAGACGGCCACTTTAGAAAACCACTGATTGTTCAATGCAAGCTCCAGAAAATAAAACCCTTAACGGGGAGGGCTAAGAGGTCATATGAAGTTGCATTTTAAGCTTTTCAAGCCTTCAAGGACACTCTTTTTAAAGATTCACCCCCAAAGCCGTCAAGGTTTTATCGAATTTGCCACTCAAAATCCTATAAATCCAGGAAAAAACTCAAACTCCCCCTACTTTTAGCCCCAAGCCCACGATAAAGTTCTCTGACGAATTAGATCTGCTAGCCTTGGGCTTCATGGGTTTGACCACCTTGAAGGTGTCCTTAAACAGCTTCACCAGTTGGCTGTAGCCGCTTCCGTGAAACACTTTGACGACAAGTGCCCCGTCTTTTTTCATATGCGACTGTGCAAACTCAACGGCCAATTCAACCAAATGTGAAATACGAGCTGCGTCTGCAGACTCTATACCCGATAAATTAGGGGCCATATCTGAGACAACGATATCGACCACCCGACCGTTGAGTAACTTGGTCAATTGCTCTGATACAGACGGCTCTCGAAAATCCCCCAAAATGAACTCTACGCCCTCTATGGGGTCCATTGGCAAGAGATCCAGCGCAATAATTGCCCCTTGCAACTCACCGCTTGCAGCGCCTTCTGGAGCGAGCTTTCGCCGGACATACTGGCTCCAAGCGCCAGGGGTGGACCCTAAATCGACAATAACGTGCCCGGGCTTGATAAGTTTGAGTTCTTCATCGATCTCTTTTAGCTTGTAGGCAGCCCTCGCCCTATAGCCCTCTTTCTTGGCAAGTTTGACGTATGGGTCATTAACATGGTCATTTAACCACGCCTTATTGACTTTTTTGCTTTGAGTTTTAACTTTCACTAGAGTTCCCGTTGTGAGGGAGGATAATACAACGATGTCAGCAATTATCCTAACCCCCAGTCAGCGCAAGGTTCACCGCGCCAATGCTCACCACCTCACGCCCGTCGTAATGATTGGCCAAGAGGGGCTGAGTTCCTCCGTAATCAAAGAAATCAATGCGGCTTTGAATTCGCACGGCTTGATCAAAATTCGAGTTCACGGCGATGACCGCGCAGCCCGAGAGCAAATGTTTCTTACCCTCGCTGAGGAACTCAGCGCGGCACCTATTCAACACATTGGCAAATTACTTGTTCTTTGGCGCCCAACAGTGGAGAAAGAAAAAGCAATTGATGAGGACCGCAAGCCAGGACCCCGCGAATTTAAAGTCCTCAAATACTCCAAGCGTGGCGGTCAACGCCCAGAGGTAAGGACTGTTAAAGTGCTAGGAAATCAACGACTTAGCGCTGGCGGACAGATCAAAAGAGCAAAGCCAAAACTAAAATCAATCAAGAAAAGAAATTTAGATAACTAATTCAACTAACTTTCATTCCTGAAAACTAATTGTCTAGTTGGACTACCGCGCTCGGTTTATTTTGGAATACATTCGCCACATAAAACCAGTCGCACATAACCACTGCGCAAAATAAAGTGCGCTGCCTACGGAGTGCCAAAACGCCAAATCATCGCGTTCCAAGATGCGAGGTGCGACTACGAACTCGAGTAAAAGGGCCAATAACATGCCCGTAATTACCCATCCCGACGGTTGGGCTTTTACACTTTCACGGCTAAATAAAGTGTCATCCTGAAGTTGCCTTCTCGCTGCAACTATCAATCCAAGTCCACAAACTATACACACCCATGTCTGAGCGCTAAAAAGCACTGCAGCCATGCGCCCGGCTTCTGCGGGTGTAGCCATATTTGAAAATAAGAGTGGTACCACCATAAAGCCCACAGCGCTCAAACTGCCCCACCAAAAGGCTGCTAAAAAAAGTTTGAGTCTACCCATGATCGTGTTTAATATTTAAATTGGATGTCAAACGTAAGACACTGCAACTATTTCATAACGTTTTTCCCCACCCGGGGCCTGCACAACTGCTGAGTCACCCTCCTCCTTACCTATCAAAGCACGCGCAATGGGACTGCTGACGTTGATAAGGCCTAATTTAAGATCTGCTTCATCTTCGCCTACTATTTGGTAAGTAACTTTCTCTCCAGAGGACTCGTCTTCTAATTCGACAGTACTACCAAACACCACAAGCCCTTCTGCGTTTAAGGAGCTTGGATCAATAACCTGAGCTACGGATAGCTTGCTCTCAATCTCTTGTATCCGACCTTCGATAAATCCTTGCCTGTCCTTAGCTGCCTCATATTCGGCGTTCTCCGACAAGTCCCCCTGGGCGCGAGCTTCGGAGATTGCATTGATTACCCATGGACGGTCAACAGTTTTAAGGCGATGGAGCTCATCTTTGAGTTGTTCAGCACCGCGTTTAGTAATTGGTATAGTTGCCATAATAGAAAGATTTTATTCTCGAAATTACTCATTAAATGCCAAAACACGAAATCTAAGATTCGTATTATGACGCTTCAAATTTAGAAAGCACTCAGGTCAAACGAGCCTATTTGGGCCGTTTGAAATGAGCACTCTCAGCTGAGATTAGAGCTTGCTAAGCCTTCACCTGGGATGATTATTAAGCCAATTGTGCATGCATTTCTTGGACCGAATAAACCTCAAGCGTATCCATGTGCTTCATACCCTCAACCGCTGCTTCTGCACCAGCCATTGTTGTAATAGTCGTTACTCGTGCCATAAGAGAGGAGGTTCGAATTTGACGTGAGTCTGCAATCGCATTACGTCGCTCTTCGACAGTATTAATGACCATTGCAATCTCATTGTTTTTAATCATATCAACCACATGAGGCCGGCCTTCTGCGACTTTATAGACCGCTGTGACCATCAAGCCTGCAGCGCTAATAGCCGCAGCAGTCCCCTTTGTCGCAACCAACTCAAAGCCCATTTCCAACAAACTTCGAGCAAGCTCAACGGCTCTAGGTTTGTCGTTATTTTTAACGGTCAAGAAAATCTTATTCACCTCATCTGTTGGGCGAGGAAAACGTGTGCCAGCCCCTATTTGACTCTTCACAAAGGCTTCACCAAAGGTTTTACCAACTCCCATGACCTCACCTGTTGACTTCATCTCAGGACCCAAAATAGTATCTACACCTGGGAATTTAACAAATGGGAATACAGCCTCTTTCACACTGAAATAAGGAGGGTGAACTTCACGAGTTACGCCTTGCGAGGCCAGTGTTTGTCCAACCATACAGCGGGCTGCAACTTTTGCGAGTTGAATTCCAGTTGCTTTGCTGACATAAGGAACTGTCCGGCTGGCTCTTGGGTTTACTTCTAAAACATAGATCACATCGCGACCATTTTGCTTTTGAATGGCAAACTGAACATTCATCAGTCCTACAACATTTAATCCCTTTGCCATTGCAGCCGTTTGAATCTTTAATTCATTTACAGTTTGTACAGACAATGAGTAGGGTGGCAATGAACAAGCTGAGTCACCGCTGTGAACCCCTGCTTGCTCGATGTGCTCCATGACGCCTCCAATAAATACATCAACTCCATCACATAGAGCATCCACATCACACTCAATAGCATCATTTAAAAATCGGTCCAAAAGCACTGGCGAATCGTGACTAACCTTAACTGCCTCACGCATGTAACGCTCAAGGTCCTTTTGTTCGTGCACGATCTCCATTGCACGACCGCCTAAAACATAGCTTGGACGCACGACGAGTGGGTAGCCTAGATCTTGGGCTTTCTCGAGTGCATCAGCCTCTGTTCTAGCTGTAGCGTTAGGGGGTTGCAATAGCTTTAAATCATGTAATAACTTTTGGAACCGCTCCCGGTCTTCTGCCGCGTCAATCATGTCAGGGCTTGTTCCAATAATAGGAACACCCGCAGCCTCGAGCCCCAATGCAAGCTTCAAAGGAGTCTGGCCGCCGTACTGAACAATGACCCCATAAGGCTTTTCTTTATCAACAATTTCAAGTACATCTTCTAGAGTCAATGGCTCAAAATAGAGTCGATCGCTGGTGTCATAGTCAGTAGAAACAGTCTCGGGATTGCAATTGACCATGATCGTTTCATAACCATCCTCTCGCATCGCAAGGGCGGCGTGAACACAGCAGTAATCAAACTCGATGCCCTGACCAATACGGTTTGGGCCTCCACCGAGTACCATAATTTTTTTATTATTTGTAGGCTCGGCTTCGCACTCCTCCTCATAGCACGAGTACATGTAGGCTGTACCTGTCTCAAACTCTGCTGCACAGGTATCAACACGCTTATAGACAGGTCTAACACCAAGTGCGTGCCTCCTCTTCCTAACTGCGTCCTCAGTTGTTTTTAGTAACTTAGCCAATCGCCTATCAGAGAAGCCTTTTTGCTTCAGTTTTCTGAGGGATACAGCATCTATTTCCCCTAAGGCCTCAGCACCCTTGGATTCTGTAAGTCGATCAATGTCGAGTTCAATCTTGATGATCTCTTCAATTTGTACCAAGAACCAAGGATCTATCTTGGTGAGTGCGTGAACTTCGTCAACACTCATACCTTGTCCAAATGCGTCTCCAACATACCAAATTCGTTCTGGCCCAGGTTCACCCAGCTCTTTTTCTAAAACTTCGCGGTCCTCAGTCTTTTGGTTCATCCCATCAACACCGACCTCTAGACCTCTAAGCGCCTTTTGAAATGACTCTTGGAATGTTCTACCCATTGCCATCACCTCACCCACAGACTTCATCTGAGTTGTAAGTCTGGAGTCAGCTTGGGGGAATTTCTCAAAAGCAAATCTTGGAATCTTGGTAACGACATAATCGATACTTGGCTCAAAACTGGCTGGAGTTGCACCCCCAGTAATCTCATTTCTAAGCTCATCTAAGGTGTATCCAACTGCAAGCTTAGCTGCGACCTTAGCAATCGGGAACCCAGTAGCCTTAGAGGCCAATGCTGAGGACCTAGATACCCGTGGGTTCATCTCAATCACAATCATGCGCCCGTCTACAGGATTCACTGCAAACTGAACATTAGAGCCACCCGTGTCAACGCCAATCTCGCGCAAAACTGCGAGAGAGGCATTGCGCATAATTTGATATTCTTTATCTGTAAGCGTTTGGGCTGGTGCAACGGTTATTGAGTCCCCCGTGTGCACACCCATGGGATCCAAATTCTCAATGGAGCAGACAATAATACAGTTATCCGCTTTGTCCCTCACAACTTCCATCTCAAACTCTTTCCAGCCAAGCAAGGACTCTTCAATCAGAAGCTCATTTGTGGGCGAGGCCTCTAGGCCGCGTTTACAAATAGTCTCAAATTCTTCTGAGTTATATGCAATCCCTCCTCCAGTCCCCCCAAGCGTGAAACTTGGTCTGATCACGGTTGGGAAACCCAAAGATTTTTGTACCGCCCATGCCTCATCCATGCTGTGAGCAATACCTGAGCGCGCAGAGCCCAGTCCAATTTTGGTCATTGCATCTTTGAATTTCAATCGATCCTCGGCCTTATCGATGGCCTCAGGGCTAGCACCAATCAACTCAACGTTGTATTTCTTAAGAATGCCGTTATGCCATAAATCTAGCGCGCAATTAAGTGCAGTTTGACCTCCCATTGTGGGTAGGATGGCGTCAGGACGCTCTTTTGCAATTATTTTTTCAACAGTTTGCCAAGTAATCGGTTCAATGTAGGTGACATCCGCTGTGGAGGGATCTGTCATGATCGTTGCAGGATTGCTGTTGATCAAGATGACTTTAAATCCCTCCTCACGCAAAGCCTTACAGGCCTGTACTCCAGAGTAATCAAATTCACAGGCCTGTCCAATGATGATAGGGCCTGCGCCAATGATCAGAATACTTTTTATATCAGTGCGCTTGGGCATTTATCTCTTCTCCATGAGCGCAGTAAAGCGATCAAATAAATAGGCAATATCGTGTGGTCCAGGGGACGCTTCTGGGTGACCCTGAAAACAAAAAGCTGGACGATCGGTGCGCATCAAACCTTGAATGGTTGAGTCAAACAAAGACACATGAGTGACTTTTAAGTTTGCAGGCAAGGACTCTGCTTTTACTGCAAATCCGTGATTTTGACTTGTAATTGAAACGCGCGTACTTGAAATCTCTTGCACCGGATGGTTAGCGCCGTGGTGGCCAAATTTCATCTTAAATGTTTTTGCGCCGCTAGCAAGTGCCATGATTTGATGTCCCAAACAGATACCAAAGGTTGGGATACCCGCATCAATAATCGATCTAGCAGCATCAATGGCGTAGACACAAGGTTCTGGGTCCCCAGGTCCATTAGATAGGAAAACACCGCTTGGATTGAGAGCCATCACTTCTTTGGCCGATGTTTTTGCCGGTACCACAGTCACTCTACACCCACGCTCGCTTAACATCCGTAGGATATTTCTTTTGACCCCGAAATCATAGGCAACGACATGGTGCTTAAGAGTCTTAGGAGTTCCATACCCTTTTCCGAGGATCCACTCAGACTCGGTCCACTCAAAGGACTTGGTAACCGATACCTTTTGAGCAAGGTCCAAACCACTCATTGAAGGGGCACTCCTGGCTGCAGCCAATGCTTTTTCGGTCGCAGCCTTCATTGCTTTTGGATCTAGCACTTGACCTGCAGGTAATGCAAGGATTGCGCCATTTTGAGCGCCGTGTGTTCTAAGTCGTTTAGTCAAGCTTCGGGTATCAATGCCTGCTATTGCTACTGTGCCATTACGAATCAAATAATCACTCAAGTTCTCGGTGCTTCTAAAGTTAGAGGCAATCAAGGGCAAGTCTTTAATAATTAAACCAGCAGCCTGGATTTTGTCGGACTCAATATCTTCACGATTTACACCGTAATTTCCGATATGCGGATAGGTAAGCGTGACGATCTGTTGGCAGTAACTTGGGTCGGTAAGAATTTCTTGATACCCGGTAAGCGATGTATTAAATACAACTTCGCCTACCGTTTGCCCAGGAGCTCCGATGGAATGCCCCACATAGACCGTACCGTCTGCAAGCGCCAAAAAGGCAGGAGGGGATTTCCCCTGAAGAGACAAAAGCAATGGGTTCTCCGTATATTTCGGTGACGCCCATCGCACCTTTTAAGAGCTAACTCTTCGAGGGTGTGTTTGTTCGAGGGATTGGTCTGTAATTAGAGCGTGGGCGTAGGGTTAGAAGGTGCTAAAAAGCACTTCATTATAGCCGAGCCCAATATAGCAGTATTGAACTCTTTCTAGCAATGACATTTAAGGCGCTTTAGTATGGCACTAACACATTTGTATACAAAATAACCAACAAATGAAATGATTGGTCCTAATGTAAAAACTTTTAACTGATAGACTTTATACGCCTAGCCATTTTAAAAACATACCTGCGTGTTTTAATATCTTTAAGAATACAAAAATTACTAACCAAACAGGAATTTAAAAACCCACCTAAATCTTTACGTAATTAGGTGGGTCCTTCGTGTCCAGAGATACTTGGATTAAATCCTTTTCTTGATCAGCTCTTTTCTAAAGTTGCTCGGGCCTTGTGCCTATTCTCTATGAACTTACCGGTAGCCAAAACGATAATTGCTCCCAAAGCTGGGAATACGATATTGGCATTTGGAACATTAGCAGCAACAAACTCAGCAATAGCTGGGTCTTCCACCATCATTTCACCCGCAACATAACCCAGCAGTGCAGCACCCAGTGTAATGACCACAGGAAAACGATCCATTAGTCTCATTATTAACGCACTTCCAAACAAGATAAGAGGGATCGTAATCACCATTCCAATAAAGAGCATCCAAGTATGTCCTTTTGCAACTGCGGCCATACCAAGCACGTTATCAAGACTCATCACAATATCAGCGATGATGATGATCTTTACGGCTTCCCAAAAGTGTGCGCCACTCTCTACATCATCACCCTCATCCTCGGGGACCAGTAGTTTTACAGCGATCCAAATCAACAAGACGCTGCCAATAAGTGCAACATACGGAATATCAAGCAAATAAGATGCAGCAGCAGTAAGCCCTGTCATGAGGACAATAATTCCGATTGCACCAACCATAAAAGCCATCTTTGCTTGCTTGGCAGGCAATGAGCGGCAAGCAAGTGCAATAACAACTGCATTATCCCCACTGAGAACTACGTTGATAATACAAATCTGTAAAAGAGCCCACCAAGTATCTGGATTGGTAAACAACTCGACCATAAGAAACTCCTCAGCAATTAATAGTGAAAGGGCAATAAATTAGTTGAAATGGATTCTATGAGAAAAAACTCCATTCGAACAAAGTGAAATCACTAAGTTGAGGCTGAATTTATTGAATTAATTTCACGCGGCGCACACCCTTACAAGCTTGTAGCCATCTAAATGCACAAGTACGGGTCAT
Organism: uncultured Burkholderiales bacterium; assembly: GCA_903896615.1. Taxonomy (GTDB): domain Bacteria; phylum Pseudomonadota; class Gammaproteobacteria; order Burkholderiales; family Burkholderiaceae_C; genus Limnohabitans. The sequence continues at coordinate 35,765 of CAITYM010000028.1, forward strand.
CAAGACGGAATTAACCCCTCAGAAGTCCATTCGGTAATGGCAATGTAGCCATCCAAAGCTGCGATTACGAGGATATTATTAAAGGTATGAACAACGTGCCCCGGCGTATCCTGGTGTACTTCTGTCCATCCAAGTGCGCGTTTAACCTTTACGCGGTAACCATTTACATGAGCAATGACCTCGTGGATGCCAAATGAGTCAACAACTCTTAAAATGTCAGCTACATTACTAATGAAGTTAAGCGTTTTATCAGCATCACTCCATAATCGCCAAAATTCACTAGGCGGTTGTGGGGTAGAGTTTTGCCAAAGTAAAGCGAAATTTTGCGCAACCCTCACAGCCAACCTTTTGTTAGCCATTTGAATTTTGATATCCAAAATATCGTGCGTATCCGTTTGAGCCAACTCAAACTCTTCCCTATCTAAGATATCGCCCGAATCAAAGGTAGGCGCCAATTTATGACAAGTCACACCCCATTTTGCCCACTTTTCCTGGATTGCTCTAATCATTGGATACGGACCCCGACCGGCGGGAAGTGGGGAGGGATGAAAATTAATTGCATACTTAAGATACGGCACCCAATCCGGGATCTTGAAGCTGTAACTTGCAACAACCAATGCATCGCATCCTAAGGCGCTAAGTCCTTGCAAGTCTTCAGTTTTAATAGGAGATAACTGAATGGGGAGCCCGCGCTGAACAGCAAAATTGAGGGTGGCGTTAACAGGAAAGACTCGGCTATCATCAGAGGGAAGAGTAAAGAGTTTGACTGGAGTCCAACCCGCATTGACAAAAGACTCTATTATTCCCAAATACCGATCAGACGCAGTGAAAGCAAAACGCATGGGGATTCCATAAAAAAATTTAATTTGAATTAACCAAATTATTCTGGCTAATAACTACAAGGTGCTAAAGATAGTCTTGACCCATTTTCACGTAGCCGCTAGATTGTAATCTTCGTTAAGAATCCAATCGCTTTAGAGCCAAAACTTCTAAAAAATCTCACTATTTTAAAATTTTTCGATAAATTGACTTGCAAGATGAAGCTTGAACAAACGATTAAAACAGCTTTAAGTTTTCATGAAAGTGGCGAATTGAGTCAAGCCATTAGTTTGTATCAAAGCGTAATCGACCAAAACCCAACCCACTTCCAAGCCCTAAATCTCATCGGGCTTGCATACCAACAAATGGGACGCGATCAAGAAGCCTTAGAAGTGTTTGGGGTCGCAATTCAAATTAATCCAAACCACGCACTCCCCCACTACAGCGCGGGTTCTTCAGCACTCAAATTAGGGCAGTATGCACAGGCACTTGAGCACCTAGATACCGCCATCGCCTTTGGGCCGAGTGATGCTCAGGCGCTCATAAACAAGGGCATAGCACTCCATAAATTGGGCTTTTTAGAGCGTGCTCGCAAGATCTATTTATTAGCCATAAGGGTGGCACCTGAAATACCAACAGCGCACTTTAATCTGGGTTGTACGCTGCAGGAGATGAGGTTCACTGAGGCTTTGGAATTGGCAATTCAAAGTTATGAGGCATCTATTGCTTTGAACCCTCAAGACCCCTTGGTTTACAACAATTTGGGGAATGCTTTCAAAACAAAGAAAAACTATAAAAAGGGATTGTTCGCGTTTGCCCGTGCGGTAGCTCTTAACTCCCAAATTGCTGTTTCCTTTTACAACAAGGGGACAACTGAATTTTTTGCAAAAAATTACACACAATCAGCCCGCGATCTTAAACGCGCTGTAGAGCTCGACCCCCACTCCTCAGCGAGTTGGAATAATCTTGGTAATGCACTAAAGGAACTAAATCTTCACAAGGATGCCTTGCAAGCTTATGAGCAAGTTCTAAGCCTAACAACAGATCAGCCAAGTAGTGAAACTTTTTACAACATAGGTATCGTTCAACATGAACTTAGCTTGTATACACAGGCTTGCGAGAGTTACACCCGCGCCCTAGAAATTGACCCCTATTATTCGCAAGCACTTAACGCACGAGCTATTACTTATAGGCACCTAAAATTTTTTGATCAAGCAATTGCCGACTTTAAAAGTGTGCTTCTTATAGACCCCGAGTTTGAATATGCCTTGGGGAATTTATTACATACCCAGATGCACATTGCTGATTGGTCGACTTGGAATACATACGTAGATCCACTCCATCATTCAAAGTTATCCATCAGCTCAGGTACGGATAACTCAACTGCTGACTCAAAAAACACCTTGAAATCTCAAATATTGATGGGTAAGAAAGCTTCACATCCCTTCCCAGTGTTGGCGCTTTATGATGATGCTGAGTTGAATTTAAAGGCCTCAGTGATTTGGTTTAAAGACAAGCACCCTGAACTTAATGATACCGAGACGGCATTACACCCCGACCCTATCACTGAACCCGCTAAACCCCTAGTCGTAAACTTAAAAACCAAAATTGAACATAAAACGAGACGCAAAAGCACTCGCACTCGCACTCGCATTCGTATAGCCTACCTATCGGCCGATTTTCACAATCACGCAACTGCCTACTTAATCGCAGAGCTACTTGAACTGCATAATAGGGATGAGTTTGAAATCTATGCAGTTTCGTTTGGTCCTAAAACTCAGGACGCAATGCAAACTCGCATTTCCTCAGCCGTTAATCATTTTATAGATGTAAGCCATCTAAATGATCAGGAAATAGCAGAACTTTGTCGCTCAATGGAAATAGATATAGCCGTTGATTTAAAAGGCTACACCTTGCAAAGCCGATTCAATATCTTTATGCACAGGTGCGCACCCATTCAAGTGGGATATCTTGGCTACCCAGGAACAAGCGGATCAAATTGTATGGATTACCTGATAGCCGATCAAATTTGCATACCTAAAGAGGACAAATGCTTTTATTCAGAAAAAATTGTATTCATGCCTCACTCCTATCAAGTGAACGACGCTAAAAGGAATATCAAAAAATGCTTACAAACAAAGACCGAGTTGGGCCTTCCGGTGTCAGGCTTTGTATATTGCTGCTTCAACAATACTTACAAAATTACCCCAAAGATTTTTGAGACTTGGATGTATATATTGAGCCAGGTAGAACGAAGCGTGATTTGGCTACTAGAAGATAGTGAAATTATTACGAAAAACCTAAGAATTGCTGCAAAGTCGTATTTAATTGACCCTGATCGCCTTGTATTTGCAAAACGAACGGAATTAGACGAGCATTTAGGAAGACATATTCATGCAGATTTATTTTTAGACACACTGCCGTACAACGCTCACACAACCGCAAGCGACGCTCTTTGGGCTGGACTGCCAGTGCTGACAATAAAAGGAAATAGTTTTGCGGGTAGAGTTGCCTCAAGCTTACTCGATGCGATAGGTTTAAGTGATTTGATTACACATTGCAATCAGACCTATATCGAAAAAGCGGTTCATTTGGGTAAAAACCCAAACGAAATGACTAGATTAAAAGATCGATTAAATAAAAGTAAACTGAGCTACCCCCTATTCAACACAAAGCAATTTACTATGGATTTGGAAAGTGCATACAAATTAATGCTAGATAGGCACTACAGGGGAACAAAGCCAGATCATTTAGAAGTTACATAAAATTCTAAGCTTTCGCGGTTCGCGTTTCTTTTTCAAGTGCAATTTCTCTCTCGATAATCCGCCTTGAGTGAACTCCCCCAGCATCAATATTTAATTTCATTAATCGACGTTCAGGCCAATGGACTAAGTTACGCTGTTGTTGCTCAAGCATTTGTAAATCTTCGGAAAATATTCCGCCCTGACCTTTGCGAATTTGTTCAGTGAGGTCTTTATCATCTGCTTTGAATTGTCTAGCCATACCCCAGAAGTACCACATTGAGTGCTCATCCTCGGGGGTGATAAAGTCAATCACAGTACTTGAAGCTTTGTCCTTTTGCTCAGCCTCATAGCCCCCCTTACCCGCGACAGCAACACCCACGTCAATCATTACATGTGTTGGCAGTGAAAATTTACATACTTGCCAGCGATCAACTAATCCATCCGCGGGCAATCCCTGAGCAACAAGAGCATTTTGCCAAAATGGTGGCGCTTTAACGTTCTCCATATGCCGACTTGTGCGAACTGTATGACTATCAAAAGTGGTCTTTACAGGTGCCTCTTCAATCTCAGACTGACCAATACTTGTTGAGTGCACATAAGTCTCGTGTGTCAAGTCCATGAGATTATCAATCATAAGCAAATAATTGCAATTGATATGATACAAACCACCCCCATAGGCCCATTCAGGATTGTCGTACCAATGCATCACAGGTATAAGTGATTCATCAGCCTTTGAAGCTTCACCAGGCCAGACCCAAACGAAACCATATCGATCTACAGCAGGGAAACTTTTAACACTGGGAAACTGGTTTGTATTTTGTCCAGTCATATGCGCTGCATGGCCTTTGCAGTCTACTGCTAAACCATGGTATCCACAAACAATATGATCTCCTCGCTGAAATCCAAGTGAAAGCGGCGCCCCCCGGTGTGGACAAAAGTCTTCTAAAGCTGATATCTTGCCCTCAGCACTTCGGAAAAAAACAATTCTCTCGCCACAAATTTTTCGACCTAGGGGCTTATCCTGAACTTCGGTGCTCGAAGCAGCAACGTACCAAGTATTTAAGAGAAACATAGTTGTACCAGTGTTGAACAATAAAATAACCACTATTCTAAACGCCAGAGCAATTAAATATCGATATTACCCACTGAATGATTGGAGATAAGGTTCCAATTTTCCGGCTCCGAAAATCCAAAAATACCCGGAAATCTTGACTAAATAGGTAAACTAAATGCAGGCATATTTAAGTTAGCCCTCTCTATTAACATCCGCTGCACTGCCTCTTTGGCTACTTGGATGTGTTTCTTTCGGTAATTCCAGATTTCATCGCCAGGAGCTAGGGCCATAATCATGGTGGCATTAGCTTCAAAGACCAAAACTTCACCGTTGGGACTCAGCGCAAAATCAACCCCAGCGTAATCTAAAGCTAAAGTTTGTTGGACAGCGACCAGAGCTTTAATGGCCGAGTCCCCAAGCGCTTCATGCATGTTTTCTAAAAAGAACTGTTCTTGAGCTCTATTTTCAGACGAGTTTTTCATGGCTGCACTAAAGTAATGAACCTTCCAGTGTTCGGACAATGCAAGATGCAAAGGATACATCTCTCCATTAATAAACATGATGCGGTATTTTCTGAAAAATCCTCGCTCATCGCGGCAGTTTAAAAACTCCATTACCAAAAGTTCCTCACCAGGTAACCCTCTAGCTACTCGCTCTAACTCCTCAGGGCTATCAGCGAATTCAAAATGTTTACCTGTTTGAAAACCTAGGCTGCGAACGACAACTGGAAAAGACACCTTTGAATTCAAAACCTTAATAATGGAATCCACGCCTTCCAAAGCACTTCTAGCAACAAAGATAGAGGCAGGCGTTTTAACGAAGGGCAAATTTTTAAAACGATCTGAATTTGTCTTTCGTCCTGTCAAAAGAACTGCCTCAGGTGTATTCAGTATGCTCAGTGCGGCGCAGCTCGAAGGTTGGGGAGCAGAGAAAAGTGCAGACTGCTCAGAGTTCGAAATAAGTTGCAGAAATCGATGAGCGGCAAGCAGCGAAGGCTTAGATGAGTCAGCATCCCCTATAGCATTTAAAATAAGGTCGTATCTCTTGTTGGACTTTAAATCTTGACGGACTTTGCTCCAATAATCGACGGCTAATGTATCTACCGTAAAATATTTTTGATCAACAATTGTCGGCCAAGGGATATCACCCCCTCTTCCCCCAATCAACACGAGTATGGATTTGGTTGAATTAATCAAAGGATAACTAAACTCTCGTAACGGCTCAAGGCAAAATCCGTTTGCATGATGTATGTCTGCCTTTGTCTGGTCGCCATCTTCAAAATATATGAGTGCAAGCCCTTGATGAGCGTGTGCAAGGTGTGCAATTATTGAGGGATCCATTTTTAGTTGCTCAGGCATTGCGGCCACCAAAGCCAAAACCTGTTCGTAATGCGACTGTGCTTCTTTAAAGAGTCTCTCTTGAAAGTATAGGTTGGCTATATTGACATGCGCCAATAGCTCTGTGGGGTAATGCGCTAATGCCTGTAGATAAGCCGTTTTTGCAGCACTGTTATAGCCTGTATCAGCTAGTAAGACCGCGAAATTAATCAACGCCCCCAGATGTGTTGGATCCTGTTTTATGATTGCTATGAATTGCTCACGGGCACTTTGCAACTCCCCTTGCATCATCAAGATAGTTGCTTGCTCATACATTGAATCAAGTACAAGCGAGTTTGTTATTGTGTTTGTGTTTGTGTTTTTAATTGACATATTCAGTGAGTTAGATCCAAGCTTAGGCTTAGGCTTAGGCTTAGGCTTAGGCTAAGGCTTAGGCTTAAACCCTAAGAATTTTACTCATGAGTGAATTGTAATTTTTATCTTAACAATTTATTTAACAATTGATTTAAGCAAAATCTCATAATCTTTAACAAACCTCTTCGAATCAAAGAGTACCAATTCTGCATTTGCCTTTCGATTCAACAATTCAAATTTGAGATTTTGCAATTTCATTTTATTAAAAGCTAGTTCGCGTATTTTTCCAACATATTCATTTTGATTATTTGTAACTAACTCTGACAAACCAGTGTAAGTCAATAAACTCGCTGCCACTCGGCTTGCAAAAGATCTTCCCTTTATCGTGACCACAGGTACTCCGGCCCATAATGAGTCACTCGCGGTTGTATGTGCGTTGCAGGGAAATGTATCCAAAAATAAGTCAGCATGTGAAATGCGCTCTAAATGCTCCGCTAATGCAAGCTTAGAAGCAAAGACAAGTCTATTTGAACCGACCCCCTGAGAAATTGCCTGTTCAACAAGATTATTAGTTGCAGACTCATTATCGTCAATCAACCACAAAATACTCGTTGAAAACTCCCTAAGGATATCCATCCAACACTTAAATATTTCCGGAGTAATTTTGTATGAACTATTGAAGCAACACAAAATCAAAGCATCCTCAGCAAGCCCATGATCAGCACGAATAGTCTGGACATCACTAAATCGCTTGCAGCAATCATTGGCCTGATAGGAGTTTGGCATATAAAGTATGGTCTCGCTCATGTTCTTTCGAGCACAAGCAGGTACGACTATTTCATCTGCAATACAGTAATCAATAAACTCTGCATTCATGGTACCCGGATACCCTAGATAAGCAACTTGAAACGGTGCAACCCGGGCCTGAAATATTTGAGTCCTCGCTCCTTCGGTATATCCCTTTAAATCAATTGCAATATCTAGTTGGTGCGAACGAGCAAGTGAAATTAAATCTGAATCAGAAATTGAGTCAACCTCATACCACCGATCAAATGCTGACTTTATGCGGTGCCTAATGATACTTTTATCATCTACTCCCCACGAATAAGCAAGAATTTCAAAATTATTCTTATCATGCGACTCAAATAATGAGGCCATCAAGTAAGCTGTGGCATGTTCTTTAAAATCGCAGGAAAAATAACCGATTCGAATTTTCTTGCCTTTGTTATCACCAGACTTTATCGGTTGGTATTTAAAGATATTATTTTTATTTTTTTTATTAAAAGTCTCACTCCATTGCCCGCTTGCTAAATATTGCAAATGACTATCATCCGTGGCACTTAGTAGGGAAAAGGGGTGCGAGAGTGCCCTGCCTTCATTAACGAACTTAAACAGGAGCTCTTTTAAGGAATTGAAATCAACCCGGACTGTTAAACCATCATTACAAATCTGTACTTCGGATTTCCAATCGCACAGGCGCATCCTTAAGTGTAGATACGCTGCTAGCAACTGAGGATAGCTTGAGTCCTGCAACAATGCAATTTCGAAATAGTATCTTGCTCGCTCGTAATCGAATTGGATCAATGATAATGCGCCTGCATTAAAGAAAAACTGAATACAACCGTCATCTAACTGAGTTTTAAGTTGAGGTTCTTGTGTTATCAGTGCGACAAACACTTCTACGCATTGAGTAGCCTTTTCATACTTACCAAGCGCTTGATACGCAACAATAACATTATTCAGACTAAGAAGGTGATTAAATTCACACATCAAGGCTAGTTCATAGCTTATTACAGCATCGGACCAATTATCTAGGGCGGAGAGGAAATTTGCTTTAAGATAATACGCATTCACATCGCTTGGCGCAAGCTCTATGGCTCTATCATAACTAGCAATCACATTGTGGTGATATTTTTCACTCATTCCTGCGCTTAGTTTCTCTAGCGCCAATCCTTTGAGGATAAATAGTGAAGATTCGTTGGGAAAGCATAAAACTCCCTCATTTAAAATGTCTAGTGCTTTCTCAAACTCGTTTAGTTGAAGATGGATTCGCGATAAATTAAGGTAAGAATCAAGTGTGGATTCAGCGCTATGCAACTCGTTAGCGTGGATGAGTGCGATATCAAATCTCTTTGCCCCCATTTCTAATTGGCAGAGTTGCTTGAAGCAAGTTTTTATTGAACCCTGCACTTCATCACTTTTTTTAGCCCTGTCTTGCTGTCTTAAGACTCGAACTGCCCGGGTATAAAGAAGAATGGCTTGATCATGTGCCCCTTCATTTTTCTCGCACATAGCCATACTCATCAATGCATTTGTATCGTTGGGATCTAGCTCATGAACTCGTTTAAAACGTTCTAAAGCTCCCTTGATATCACCAAGTTGTCCCTCCAACAACCCAAGCAGCATTAAGACCTTCGAGCTCTCACCGTATGTATTCAATATTTGAAGATACTTAACACGAGCACCAACAAGATCCTCTTGTTGAATCAAATCCGCAGCATCTGCAAGCAGCGCTTCGTGACTCGCAGTGCAATTAGCAAGATTGGCGTTAGGTCGGGACTGATTCATAAAATTTGAATCATTTACCATTGGAACATTGCATTGTTTATTCGTTTCTTTTTGCAAAGGAGCTCAGAACTTTCGCTCCAAATGTATTTAAAAGCATTGCTGCAATGACAAGTGTTGCGGCTCCAATCTTCCACAAGGGCAATGACTCGTCTAACAAAATCGCTGAAGCTCCCATACCAAAAACAGGAACCAGCAAAGCAAATGGGGCAACGCTGACTGCAGTGTAACGAGCTAGTAACCATCCCCAAATTCCATAACCAAAAATCGTATTCGCCCAAGATTGCCAAAGCACAGCAAACCAAGTTTGCCAGGTGAGCGAGACCAACTGTGAAGCAAAACTTTGCACACCTTCAAAATAAAGTGACATACAAAGTAACACAGGCACAGAAAAGACTGTAGACCACACTACATAGCTAACCATATTTACACCAATTGCATTTTTGGAAAAAATATTTCCAGTAGCCCACCCGAGGGCTGCAATGACGGTCAGCGAAAGCCCCATTAAACTAGATTGCGCATCCGCATGCAGACCAATAACCATGAGTCCCAATACAGCCAAGACTAAAGCAAAAAATTGATAGGCTCTCAAACGCTCAGAATTCAAATAAACCGAGAGTCCAATAGTAAATATAACCTGTGTCTGCACCACTAGTGAAGCTAAGCCTGGGGTGATATGCCCATTAACTGCAATATATAAGCAACCAAATTGAACAACTCCAATCGATAACCCGTAGCCCATTAAGTTTTTCCAGCCTACCTTGGGCCTCGATACAAAAAAAACCGCCGGCATTAAAGTGAAGAAAAACCGTAAAGCAGCCAACATCAAAGGAGGCATGATGTTGACAGTATTTTTCATAATAACGAAGTTGGTCCCCCAAATACCGACAGTGCAAAGAATGAGTAATGTATGGGTAAAGCTAAGGGATGACTTTAATTTGGACGGGGATGGAAGTTCCATAGAATTTAGATGATGCGCAGTAGGCTCTTTAGTCACTTGAATGCCTGTTAAATAATGTGACCGAAGTGGGAATTAAGATCCTTGGAAATACGGTCTAAAACACTCTTCCAATCTGAAATACCATTTTGTCGATACAACTTAAAACTAGGATACCAAGGGGAGTCTGTCCTGTCCATCAACCAACGCCAGTCAGGTGCAAACGGCAACATCAACCAAGTCGGAGTTCCCATCGCACCGGATAAATGAGCCACACTGGTATCTACTGTAATTACTAAGTCGACTAGTTCACACAAAGCAGCGGTATCCTCAAAATCTTCAATCGATTGTGATGAATCAATCCAACCCGGAATTTGCATAAGAAATTCCCGCTCACCCACTCGAAACTCATTTTGCAAGCATACCAATTCAAAATCTTGAACGAATCGGTTCAGATAGGGTAGAAGTATTTGCAAAGGAAGACTTCTAAAGAGATCATTGTGGTGATGGATGTTTCCACTCCAAACGATTCCAATTCGAGGCTTACGCTTTATCCCCAGTTTGTTGCTCCATTTTTCCCGTTTGAGCTCATTTGCTTTTAGGTAGCTTTTCTTAGCAGGTATGTCACCAAGCCTATTACGCAGTGCATAGGGCAAACTAATCAAGGGACAGTGGTAGTCAAAACTACCAATGGGATCTCCCTGCTTGATAAGTGAGTCAGGACTGATAATTTGTCTCATCAAGCTAAACACACTGGCTTGAACCTCAAAGCGCACCTGCGCCCCGGTCTCAACCAAGTAGGGTATGTATCGACAAAATTGCAGGGTATCTCCAATTCCTTGCTCACAATGAACAAGAATGGTTTTACCTATCAAATTATTATTCCTTAAGTAATCTGTTGAGTGTTCAATTTCATCTAAGCCCTGCCCAGTCCACTGTGGTTGTGGAAAATTGCGTTGAGCGGAAGTAAATTCCTTCATTTTCCAGCGCCATTCATGCTCCTCCCAACCCTCCTTGTAGTTGCCCTTCAAAAGCAAGGCAAGTGATTTATTACTATGAGCTGGAGCATAGTCAGGCCATATCGCAATTGTTTGGTTAAAACTTTGTAGAGCGTCATCTACTCTGTTTAAAAATTGGAGCATCAAACCGCGGTTGTTATGTGCCTCTGCGTAATCTACTTTGGCATAAATGGTTCGGTCGTAATATGTCAGTGAATTATCCCAAAGGTGCAACGCTTTATAAATCTCTGCAAGGTTATAAAGTGCCTCTGGATAATCGGGCTGATAGGTGAGAGCGCAGGCATAACTTTTTAAAGCCTGCTCTAATTGCCCTAAATCTTTGAATGCATTTCCTCGGTTGTTATAAGCTGCAAATAATTGATTGTCTAGTGCTATTGCTTTATCATAACTGGCTATGGCTTCTGGGTAGCGCTTTAGATCTTGGAGCACCAAACCCATGTTACTGTGTACCGGTGCAAATCGCGGATTTATAGAGATTACTTTTCTGAATAATTTCAATGCCTCCTCGTAATTTTTATTCTGATACTCAAAAATCCCAAGAATGTGCCAACAATCAAAATTTCCAGGCTGTAATTTGACGACCTCTTGGTATAGGGATTTAGCTTTTTCGTTATCCCCTTTGTTTTGAAAATCTACAGCTTGTGTCAGTAATGTTGTCAAGCGCGTGATGAGTGCCTTGTTGAGCTTAGGTTGTGGGGCTTGAAAAGGTGGACGCATTAATGCTTTAAAAGTTTAATTTAAGGGAAAATTAAATCTTAGGATGATTTTTTCTTTTTGAGATAAACGTTAATCGCAAACCTAAAATCTGATCTTGCCAGAGTATGCCCGTCAATAAACCCGTTACAAAAACCTCTGCGTCGTTGATCAAGCCTTGCAGTGGAGATAGGCTAACTGGGTCTGGAGTTAGGAAGATAAAAAACTCAAGCAATAAAAGTGTTCCGGTGAATATGTACCTCAAAAGCTTAATGCGCAGAAAAAAAGCCTCAGGGGTCTGAAAAAATATCTGTCCCAACTTAAACAGTGACGCAACATTGATCAACAAAGTCACCTCCAAAGACAAAGACATGGAGAATGGGGCTGTAGAAAAATATAAAATAGCCAACAGTGCTTGTAAAACCATCAAGAAAATCATGATTAATCCGGAACTTTTGGGCTTAAAGGTTAATTTTAACTGTTTAAAGCCGATCTATTTCAGGGGATTTATGGCAACGAATTGCCCGGTCCATGCTGAAATCGCGTGATTTGCAGCAATTTACCCAATAAACTTTGAATTAACCCAAGAACTGATCAATATGAAGACCAAAATATCCCCTAAGGTATTTCAGGAAAAGTTAACACAAGCCATAGGTTTACAAAACGCAGGGCAAGTTGATACAGCGCATCAAATGTTTTTAGATTTACTTAAAAGCGACCCCAAAAATTCAGCTGTTTTGTACTCGTTAGGGGCAATTGAGTCGTCAAAAAAGAATTTTGAACCTGCGCACGATTACATCAAAAAACTTTTAGGTTTGAGTCCAAAATTTGCACTTGGGCATTTAGCTATGTCCATCATTGAGTTCAATACTGGCAAATACGAAGAGGCTGTCAACTCCGCAAAAAAAGCAATCTCTATAGATCCAAAGTTAGATGCTGCTAAAGCACACTTAGAAACCGTAGAAGTTGTCCTTAAAACGCACACCACAAATGGTCAGGGAACTTCCCCCGAGGTCGTAGCCCTTACCTCTAAGGGTATAACGCTTCAAAACAGCGGAGACAATGTTGGCGCTCGCGAAGCCATGATCAATGCTTTGGCGTTAGACAGTGAAAATTTTATAGCCTTATATACTCTTGGCATCATCAGTATTGCGCTTGGGCAAAACGATGCTGCAGTCGACTATTTCTCAAAAGCAATTGAGTTTCATCCCAAAATTGCACAGGGGTATCATGCTAAGGGCAAATTACTGACAGATTTGGGAAGATACAACGAAGCCCTCGCCTGTTACAACGAAGGGGCTAAGGTAGATCCTACACATCCAGGAATCTACATTAACATTGCAGCACTTTTACAATTCTTGAATCGTCATAAAGAGGCACTCACTACACTCCATGAGGCCTCAGAAATCATTCCCGACCACGTAATGCTCTTGGAAGGTCAGGGCATATTACTCACTCAGTTTAAAGAATTTAAGTTGGCAGCTAATATGTTTCAGCGCATATTGGAGGTTGAACCACACTCCCCCAAGGCAAACTCCCAACTCATGCTGTGTCGAACACATGATTGTGACTGGGGAGACTATGATGAAATTAAATCCAGAATTGAACACGGTATACAGGACGGCTCAAGAATTTGTGCGCCCCTGACTTTCATGGGTATATCTGGCGATGTTAAATTAGTCAAAAAAGCAACCCAAGGCTACGTCAACGAGAAATTCAATTTCAATAATCCTCCTCTTTGGAATGGTGAACAGTACAAACACCCGAAAAAACGTGTGGCCTTCATTTCAGCTGATTTTAGAATACACCCAGTTGGGTACCTCTTTATCTCTATGCTTGAAAAAGCCAATAGGCAGGAGTTTGAATTGGTGGGTATCTCAATTGGCATCAATGATCAAAGCGATTTATGGCGTCGTTATCGCTGCGCGTTTGATCAATACCTAGACTGTCAAACCAAAACAAACATTGAAATAGCCCGGATATTGCGCGCTCTGGAGGTTGATATCGTGATTGACTTATCAGGGCACACAGAAGGTGAGCGATTAGATGTGCTATCCCACCGTCCTTGTCCTGTTCAGATGACTTATCTGGGATTTCCTGGAACGCTGTGCCTCCCCTTTGTAGATTATTTAATAACTGACCCAAGAACGGTTCCACCCGAATACAGAGAGTCATTTAGTGAGAAGATCTTAGAGCTTGATCATTGTTATCTGCCCCGTGATAACTCTGTAAAACCAAACGCTAAAGCGCTCCCGAAGACCGAATACGGACTACCGGCTGATGCATTTGTTTTTTGCAGCTTTAATCACAATTTCAAAATCACGCCAAGTATTTTTGGGCGCTGGATGCAGTTGCTTAAAAATGTCCCGAACAGTGTACTTTGGCTAATGAAGCTTACCAAGGAAGCACAAGCTAATCTCCTCAAAGCTGCCCAAGCCCAAGGGATTGGTGAAGACAGAATCGTGTTTGCATCTCGTGTGCCAAGCCTTGAAGATCACTTAGCGCGCTACCAACATGCAGATCTTTTCTTAGACACCCATCCTTACAACGGACACACCACAGTTGGTGACTCACTTTTATGCGGAGTCCCTGTCGTCACACAAAGAGGCTCAAGCTTTGCCTCCCGCGTTGCGGGAAGCCTTCTATTTGATGTCGGGATGATGGATAACGTTACAGATGATGAGGAAGCTTATTACCAAAGAGCACTGTTTTTAGCTCAAAACCCAGAGCAGCTGGCAAACTCTAAAAAACACCTCTACGATGTGCTTCAAACGGCTTGGCCAAGATCTGATGAGGACCAGTCAAAGGAGTTTTTCGAGACATTAAAGAAAATCGATGTCCGCCACTAAATCATCTATTTTGACAATCCATCCCAACGCTTTCTACATGTAAATAAAGATGGCAACTTCGCTTTTAACTTTCTTGCTAAATGCTTTATTTGCATTCTCACTCATGTTGATGGAGAGAGTGACGCCCAATTACCCGTACCGTCCCGATTGGTCTTGGATTTTGAGAGCCCTAATTTTGGCAAGTGCCGGTATTGCTGTAACTTTGGTACTTGGAAGTATGCTTGAAAAATATCTAGATGTAATTAAATTACACGTCGATTTCTTATATCGATCAAATTTAATTACGAATAATTTAAACGTTTGCATACAAGGACTTGTGGGATATTACTGCGTTACTTTTTTTGTATATTGGTGGCACCGCCTTCGCCACTCTAGCAACTATTGTTGGAAGTTGTTTCACCAAATTCATCACAGTACTTACCGACTTGAAACATTAACCGCGTTTTATGCACATCCAAGTGATTTTTTATCTAATGCAGTCATCGTAAACCTCGTCGCTTACGTCATACTGGGATTTAACCTAGAGGCAGCCCTTTGGACTTCCTTTTGGGTCGGTATCTTTGAGCTATGGGAGCACACCAATATTAAAACGCCCAGGTGGCTTGGATACTTTATCGTAAGGCCCGAAATGCACCGGATTCACCACGAAAAAGATCGGCATACCAACAATTACGGTATTCCCCTTTGGGACATAATTTTTAGAACTTACGAAAACTCAACGCGCTTTGTAGAGTGTGGTTTCGATATTGATAAGGAACGCAAACTTTTGGATATGCTTTTATTCAAAAATGTGGACTAGACAGGAGTTTCGCATTGTTTGGGCGTGAATTATCAATGGCGAGGTGGGCTTGATTTAATTAAAGCACTAACTGGGTCAATCTTTGTAGCACTGGGCCCCATTCACCCCTGCTTTGTTGCCTTAAAAGTTGTACGCTTGGGTACCAAATAGCATTATGACCGTCAGCACCCCAACGCCAATCGGCCGTATAAGGGAGAAGTACGATCGTCTTTTTTCCTAGTGCGCCACTCATGTGTACAGTTGTATTGTCAGCAGAGACAATCAAATCACACGCCGATATGAGACTAGCCAATCCGTCAAGGTCTTGCATGACATCAAGATGAGGGGCTCTTAAAACATGACCAACCTCAGTTTCTAAGACTTGCTCCAACTCTGCTTGTACGTCTCCGTACTGCAGATTAACCAAACGAACATTAGGTATATTAAGTGTTCGCACTAGATCCATCAGTGGAACGCTTCTAACTGCTCCAGTTTTTGAATTCTTACTTCTCCAAGATATTCCAATTAATACTTCTTTGTCGTTAACGAGCTCCGCTCTTATGCGCTGTGCTCTGACTGGATCTGCAAATATATAAGGTGCTGGGGTATTGGATTCAAATGCAGGGCCTAAAGGTCGCGTCGTTTTTTCGACTGGGTTGATTTGATCTAAAACTAACGGCAAACTCCCCATCGGTAAATGTGCATCAAATAGCCCTTCATCTGGGCAGTTTGCTCTGTCAACAAATATCAGATTAGTGTGTGATTTAGGCACTGATCGCTTAAATAGCTCTATAAGCCTAGAATCAATACGACAAATAATCTTTTTATTTTGACTTGAAATTTCGCTTAATTCACACGAAAATTTAACGACCCAGGGTAAGAAGAAAACTTCGTCGCCTACCCCTTGTTCGTTCCAAATTAAAATTTGGCTTGCATTTAAATCTTTCTGCCAAAGTGGCTTGGTTGTTTTAAAGTACTTTCCCAAAAAGTCATCCGATTGCCAACGCCATTCATACTTTTGCCACCCAAGCTCAAACTGCTGTAATTTCAAGAGCAACAAAGCAAGGTTAAAGTGGGCGTTTGCAAAGTCGGGATTTATTTGAATGGCTCGCTCAAAATCCACCTTTGCATGACTAAAGTTCTTTAGTTGCTCGTGCACTGAGCCTCTGTTAAAAAACGCTTCAACCATACCTGAATTCACAGCAATTGCGCAGTCATAATCAGCCATAGCGAGTTCATACATTTCCTGGCTTTGATAAAGCGAGCCTCGGTTATAAAAGGCCTCAAAAAGTAATGGGTTTAGTTCTATTGCTTTTGTAAAACACTCTAATGCCTGATTAAATTGGCCCAACTCCTGTAGTAAATTGCCCCTATTGTTCAACGCGGTTGTTAAGGACGGATCCAACTCCAAAGCAATGTTGTATTTATCCAGTGCGCCGTTCAAGTCCTTGTTGTCATACAAAGCGACACCCCAATTAAAAAACGCCTGAGCGAAGCTAGGATTTAATTGAGTGGCACGCAGATAATCAAGGCAAGCTAGCTCCGTCGTGCGAGGGTCACCCCCAGGTCCCCCCAACTCTTTGAGTGTGAGTGCTCTGTTGTTATAGGCAAGCGCCTGGTTGGGGTTCAAACTCAAGCAGTGGTTATAAGACTCCAGTGCCCGAACAATCATTCCTGTAGCGTTGTAAACCACACCTAAATTGAAGTACGCATCTGTAAACTGTGGATTTAGTTCAATTGAGTTGGTATAGGCAATAATTGCGTCTTGATACCTCATCAATGATTGATATACATTACCTAAATTACTAAGGCTCACGCTATGCAAGGGTTGAAGCTTAACGGCCCGCTCAATGAGCTCGAGGGCTTCAGGGTTACGACCCTGCTGATAATGTATAACGCCAAGGTAATGAAGTGCGTCAAAATGGTTCGGCTCAGCACTCAAAATCTCTTGATACAGCGGTTTTGCTAGATCCAGTTCATTTTTAATATGAAGGTCTATGGCCTTTGCTAGCTTTTGCTGTAAACCCGCGTTAGATTGACCTATTTTCGTGGGCAAGCTCTTCTTTGGTTTTGGGGCGGGAATATTTCTAAATTTAGATCCTGACATCCCCAAATTCTATGTGCATCGGCAGGCCAATATTTAAGATGTCTTTGCTTTAGGGGAATTTTAGGAAAAGAAAGCATATTTTGCCTGAAAAGACCTGGCTGCGGCAACGCAACCAAGCGACATATTGCCTACAAACAACGAGCTTGAATTTATACAAAGTGATTCAGTAACTGTGAATACTCTAGGAGGGGATAATTTATTTGCCTAAGGGCTGCGCAAAATGCTAAATGATGCTTTTTTATTCAGAAGTCGTTACGATCCCCTATTCATGACCAGCTAATCTAATTCGAAGAGACACGCACGACCTACCAAGTGCTTGTCAGGTTTGAGTTTTAGGGCGTGTGATTTTTGTCAAAAAAACTGCTATTTGTAAAATACAGCCCCAATGCTTTTTAGGGGGGGGGTTAATCTATTTTTACTTAAAAATCGAAAAAACTATTTAAAAGAGTCTATTTCTACTTAATTAGTATTCAAATATTATTCAAAATGCTTTAAAAAGCTCAAAGCATGGCTTAACCCTATGCGAAGCCGTGAACGTAAGTCTGTGGCATCATACCGTCTTACTGCTTTCAGGCGCAATAGCTAAATAAGTTTGAAGTAGTTGGATATGATTTAAAAAATGAAACTCAGAAACTCAACGAATATAGCTCTCAGTAATTCCCATGGAATGGAGCGCCCGAAGGGGCTGGCCTCTCAAATTTTAAGATCCAGTTTCTGGTTCAATAAAAACTTGGAATTGAGTTTTAGAACTATTGGAGCTGTAGCCTTGGTGCTTTTAGCAAACGGTTGCGCAGTTGGACCTGATTTTAAAATCCCAACAGCTCCGCAAAATGCGGTTGCAGGAACCTATACGCAGGAAAAAATTGCTGATGAACTTGATCCAGGACTGGCCTCTGCCAAGAAGCAAGTCTTTGTACCAGGCGGGAAAATCTCATCCCAGTGGTGGGAGGTCTTTCACAACGAGGCGCTTAACCAGCTGATTGTTAGATCTTTAAAAAACAATCCCAATTTGAAAGCGGCGCAGTCCTCGCTCACCTCAGCAGCAGAGATCTATAACTACCAGTTTGGTGCGCTGATGGTTCCAAACGTAACTGCTGGGATTACCAATCAAAGGGAAAAGCTCAATTTAAACCAAGCCCAACAAGCTGGCAATCCTAATGCACAGGGCGCAGTGTTGGGTCTGCTCAACGCATCCGTGAATGTTAGCTATAACTTTGATGTCTTTGGAGCTAATAGAAGACAACTCGAGAGCCAAAAAGCGGCAATGGAATATCAGGCCTATCAACTCGAAGCGGCCTACCTTTCTCTAACTGCAAATGTTGTGACTACTGCCATCAGAGAAGCGTCCTTAAGGGAACAACTCAAAGCTACGCAAGATTTGCTCCAAGCTCAGAATACACAGCTACAAGTGGTTCAAAAACAATTTGAAGTAGGCGCAATCAGCCGTACGCCACTACTACAACAAATAAATATCGTTGCGCAAACCAGAGCAAGTATTCCCTCCCTTGAAAAAGCGCTTTCGCAAACCAGGCACCAACTCTCTGTTTATGCTGGACTTTTGCCAAGCCAATCTGTAGAGGCTGAGTTCAATCTGGACTCACTCGAACTCCCCCGTGAGTTGCCAATTTCACTTCCATCAGAATTGGTTAGACAACGCCCTGACATTAGGGCAAGCGAGGCACTCTTGCACCAAGCTAGCGCACAAGTAGGTGTTGCTACAGCTAATCAATATCCTCAGTTCACGTTATCAGGTAGCTACGGCTCTTCGGCAGTTAAGCAAGGCGACCTATTTAAGGCATCCTCTGCCTTTTGGAATTTTGCGGAAGGCATTACCGCGCCAATATTTAGTGGCGGAGCGCTTAGTGCAAAATTAAGAGCTTCGCAGGCAAGTTATTTGCAAGCATCAGAAGAATACAGAGCCACTGTACTTGGGGCCTTTCAAAACGTTGCCGACACCCTAAGGGCGTTGGAGGCAGATACACAAACTCTAAATGCTCAGGCTCAGGTTGAAGCTATTTCCAAGGAAGCCTTAGAACTCAGCACCAAACAATACCAACTTGGCGCAACCAGTTACCTTGTCCTTCTTGATGCGCAAAGAACCTACCAGCAAGCCCTAATCAACTTGATTGCCGCAAAAGCGGCACGCTACGCTGACACAGCTGCATTATTTCAATCCTTGGGTGGTGGTTGGTGGAACAAATCAACTGGTGCGGATGGTGTGGACTCAGCGACAAGCGTCAAAGCCAGTTCAACCTCCCCCGCCACTCAGAAGTGACCCAATTTCTGACTTGTAGGTAAACTTTAAACACCGTGCTGTAAGTTTTACAAACTTCCTATTTTTTCGTATTCATCCATTTAATTTGAGAGCTATAACAACATGACCAAACGCATGCTCACCATGTTAGGCGCAGTGCTTTTATTGATCGTTGCCTTAGGTTTAGGATTTTTCCTTCATATTCAAAAGTTAATCGCCAGTGCGCCCAAACCAGGACCGCAAACCGTGTCAACGATTAAGGCTGAGTTACTTGAGTGGCAACCTCAGATCACAGCGATTGGCTCGCTCTCGCCCACTAAGGGCGTTGACTTATCCAGCGAGATTGCTGGGTTGGTACGTAGCGTTAATTTCCACTCTGGCGACGAAGTCCAAGCCGGCCAATTACTGATTCAACTCAATGCAGATGCAGACTCTGCTGCATGGCGCTCAGCGAGCGCAGCAGCAGAACTAGCGGAGGTGGTCCTAAAGCGGGATCAAGCTCAGCTAGCTGCACAAGCGGTTTCACAGGCGCAGGTCGATAACGATTTAGCCGACCTTAAAAGCAAAAAAGCAATTGCTGATCAACAACTCGCAACACTTGAGAAAAAAGCAATCCGAGCTCCGTTTGCAGGCAAGTTGGGAATTACTTCAGTCATACCAGGCCAATACTTGAATCCTGGAGATAAGATCGTACCGATTCAAAATATAAGTTCACTGTATGTTGACTTTTACTTACCCGAGCAACGACTTTCACAAATTTCTAAGGGACAAACTGTCAATGTGACGAGTGACTCCTATCCTGGCAAAACTTTTGTGGCTCACATCACGGCGATCAACCCTAAAGTTGATACTACGATGCGTAACATCCAAGTTCAAGCTACTTTAGATAATTCAAAGAACTTACTCTTACCAGGGATGTTTGCAAATGTGAGTGTATTGGTTGGTGCGAAAAAGCAATACCTAACCATTCCACAAACTGCAATCACTTACAACCCCTACGGATCAACTGTATTTATTGCTAAAACCGCAGACAAAGCCGATGCGAGTGGTAGTAAGCCTTTGGTTGCTCAACAGGTGTTTGTAACAGTTGGCGAGACAAGAGGAGACCAAGTATCCATCATCAAGGGTATCGAGCCTGGCCAGGACGTAGTAACCAGCGGGATGATTAAACTTAAAAATGACACCCCACTTACTATAGATAATACGGTTCAACCCGCAAATAGCCCTAACCCTCAACCACAAGAGAAATGATACGAAATACCAATTTCGTGCTTTAAAAATGAACTTTACCGATATTTTCATCCGTAGGCCTGTACTGGCATCGGTCGTTTCACTATTTATTGTGGTCCTCGGATTAAGGGCTGTATTTAGCCTTCCGGTTAATCAGTATCCAAAAACACAAAACGCGGTGGTCACAATTAGTACCACTTACTTTGGCGCTGACGCACAAACTATCGCAGGCTTTATCACCCAGCCCCTAGAGTCTGCAATTGCCCAAGCTCAGGGCATTGATTACCTGTCCTCTAGTAGCACAAGTGGTGTCTCAACAATAACTGCAACCCTTAGGTTAAATTATGACGCTAACCGCGCATTAACAGAGATCAACACCCAAGTAGCCAGTGTGCGTAATCAACTCCCCGCACAGGCGCAACAACCCGTGTTAACTGTGCAGATGGGTCAAACAACAGATGCAATGTATCTGGGCTTTTACAGTAACGAACTTCCAACCAATAACGTAACTGACTATTTAATTAGAGTCGTTAAACCCAAACTCGATTCTATTGAGGGTGTTCAAACAGCCGAGATCTTGGGGGGACGTTTATTTGCACTTCGCGCTTGGTTGGACGCATCCAAAATGGCAGCCCACAACGTAACAGCCTCAGAAATCAGCAGTGCGTTGGCGAACAACAATTTCCTTGCCACCCTTGGGGCTTCCAAGGGCCAAATGGTTACTATCCCTTTGACAGCAGGAACCGATTTGCACTCCGTGGATGAGTTCAAGAAGCTTTCAATTAAACAAAACGGCAACTCCATCGTTCGCTTAGAAGATGTAGCAAACATAAGCCTCGGCTCAGAGAACTATGACTTCAATGTGGCCTTTGGAGGCGTGCGCTCAGTATTCATAGGTATTAAAGTTGCCCCTGATGCAAACATCCTTGATGTTGCAAAAAGAGTGAAAAAGGTGTTCCCTGATATCCACAGTCAATTGCCCAACGGCTTAACGGGTGAGATTGTTTACGATTCAACCTCGTTTATCAATACCTCAATTATTGAGGTGATGAAGACCTTAGGTGAAGCACTTTTGATTGTGACCGTGGTTATCTTTTTATTCCTGGGAAATATAAGGGCCGTACTCATTCCAGTGATTGCGATGCCACTCTCGTTGATCGGCACATTTCTAATGATGCTGGTGCTTGGATACTCCATCAACCTACTTACCCTCTTAGCATTGGTTTTAGCCATAGGCTTGGTTGTGGACGATGCCATTATTGTGGTTGAAAACGTAGATCGTCACATGAAAGAGGAGGGCAAAACGGCCTTTGAAGCTGCGATGCTCGCGGCTCGTGAGTTGGGGAGCCCAATTATCGCCATGACTTTGGTACTGATTGCTGTCTACATCCCTATTGGATTTCAGGGGGGATTGACTGGCGCCTTATTTACGGAGTTTGCCTTCACGCTTGCAGGAGCTGTAACGGTCTCTGGGGTAGTTGCACTAACTCTATCTCCAATGATGTGTTCAAGGTTTTTGAAAGCTGAGGACTTGCACAGCGGTTTTGCTCAAAAAATAGATCACACCTTTGATAAGGTGCATAAGCGCTACCTTGCCCTTTTACACAGTGCATTAGATACTTGGCAAGTACTTATTGTGATGGGCGGCATTCTTTTGGTTTTATTGGTCCTCATGTTCAAGATGTCTCAATCAGAATTAGCGCCCGAGGAGGATCAGGGCATCGTTATTTCACAAATTGTGGGCCCTCCTACATCTACTTCAGATCAGATGCTTACCTACGCTGATCAGATCTTCAACATTGCAAAGACAATGCCGGAATACCAACAAATGTTCCAAATTACTGGCGTACCAACGATTAATTCAGGCATAGGTGGGGTGTTGTTTAAAAACTGGGATGAACGCACCAGAAGTGCGAAACAAATTCAAGTAGATTTACAAAAGAAATGGAACTCCATCGCAGGAGCACGGGTTGCCGCCTTTCAATTTCCTGCGCTTCCCGGCTCATCAGGGCTTCCGGTTCAGTTTGTCATCTCAACTACTGAGCCTTATCAGAATTTAAACCTAGTTGCGCAACAAGTGATGGATAAAGCGCGAGCATGGGGTAAGTTTTACTTTGTAGACGTTGACCTTAAAGTTGACAAGCCACAAGCAACCCTTGTCGTTGACAGGGATAAGATTGCCAGTCTAGGCTTGTCTGAATCTGATGTGGGCAACGCAATGAGCGCTGCACTTGGGGGAGGCTACGTAAATTATTTTACGATTGCCGGACGATCCTACAAAGTGATACCCCAAGTACAACAAGTTGATCGGCTCAATCCATCAAGCGTTTTAGACTTCGCTATCAAATTACCCAACGGTCAGTTAATTCAAGCCAGTACGGTTGCGAGTATCAAATACGATATCGTTCCTGAATCAATTAACCGGTTTCAACAATTGAACTCAGCAACTATTATTGGTGTGTCTGGTGCGTCTCAAGGCGAGGTGCTTGAGTTCATGAGAAATACCCTAAGTGAAGTTGCCCCCATTGGATATAGCGTTGATTATGCAGGGCAATCAAGACAATACATGAAAGAGTCTGGTGGGTTCATCGTGACCCTTTTATTCGCAATTGTGATTGTTTTCTTAGCATTGGCTGCCCTCTTTGAAAGCTTCAAAGATCCTGTCGTTATTTTGGTATCTGTTCCTCTAGCTTTATTTGGAGCAATGATTTTTATTTTTCTAGGCTTTAGTTCGGTCAACATTTACACAGAGGTTGGGTTAGTCACACTGATGGGGCTGATTAGTAAACACGGCATTTTGATTGTTGAAGTTGCCAATCAACTCCAAAAGACTGGAGTTGAGAAACGCAGCGCCATTGAGGCAGCAGCGGGCACCCGACTTCGCCCCATCCTAATGACTACCGCGGCAATGGTATTTGGCGTAATCCCACTTGTGATAGCCACAGGCGCGGGAGCTGCGGGAAGGTTCTCTATGGGACTCGTTATCTTTACTGGTCTATCCATAGGGACACTCTTTACCCTCTTTGTGGTTCCAGCGATGTACCTTTTTGTCGGAACCGATCACTCCACAAAAAGAGCCGTAAGTTCGGTATAGAATAGAAAGTCATGAAGCTCAACTTTAAGAAAACACTTCTTGCCGCAGTTCTAACAACGATTGCTTTTGCCGCCCAAAACAGTTTCGCTTTTTGGATGAAAGTCACTGAGACCATGGATGTGAGTGTCTATGCAGATACAGGCACAATTGTCCGCATTGGTCGCAATAAGCGGATGGATGTTTTATATGACTTAAGAGCTTCTGACTCGAGTGGACAACGCTCCATTCGCTCATTTGCAGAGTTCGACTGTGATAACAACCGTGAAAAGTCAATTAACGCTGTTGGCTACTCTGACAGAATGGGAACTGGCAAGGTTGTAAGAACGATGGATTATCCATCAGACTGGATCCCAACACAAAGCAATAAAAATGAGCAGCAGCTACTCTATTTCGTGTGTGCTTGGTAATTTAAGAACTATCTTAAGCTCCACCTCCCCCTGGTAAATCCAAAGATAAACGGTCTCGCATATTTTTTGATTTACTAAAATCACACTAACTTGCAAAAATCAGCTATGAGGACTTAGGGTTAGTGGGTGTGGGAGAGCTCGTGCTAGCCTGCTCATTTGCTGAACCCAATAACTGATTTGCACTGATATTAGCACCTGTGAGTACCCCCGCACTAGGTGTATTGGCTGTATTTGATATTAATTGTCCATTCGCGTTGTATTGACTGAGGGCGTTAGCTAGCAGAGCAGCTGAGTTGGTAGTGGCTATATTTGTGGTATTCGTTAATGTTGCATTAGGATAGTTTGCGTTGCTGGCAGTAATATTAATGTTGTTATTGCTAGAGCCACCGACACTGCTGCTTTCTTGATTGATCACGCCCGAATTCAAACCTACTGCTACAGATCCATTAGTACTGTACTGATTCAGCGCATTTGTGAGAAGGTTAATCGAGTCACCTGTACCCGCAGTTGATGCGAGCCATACATCGGCTAACTCGTGTGTTTGTCCATCCTTGGTGGTATAACTAGATATCAATCCAATGGTGTTTGCATTGTTTGTAATGTCTGCAACTTTAGCGTTGAGGTTTAGGGATTGAATATTTAACTCATCGAGGGTGAATAAACTACCCGTTGGTGTACCCGCGTTAATCCCTGTATCAACCCAGACCTGTAGTTGATTAAAAATTGGGTCGCTACTGTCAATGGATCCAGATTTGTTTTGATCAAAAATGGACAGTGCAGCAAATCCGTTTGGAGCTTGTTGGCCATTAGGGAGCATAGTGGCTGTTCCAAAAAGCTCAGAACCATTCGTGATTGTGGTAGCTCCACTTGGGAGATCAACCAAAAAGCCTTCACCAGGAGTTATCCAGCCAACGTTTGCGTTGGTTGCTCCCGTATTACCTAAATCGAAGATTACGCCTGATTGACCAATTTGTTGAGTCTGGATAACACCTGGTCCAGAAGTAGAGGTCAAAACTTCAAATGCACTGGTTGCCAAACCTGCGATATTTGCTGTCGATAGAGCTTCAACCCCTGTTAAGTCTAAAACAAGGGGACTGATTTGTGCAAAACTTTGAAGCGTAGAAGTTGTTAGTACTGCAATTTGATTACTAGAGAATGCGTATATTTGATTGGTAGATAGGGACTGAATATCTAACATACTCAGTTCTCCAACTTGACTTGTTGTCAGCGCATTAATTTGATTTGTTGTTAATCCAGCAAATTGCCCGCTGAGCATGTCTGAGACTTCAGTCGTTGTTAATGCAGCGATTTGGGCTGTCGATAGTCCTGAGATTTGGGAGCTAGTTAATGTAGAGACAAAATCAGTCGTTAATAAAACAATGTTATTTGTACTCAAGAACTGCAAATTAGACGAGAGAATCCCGTAAGCTTGAGTGGAAGTGATACTTGAAGCACCAGTTGAACTCAGGGCAGCCAAGTTAGCTGTACTCAAGTTTGAAATCTGAGCAGAGCTGAGCGTAGCGAACTGGATTGAACTTAAGCTGTTGAGGGCGTTTGAAGCAATTCCTGCGATTTGGGTACTCGTTAGAGACAAGACAGCCGCAGTACTTACCTGCCCCCACTGCGAGCTGGTCAGTGCATTGAGCTGATTTGTAAATAAGCTAGCTATTTGAATCGTTGAGAGCGCATTGATTTGCGCTGTTGTAAGCGCCGCAACTTGACTGCTGAGTAGGGATTCAATTTGTGAAGTGCTCAAACTATTTAATACACTAGTGCTCATGAGCTCCAAATTTGTGCTTGAAATCGCTTGGAGTTGAGCCGAACTCAATCCAACAATCTGAGTAGTTGTAATGTTCGAAGCATTCGATGAATTTAATGCATATAAATTAGCAGAAGTCAGATTTGAAATCTGAGCTGACGTCAGTTCCTCGAACTGAGTTGCATTCAGCATATTCAGAGAATTCGAGGCGATTCCCGCAATCTGAATGCTTGTAAGAGAGAGAATATCTGAAGTGTTTATCTGTATCCATTGATCACTGGTAAAGGCATTCAACTGGTTCGTAAATAACGCAGCAACTTGAATCGTTCCAAGCGCGCCCACTTGATCTGTAGTAAGCGCAGCAACTTGAGATGTTGATAATGATTCAATCTGAGTGCTGCTCAAACTATTCACAGCATTGGTGCTCATGATCGTCAAATTGGTACTTGTAATCGCCAGTAGTTGTGCAGTACTTAGCCCAAGAGTTTGAATGGGAGTAATACTTGAAACACCATTAGTGCCTAAAGCATACAAATTTGCAGTTGCTAAGTTTGAAATCTGGGCGGAGGTAAGCGCTGCAAACTGAGTTGCACTTAAACTATTCAAGGAATTTGAAGCTATGCCTGCTATCTGGGTGCTGGTGAGCGAGACGATATCTGATGTGCTAAGTGGAGTCCATTCGTCGCTTGTGAACGAATTCAATTGATTCGTAAATAAACTTGCGAACTGAACAGTTGAAAGTGCATTGACTTGTGAGGTTGTAAGCGCAGCGACTTGGCTGGTCAACAACGATTGAATCTGAGAACTACTTAGATTATTAATTGCACTGGTGCTCATCAGTGCAAGATTGGTGCTATTGATTGCTTGCAATTGTGCTGTCCCAAGTCCTCCAGTCTGAGTGACTGTCAAGCTGGCCGCACCGGTTGTATTCAATGCGTACAAGTTAGCTGTGCTCAGATTAGAGATCTGAGCAGAGGTCAGCGCTGCAAACTGGGTTGCACTTAAACTATTCAAGGAATTTGAGGCTATTCCTGCTATCTGGGTGCTGGTCAAAGATACGATATCAGCC